>JADZFV010000204.1 GCA_020854255.1 Candidatus Melainabacteria bacterium | reverse complement strand
GACCTCATGGTTCGTAGAAATTGGCAAATGCAATGCGCCCCTATGTTTTTTTGAAGCGTCCCAGCCAGCCTTCTTTTTCTTTGGCGTTCATATGGGCTGTGATTTCACCGATAACGGCTTCCAGCCGGCGCTGGTTGTTTTCCGCCTCATTGAGCATCACTGCCAGCAAATCTCTTTCTTGCTCGCGCGTTTTCAATTGATGCTGAAGGTCTTGAACTGCTGCTTTAAGCTCTTCAGTCTCGTTTAATTTAGTATCCAAAAGTGCCGTCACTTTTGTCAATTCCTGGTGCAGTTGCTTGTTCTCTCTGGTCTTGTCAGCCAGGAGAATACCCTGCGATGCCAGTTCGGTCTTTACGTCGTCGATGTCTCTGGCTGTCCGGTCCAGTTCTCGAGCTTGGGCAGAAAGGACCAGAGCTTTTTCCTGTTGCGCCAAAAGCTGCTCCTGCAACTCGACGACTTTTGCCATCAATGCACGTACATCGACCGTTTGCCCGGTTTGCTGGTTGACTGCCAAATTTCCGTCGGGAACCATTATTGTTTCCAGGCCTTGTATTACCGCTGTGCCAACCAGTACTATTCCCAGAGTTTTAGTGAGCCAATCAGGGCATGGCGAAGCGCCACCTATAGTCTAGCGAGTCCGTAGAAAAAAAATATGAAAAAGCTTCGATTGGTAGGCGGGCAGGTGATTACGCCTCTTGAGGTGCGCTTTGCCGACATTCTCATTGAGGGTGGTCTGATAACGGCAATTGTGCCCCAAGAGCATTCGACACCTGCATATGAAAACCTCCAGGTGGAGGGCAGGCTGGTCACTCCAGGGCTTATAGATTTGCAGTTAAATGGCGGCCCGGAGCTGGATTTTTGGGGTAAACCTACAGAAGCTGCGCTGGAAAAATTTAGCAAAGCCCAGGCACTGGGCGGCGTGACGACGTTTTTGCCTACCTTGATTACAGCGGCGGTCGATCACCTTGTCGAGAGCATCGAGTGGCTTGGAAAACATGGCGTCAAATCCGATCTGGCACTCGCCAAGGGGCTCTTTACCCGCATGCCCGGCATTCATCTCGAGGGTCCGTGCCTCTCGCCGAGACGCCCGGGAGTCCACCCTCCGGAGCATTTGCAGCCATTCGACCTGGAGATTTTAAAGAGGCTGATAATTCCCGGTGTCCTGCTGATGACCGTGGCGCCTGAGTTGGACCCTGAGGGAGAGGCTTTGCAGTACTTGCAAAGTCATGGGGTAAAGGCGTCGCTCGGACACTCAAATGCCAACCTGGCCGAGGCTCGTAAGGCTTTTGACGCTGGCGTTTGTTTGGTGACGCATACTTTCAACGCCATGGCACCACTTCACCATAGGGACCCGGGGGCAGTCGGTGCGGCGCTCATGGATGATCGAGTCAGCTGCTGTTTGATTGCCGATGGATTGCATCTGGCACCGGAGACGGTGTCACTGATTTTGAAACTGAAAGGGCAGCGCCGATCCATCTTGGTAACCGACGCCGCTAAGATTGGCACCACAGACGGTGGTCTGGTCGGCTCGTCGATTCATCTGGCGGACGCGGTAAGAAATTGCGTTGAATGGAATTGCACTTCTTTTCAGGCAGCGGTGCGCATGGCCAGCTACAATCCGGCTCACTCTATGGGATTTGATGAAAAGATCGGCCATATCGAAGTCGGCAAATACGCCGACCTTGTTATTTGGAACCGCTCGGATTTGTCGGTGGAATCTGTGTTTGTGGGCGGACAGATTTTGACTCGAGATGATAGAACAATAGAGGCGGCGATAAACGCGGCGAAATAGCGCTTTTTGATTTAGGTGATCGAGTGATTTTGAAAAGACGAAAAACAAAATGCGGGGGAAATACGCGCAACGCAAATATTTTTCTGGCGGCTTTCCTTATTCTTTTGATTCAGTCCGTACACTCGACACCTTGTTTAGCCGACTCGAAAAATATGGATGCCGCAGCGCGCCCTGGCGTTCATGTAAAAGTAGACCAGGAAGATCGCGCTTTGCTGTTTCACATGCCTGTGGTGAAGCCGGAGCAGGTCTTTAAGGAAAAACCACAGCGCCTGGAAATTTTTCAGCAGGATGCTACTGCTCTGAATGATCGAGAAGTGCTTCTTCTCATTCACGGCGGCGGCGGTGAGTATCAAAGCATGTTTCGCTGGGACAGAGTGCTTGCTTATTTTGATGCGGATGCGCAATTCAAGAAATCCTTCAAGGTTTTCTTGCTTCGCTATGACACTGCTGATTCACTGAGCGACGAAATCGAGCAGGCAAAGAAAGTCATTCCGGAGTTGTCCAAAGCAGCCGGTAAACCAATTACGATTATGGCGTTGAGCATGGGCGGTAATGTGGTGCAGGGTGCTCTTGCCGATGCCGATGTCGACTGCTGTGTCGACAGGGCATTGTGCATGGGGACGCCCTTTCACGGCTCGCCTCTATTTTCTTCAGACTGGTATCAATACAGCCTTCTGCAACACAAGTTCGGCCCGGTGACCAGAATGTTGGACGCCATAGATTACAGGCTTTATTTTAGTCGCCACAAGAATTATCAGGCCGACCTCAAATGGGACAACCTGGACGGCGGCATTCCATCGATCGGTTCTTTTAAGGGCTTGACTCCGGTTGGTCCGAAAGGCAGTCTCGAACCAGCCAAAGACGAAAGCAGTATCTTGCGCAAGATCAATCAAGCAGGCGTGAACAAAGCGAAGATAATTGCTTATGCAGGATATCTGGTCAATGCTGAAGTGATCAGCATGACCAAAAAGAGACGCCTGGAATCATACATGCTGGCACCGTATCGTTTTTTTGCAGTGAGGGTGCCGGCTCAACTGGGGCGAGAACAGCCGACTTTGAAGGTTCTGGCCACAAAGATAGGTAAAGTGAAAGCAACTGATGAATCCGGTTTGAGCACCAGAAAGTTTGCACTTAATGACGGCATTACACCAATTGCCAGCGCATTATTTCTGGCACCGCAGGTAGTGCGAGACTATCCAATTCTCAAGGAAGACGTTTTGCCGAGCCTGCGCCCGCATGTCGATGTTCGTCTTGGCAGGGTTTTTAGGAACATCGATCACGTCACTTTTGTAGACGGATCTCCTCCGCACCGCGGTTCGAAATTCATGAAGGACGAATTGCATCCGGAAGACGGAGCGCACACGATTTTCGATTGGATGCTGGACGAACTTCTGGAGCGCGAGCAAGGATATCGCAAGGATGACGAGCTCGAAAAGAGCTAGATGTTGGCAACTGCAAAGACAGCGGCAAGCTGGCTGTAGCAACACAAAAAACTCTATAGCTTCTTGCCCAACACTGTGCCTTCGCCGTGCACGTTGTTCTCAGCTGTTTTCTGACCGGTCATATCGGTAAGCCAATTGGTCACATTCGCCATCACATCGTCTTTGATGTAGGGTGTTTCGAAGTGAATATGTCCACGATTCTTGAGCACGACCAGGCGCGCTGCGGGAGACGGAATGCGCTTCATCAAGGCCCGGGCTGCAGATGCCTTGTACAGTTTGTCGTTTTCGCCGACGATGCACAAAATATGCATGTTGGATGGAATTTGATCGACATACATCAAACTGGACTTGTTGGCGTGCATACTTTGCATTGATTCCCAGAAGGTCATCGTCTTGCGATTGCCCGGGTCGTTGATATAGGCTTCGGTGACTTTGTCGTCTTCGGAAAGGAAGCGCTTGGCGTAAGGCTGAAGCGGAATATCGCGCTTCATGTTCACCCAGAATTTTGCGAAGTCGGCAGCCAGAGTCGGGCTCAGACCCGAGCGTCTGGTGCTGCACGGACTGGCTATAACAATTCCGTCGATCAAATGCGGATGGACGCTGCCCACCCACAAGGAGAGATTGGCACCCAGGCTTTCACCCATCAGATAGATAGGAACATTGGGGCGCTGTTCGCGCAGAGCCAGAATCAGCCCGACTATATCTTCGCGGCTGCGGTAAAAGGCAATTTCGCCTTCTGCGACGGGCTTGCTCCTGTCGGTGCACCATCGGCCGAAGCCTCTCAAGTCGGGCGCATAAGTTTCGTAGCCCTGCTCAGCCAATTTACGCGCCATCGGATCGAAAGCCCCGCCATGCAGGGTGGCGCCGTGAATGGCAATAATCAAACCATGCAGAGGCTTGTCTCTGTCCACCCAGTGGTAGACAGGTTGCTTCACATCTTTGGCGATCCTCGGTTCGTCCTCGCGTATAACCTCAGCCGAAGCGCCTGAGGAGCAAGTCAGTACTAAAGCCAGGGTCTGACAGACCAGCAAACAAGCCGTTTTAAAAGGTATTTGTTTTCTGTGCACAGCCGCCATCTCTCGATTACACCAGATTCCATACGAGCATTGTGCCCAAAACATCTTCCTTTAAGATGAGAATACTTGCTGGCAGCGAAGATGCCGACACCTGGCGATTTGTTCCCGCTTTCGACGCGTTACACTATTAATAGTAAGATCGCCTTACAACCTGGCGGGCCGATAAACTCGAACTACTCGAACATACAAAGAATGGCGGTGAGTGTGATGCAAAGAGAAAAAATGCGCTCGAATCAGGGATCCTTACAATCGATTTTTGCTGGATTCGCGCTGTCTCTGGCTTTGTCTGCTGCTCCCGCGAGCGCCCAGGGCCTGTCCGAATACGGCGGCTTGATGGGCATGCCCAAGCCGATGCCGACCGGGCATGCGGGCGCCCTGCAAAACCTTTATGGAGCCGGAAGCCTGGATAAAATTACGGCGCCTGGTGCCGGTGCCGGCGCCGGCTCGGCGTTGCCTCTGGTCGGAGACAGCCGGGTAATTGCCAAGAATGTAGCCGACAAAGCAAACGCATTTTTTAACGAGGCCCAGAAAAAGGAAAAGGCAGGCAAGCTGGCTGAAGCTGAGGCTCTGTACCGCAGTTCTGCCGCCTGGCGAGAGCGTGTCTGGGGTACGAAAGACCCTGCTGTATTTGTAATTTACGGAAGATTGGGCAAGCTTTGTACGAAGCAAAACAAGCTGCCTGAGGCGGAAGCAGCCTACAGGCGGCAGGTGACATGCGCGGTCAGACTGTATGGAGCAGGCGCTTATGAGATGTGCCCGATATTGATCAACCTGGCGCAAACCTGCATGGCTGAGAACAAATTGCCCGACGCGATTTCAACCTACAGGCAGGTCTATCAACTCAAGAAGCGGAAAGTCGGCGATACCAATGCCGAAACGCTTGCTGTGATGTTGAAACTGGCTTACGCTTTGAAGCAGAACGGCAATGCTGTAGAAGCAGAAGCGCTGTGCAAAGAAGGCGCGAGATTGGCTCAATTGACACAGGAAAATGATCTTCTTGTGCAGGCTTTCAACGAAGTGATCAATCCTCCTGCAGCCCCCGCTGCCGATGCGACCGCACCGGCAGGTGCAAGTACGGCGCCAGCCAATACGGCGCCTGCAACCACGGCGCCTGCAACCACAGCACCTTCAACCACAGCACCTTCAACCACAGCACCTGCTACCGGCCCCGCCGGTTCGACGCCTGGCGCAGGAACATCTGCAGTAGCCCCTTCGACAACGGCTCCTAATGTGGCACCCGGTTCAGCCCAGGAGAAAAACGCTGAAAAATCCGCTGACGCAAAAAAGGATAAATAATACGCAGCGCCGCTTGATATGCGGTTTTTTACTTCTTTGTACGTGATGGTGAGCGGCTGTAAAAACGGCCGCTTTTGTTATTTTACCCTCGAAAATTCTTTGGGCTCGACCCATGTTTTGTCCAGACGGATCTGGTTGAAACTCGCAGCGTGACTGGTCTGTAGTTAGAATGACAAACTTGAGCCACGGGATGTCATGAGTGTTATCGAAGCTTTCATTCGGGTAAATAACAAGCAAGTGGGCGAGTATACTGAGCCCCGATAAGTAGTGCTGGGCGGTTGCTATGCGTTTTTATAAATCCATCCAAATTTATCTGGTCGCCTTCACGATCACGACACTGGTATCACCGGCAATGGCGGCAGGTAACGCGCAAGACGACAGCATTTTTTTCAGTGTGATTGTGAGTGCTTCTCCTGAGACGGTTTACGACGCGATCAAGATGCAGCGGCAGGTGGATCCGGCTCGCAAATTGGTTTCGTACACAGGTGCAGAAGCTGTAATTGATGAAATTTTTTCCGGCTTGCCTGTAATTGGCAATGCCAAATGTCTCTACAAGGAAGTTGAAAGCTCTCCTGTCCGTGTTGAATATTTCCTGGTCAAAAGCGACAAGTTCAAGCGCTTCGAAGGATGCTGGACCCTGACACCTTTTGATGGTGGACGCAAGACCGAACTCAAGCTTTCCTCCTATCTGGACACAGGCGTGCATGTCCCTTTTGCCAGACAAATAACTAATTGCTCGATCAGAAAGGACGTTTTGCGCCGCCTGGGCCGCGTCAAAGTCCTGGCGGAAGCATCACGTGTGGACATCAATTTGACACACGTAAAAGCCACTAACTGATAGTAAAGGGCTGAGCACAATGCTGTTTACTTGAGCAGCAGGTGAAACCTGCGGAATTGCTTTGCCTGACGGTTTCGGAAGCGCCGGCTTCCTTTTGGCTCCGATTGCGAAGTCAAACGCTCTTGAAGCCGAAAGCGGCGCTGCCAGATTCTGCCGAACCCGCTAAATGAAAGGCATTGGCTTTAGCCCCAGGCGAACCAGGAGCGAATAGTCGACCAGACGCTGGGTTTTGCCTGGCGCAGGGCGTCCACTTTGACGTTGCCTTCCGAAACTCTGCGTTTGCCGCCAATCACTATTTCGTAATACAGAGGTCGATTGTTTTTTTGAGGGTCGACTTCTGTGCGCAGCAAAATGTAGTTGATGATGTTATCCCGCTTCCAATATGAAAGCTTGAGAGTCTTGGACTCGCCGCCGTCCTTCGGGTTGCCAACCGACCAGGCCGGCGCCACGGCCTTCGGGTTTTCGGGGTCGTCAAAGGTGCTGTTGAAGATGGGATAGCCCCATTCTTTGCCAATTTCGCTTACAAGTGTCTCGTATTGCTTCTCAAAAGTCTGTTTGACGTTGGATACATGGGGAGAAGCACTCTCCACGACATGCTCGCGAACGCTGACAGAGGGATCCTTGAGCAAAGCTTCCATAAGAGTAACGGTCTTCGACATAGATCCTCAGGCCGCAATAACTACTGGCGGCAGCTAGTGTTTTTGTAGTAAGTAAGACCGGGATGCCAGGAATTAATATTCCCATTTTAGCAGTGCAATCAACCGATTGTTGGAAGGTTGTTCCTGCCAATTTCGGCGGCTGGATATAAATTGCATTAACCGCGGGGAGATTTAGTCTGAACGCCCGTGAGCGCAGCGCTTTTTTCTCTAGAACGCTCGACCAGCCATTGAGAAATCGATGACACTACCTGCGGTTTGAGGAAAGAAGTGCCGAGCAACACATGTCCGCAGTCGGGCAGGTAAACCACAGATTTGTTTTTCGAGTGCAGGTGCTTGTAAATCGACTTGATTGTGTTGGCCGAAACGATGCGATCTTCCTCACCTTGAATGATCAGCACGGAAATATGATCGGCCAGTTTGCCTGCGAATTTCGGCGTTGTGCTGATAAAGTAGCCGGTTTGAAGGACCTCTTTGCCGGTAAGCTCGGTGCGGGAAAGTGGGTCTGTGACCATCTCTTTAGTGACCCGGTTGTCATCCGACGAATAGCGCGTGATATAGCGAGTCACATCCATCAGGCGGTCTAGGTGCGTGATGCCTTTGACAAAATCTTTGGCCACCATGACCGGATTGAATGTGCAAGGCTTGGTTCCGGGGCTGACCAGGACCAGACCATCGCACAAACCTGGATTAGCGCTGCCTGCTCTTACCGCCACTGCTCCGCCGATGCTTTCACCGACGCAGAATAATGGCAAGGTCGGATATTTGACGCGCAAGTGCGTGAGCAAGACAATCAGATCTTGCGAGCTGCGGCTGTAATTGACGTTGCCGCCTTCATCAAATGCACGTTGATTGTGATACCACCGGCCGTGACCTCTCATGTCGTACGCAACTACCTTGAAGCCAAGGCTGGAGAGATGATTGGCAAATAGTTCGAAACTGCCCGAGTGTTGGGTGGTGCCGTGCACCATCACTACGACTCCGCGGGCGGGCATGAGTGGATTGAGCCACTCTCTTACAGGCAAAGTAAGCGAATCGAATTGCGGTCCGATTTTGCCGAATGACGTGTCGATCTTGCTGCCGACCTTGGTTGTCTTTGGCCCGACAGCCGGTCTTACAAACAAGGATGGCTGCCCTGTCAACATGGCGCCTTTGATGGGATCTTTGTTGACCACTTCGCCTGTCGATGGTGAAATAGCCTCCAGCATTTGCCAGCGTGGCGCGTCTGGTGCCTCATTATCAGCGGGATTTGTGAAGGGCAGGGTGCCTGAGATTTTCAGTCTTGCCACAGGTGTTTCCGAATCCACAGGTTGCAAACGCAGGACAGCAGCAGCCAATCTGACGCCGTCACCCTGTTGCCCCGGCTTAAGCTTGCCGTCGATCACTGAAATCGGCTCTTTCCTGTAAGTGCTCAATTTCGGATTGATGTCGGCTAGCATTCTGTCTGCGGCAATCGTGGAGGCGGTTGCTTTAGCTTTTTTATGCTTTTGCTCAGCGCAAGCTGGCAGCGTGCTGAAAGAGGCACCGAATAGAACGGAAAGACCGAGAGTAATGGAAATAACTGAAATTGCTCTCATCACCAGCGCCCCAAAGAAACAAACCCGTGCTTATTGCGGACTTGATTCGAAGCCTTCCCTTGACTTGCTGCCTTTGCATAGCAGGAGAATATCATTGCACAGAAATCTCCCTTTCTAGTTGTCATTAAAGATCTTGAAAACTGGAGACATATTGGGCGCAGAGCCATTTTCAGGGATAGGCTCGGGTGCCGGCGCGCCGATCGCATATATAAGAAATATAGATTAATTCTAAGGCTTTATAGGAACACCTGTATAGCTTTATAGGTTATCCGTCGAGACTGGGACTTGATTCCCATCCATACTGGCTTCACCCCCGGAGGTGTTGTCATATGCATGTATTGAGCGCGGACAAGAAAGCACCCGGCTCCACAGCTTTCACAAAAGCCGGTGTTCAGAACACCAGCACCTCAGCCCACGAAGGTACGGCTATCTGGCTCAAGTCCTGCGACAGCCCGGCCCGGTTTTACTTGGACCGCCTGGAAGGCAAGCCACTTTACCGCCAGATAGAAGCTCCATCGCCCAAAGGCAGAGGCAAGCACACGCCTTCGCGCCTGCGCCGCATGCAAAAACCGCGCGGACTGCGCTCATCTATAACGGATTGCATCCGCTGGCTTCTCTCATGGCGTCTGCTTGGTCCAATTTTTGCCTTTTAGCCATGCAAGAAAAACTTACTTTGCCGCCATATCCGGTGGCATTTATGCCACCTTTGGAGAATTGATCAACTTTGGCTGAGATTTGAGCACCATGCTTGAAAAGCCCTCTTCTTCGTAGTATTCTGCCAGCGCTTCGAGGTGCATCATGAAAGACTGGCATTGGGTTCTGGTTTTCGCGTCCATTTTGATTACGCCTTTCTTACCTGTGTTGATGAAGGCTAAATGTCCTGAGTGCAAAAAGCGCAAGCTCAATTCTCTGGAAACACTGCGCGATTTTGCAGCGCCGGGGCAAGAGCGCATCTATAATACTTTCCATCGCTGCGACGCCTGCCTGGCTTATTTCAAGCAAGTAAACAGCAAGGCTTTGGTGGCCAGTTCGCATGATGAATACGAAGCTGCCGTGCGTGAAGCGCAACTGCGTCAGCCGGTAGCGCCGTAGTTTTAATGCATTCTTACGCGGTTTCAGCGAGCAGCTTGGCCAGCTCGTCTTGCAATTGCAATAGAACCTGGTCGAATCGTTTCAAGCAATCATTGTGCAGAGGGTTGTCGGCAAACTTGGTGTCATGCACAGATTTTTCCGACTGCAAATTTCGAATCAAACCTTTGATATGCATGGCAGAAGCGCCCTCTCCGAAGTCGACTCCGGAAGGCGTTGGTTTTGCATTTGTATCGTTGGACATATTGATTCGACTCGCAAAACCGAGAGACAAGTCAAAAACTATACAACCTCATTGCTGTTTGAGACCGTCCTCATTAGGTTTCTGAGAGATTATTTCGATTTGTTGCTGTTTCTGATTAGCCGCTGTTTATGCTGGACTGACGTTAAGCAGATTTCCAGATTGGTGTTTTTCCTCTGCTCTGCCGTGCTCTACCTGCTGCCGGCAAACCGGGCCTGTGGTGATTGAAATTTCAGAAACCGCAAAGCGCCAAAACCGTGTTCTGGTGAGCAATACTCCTGTTGACTGCCTGGTTTTGAGTTTATACCATCATCGTTTGTAAAACCGATAAGGTGGCCCTATTTTGCCGGGGCCGGATAAAAGAGTTAGCCCCTTAAATGGAACCGATAGTGATACCGACAGTCTCTTCAAATTCGAACGCCAATGCCAGCGCCGTTGCCAGAAAGGCAGACAGTCTGCCGGAGGACATGGCGGATTCTGTTTGCGAAAACGCTCCGGACGGCCATCAAGGATTGATTGAAAGACCGGCTCTGGTCGGTACTACCTGGGTGAATAACATCTGGTATTTCGCTTTGCCCAGCGATCATGTTAAGAAGGGCAAAACAGTCTCCATGCAACTTTTGGGCGACCTCATATTGATTGGCCGCAAATCGGACGGCTCAATTTTTGCAATGCGCGACATTTGCCCTCACCAGGGTGCGCCATTGAGCTTTGGTGAATTCGACGGCAATCAAGTGTCCTGCCCCTTCCACGGCTGGAAGTTCGACTCTGACGGTGTCTGCACAGAGATACCTGCGCTCTTAAGCGACCAGCACGTAAACATCTGCAAGATCAAAACGCGTTCATATCCATGCCGAGAAGCGGACGGAAACATCTGGCTGTACTACGGCGAACCGCGTCAGGAAATGCCGGACATTCCTCGCGCGCAGGGTCTGGATGGTTTGAAATACGACCAGACTGTGTCTCGCGTTATCGTTCCTACGCACATGGACTACGCAGTCGTCGCCTTGATCGATCCGGCACATGTGCCCTATGTGCACAAATCATGGTGGTGGCGAAACAGCAAGGCATTGAAAGAGAAGAAAAAACGTTATGTTCCAACCGGCACTGGTTGGACGATGGTAAAGCACAGACCTTCCAAAGGCTCGCTCGTTTTTAAGCTGATCGGCGACTTTTTAGAAACCGAGATCGCATTTCGTTTGCCCGGATGCCGCACCGAGTACATCACTTTGTTCGGGCGGACAGCCGTGGCCAGTATGACCACAGTCACACCTATTGATGAAAACAGCTGCGAGTTGAATCACACTTCATACTGGACAGTCACCGGTCTTAAGTGGTTGGTCAAACCGATCGTCAATGCCTTGGCCGATCAGTTTTTGGGTCAGGATTTGCGCATTGCTCAAAGACAGCAAATTGGTCTCAAGTTCAAACCAAAACTGACCATGATCGTCAAAGATTCAGGTTTGCCGGGCAGCTGGTATTTTCAGGGCAAACGCGAATGGAACAATGCCACCGAGGAAGGTCGCCCGTTCGTAAATCCGATCAAGGAAAAAGTTCTCCGCTGGATGACCTGAGGCGCGCCGTACAATTACTCATGCGCAACCTCCGGGTGTTCTAGCCCTGCTTGTCCTTTTTTGTTCTCAGACTGAAGACCTCGTCAGACAGTCCGATGTTGATTTTTACGTCTTTCCAATCGGTTGAGGAATACAATTGATCTTGCCTGTAGAGATTCCACTGCTCGGGCAGGTTGGTTTTGGGGTCGATGAAAACCCTCTGTGTCAGGTCCTTTTCTTTGTCCTCGTCAACATTTTTGTAAACTTCAAGAACGTAAACTTTCTCGCCTGTATGTGCCACCGTCACTGGTGCCGATGTTACCCGGCACTGGGAGCCTTCATTCAATTGCTTGACCAGATCTTTGAGCAAGGTGTCGTAGTCTGAGTTCATCATAGAGAAGCCGTTTGCTGATTTGAGCAAGCCGGAATCCTTCTCGATAGTGCCGCTGAACATCTTGAGCATGCCGCCCAGGTGCCCTCTGACCTTGCCGTCCGTTCCGAGAACGGCTACGGCGCCTTTCTTTGCACCTTTGGTAACTTCCATCTTCATCAGGCTGGGGCGCTTGTAATAGAAAGTGCCTTCTTCTTTGATCACCTTGCCGTTGCGGAATGTGTTGATTACGCACCTGAAAGTGTAGTCATTGGCACGTTCTGCGGTTTTTGTCATGGCTGAGACAAAGTCACGCCCGTCTTTCATATTTCCAAATTCGAGCTTCCTGGGCAGGTCGTGCAGGAGGGTGGCCTGAATCTTTACGTCCTTCTTCGCTATTGCTTCAGTCCCGGCGCTGACGCCACTCAGGATCACCATGGTCAAAAGCATGGTCAAGCAGCGGGTGCGCGGGTTTGCAGAGATGCGCGGGAGGGATACAAAGCTCATAGATGCAAAAACCTCGAAAAACAAGATTAACCAATAACGTTTTTACCAGACTGTCCTGACATTTACCAGGGTAATCAAGTTGACCTGAAAACGGCAAGCTTTAGTGTTGATCGCCGAAAAATGGTTAATACCGGCCATCTTCGGACATCCCTTTTAATTTGAGCGTTGCTGCACCTGTAAAGATAAGCTATACATCTCCCTGAGGATTGATCGGAGTCGCGCAAGCTCAATTGGAGAACCAACCTTTGGTGTTTGGACATGGCTGGAGAATCTTACGCGGATAAGGGGGCTCGGCTGCCTGATCTGGAAAAAACCGACAAAACCATCTTAGAAGTTGCGGATATGCCGACTGGCGCGGATATGGCGCTGGAGCCTCAGGCTGGGTCCGAAGAGTCCTGTGAGTCTTTTGTACTCTGTCGTTTTTTCGTCGTGCGCGGCATCGCATTTATATTCATGGTGGCCTTTTTCTCTCTGTACATACAAATAGATGGACTCTTTTGCACGCATGGAATTTTACCGATTGCTTCCCTGATGGAATCCGTCTCAGGAATTTTTTCCGGGGCTGGTAAATTTTTCGATTTCCCGACGCTGTTCTGGCTTTCCGCGAGCGATACATTTCTAAAAGGAATTTGCGCTGCCGGATTAGTCTTTTCAGCAATGGCTATGGCTGGAATCTTTTGCGGTCCGAGTTTGTTTTTATGTTGGCTGTTTTATTTGTCATTTTTGACTGCAGGGGCTGACTTTATGTCCTTTCAGTGGGATATCCTTTTGCTGGAAGCGGGAATGTTAGCCGCATTATGGGCACCGTGGACGATGGCATCGCCGCCTCTGCGCTCAAGGTCCGGTAGTGACGGGCCTGCTTCTCGCATAGTACTCTGGCTTTTGAGATGGCTGCTTTTTCGATTGATGTTCATGTCGGGAATGTGCAAACTGATGAGCGGCGACGAAGCGTGGTGGGGTCTTACAGCTCTGGCCTGTCATTATGAAACACAACCGCTCCCGACACCGCTCGCCTGGGCCTTGAATGGTCTTCCGCTGTGGTTTCAGCAAGTATCATGCCTGATCATGTTCGTGATCGAAATTGGCAGTCCGTTTTTAATCTTCGGCAATGCGTTTACTCGCCGCATCGCATTTGGTGCTCTGGCCGGACTGCAAGTCTTGATTTTGCTTTCCGGTAATTACACATTTTTCAATCTGCTCAGTATTGTTTTGTGCTTTGCGCTTATAGATGATTCTCTCTGGCAGCGGGTTTTACCCGCTTCTCTAAAGACCACACTAGAAAGTGCCGCAGTGGTGACGGGCGGCAGCTGGCAGAAGTGCCAAAATGTTATGGTGTTGCCCCTGGTGTCAATAATTTGCTTGGCAAATGCTTGCATGCTAAGTTTGCATATTGGGGGCGGTCAATATCTTCCTTTGCCGCTAAGAGAATTCATAAGCTCTGTGCATAAACTCCGACTGGTCAATGGTTATGGACTCTTCGCCGTGATGACGCGCAAAAGAGAGGAGATCATTCTGGAAGGCAGCAATGACGGCAAAGAATGGCTTGCATATGAATTTGCCTTCAAGCCAGGTGACTTGAAGCGGCCGCCACCGGTAGTGGCACCATTGCAGCCACGATTGGACTGGCAAATGTGGTTTGCGGCCCTGGGCAAGTTTGAGGACAATGCCTGGTTTTCCTCATTCGTGCAGCGCATCTTAGAAGGCGACAGAGACGTAACGGCACTACTGGCGACCAATCCGTTTGCGGGCAAGCCCCCAATGTATTTACGAGCGCAAAGCTATCAGTATCACTTCACCGATGCCGGAGAGCTGTTCTCTACGGGGAGTTGGTGGAAGCGCACATACCTTGGAGAATACATGCCGGTGGTGACCGTAAGACAACAGCCCTGATTGATGCGCCAAGCACATCAAAGAATATTTATAGGTCGTTTGTTCGGTTATAACTTCTTGATTATGTGGAACCTCTCTATCTATGAAGGAATTCCTCAGAAGATTGTGGGTAGTCTTTCGCAAAGAGATGACTCATTGCTATAGAGACCCGCACGTAGTTATTTACGGTGTCCTTTTCCCGCTTTTGTTTTATCCGGCAGCGGCTATCGCCATGTTGGAAATCGGCATTTTTCAGGAAGGTAAGCGCGAGAAAGAGACGTATCGCATCGTTTTTCCGGAGAGCAAAGAGCCGAATGTAGCTGCAATTCGCAAATGGCTGCTCCAAAGCAAGCGCAGCAAGCTGGTCTCTTCCTCGAATCCGGAAAAAGACTTGCAGGACGGCAATATCGAAGCGATTGTGGAAACATCGCGCGGCAACCTTTCAGTCAAAGTTGCCGGGCGCCTGCCGCTTTCCGAGTCCGCTCATACGTACATAAGCAGAGTGATCGAAACTCGCCGCGTAAAAAATCTGCGCAAAGAGCTGACGGACAAGAATGTTCCCTTGGAAATCATGCGCGTATTTACCTTCGAGCTTAATGACTCGAAGACACCTAAGAGCAAGCAGGACGAGAACAGAGGCGGCGATGCCGCACACGTGATTTTCCGCTACATACTCGCCTCTGTTATTTGCGTTTTGGTGCTCTGCATCCCGGCTGGTGCTGTCTACCCGGCCATCTGCGCTTTTACCGAGGAGAGAGAAAAGAAAACGCTGGAGAGCACCCTGGTCGCGGCAGTGAGCACTGAGTGCCTGATGATCGGTAAATTCCTGTCGGTGTTCGTCGTGGCTCTGATGTCCGGTCTTCTTAATCTTATCGGCATGAGTCTGGTCATTTGGCTGATGATAAGCCAGGCCAAAGAGTTGAGCAGCTTGTCGAAATTGTCAGGCACCACCTTTAGCCTCTCTTTCGAGACAGGCGCCGCTCTCATTTTCGCCACGGTGCTTTTTTCGCTTTTGGTATCGGCAATATTTTCTCTGCTCGGGGCGATGACCAAATCATTCAAAGAAGCTCAGAATATGTTGACTGTGCCGCTCTTGATTTTCACTCCGATGCCTATTGCCGGAATGCTGCCCGGAGTGCTCTTGAATAAAACACTCGCAATTGTGCCTGTCTTAAACTTGATTCTCTGGGTCAAGGCGGCTGTTCGAGGTGATGCAGACGTCGGCCTCGTTCAAATCGCTGTTGTTGAAACATTGCTACTTGTCGCCGGCGTGCTTTTTTTATTAAACCGTCTGATAAGAACTGAAAAGTTTGTTCTTGGCGATCAGATAGATATTTGGACGCCTATCTTTGCAAGAGGAAAGACCAATGACAGTTGAAGTCAAAGACTTGAGAAAAATGTTCTTTGACCCGAAACGCGGCGAGTTTCTGGCTGTGGATGGAATCACATTCAATTGCTCGCAAGGCGAGATTGTTGGTTTGCTTGGCCCGAACGGTGCCGGAAAAACCACCACATTGAGAATGATCGCCACTATTTTGCGTCCTGATTCTGGAACGGCCAGAATCAACGGATTTGAAATTACCAGCGATCCTCAGAGCGTTCGTAAAAATCTTGGTTTTCTCTCTTCTGAAACCGGGTTGTACGAAAGACTCACGCCGCGGGAGATCTTAAATTATTTCGGACAGCTGAGTGACTATCCTCAGGAAAAATTAGGGCAGCGCATAGAAGATTTAATTGCGCTCTTCGAGATGAAAGAGTTCGCCGACACAAGGTGCGAGCGTTTGTCGACAGGGATGAAGCAGAAAGTTTCGATTGCTCGAGCTATTGTCCACGATCCGCCTGTAATGGCGCTCGACGAACCAACCAGTGGCTTAGACATCATCACCAGTCAAAACACATATCAGTTTATTCGTGATAGCAAAGCGCAAGGGAAATGCATTATATTTTCCACTCACATCATGAGCGAAGCAGAAAAACTCTGCGATCGCATCGGCATAATCCATCGCGGAAAGCTCTTTGCGATGGGCACTCTGGAAGAGTTGAGAAAACTCACCGGCGCTCACTATCTGGAAGATATTTTCCTTGCCATAGTGAAGGAACAGGTTGATGTCTAGCTCGACTACTGCGATGTCGAACGGCAAGGCGATGTCTAAGACGTCGATAGTTTTTCTTAAGGAGCTCAAAGAAGTGCTCCGGGACTATCGCACCTTAATCATGATGATTATCATTCCTACGCTTTTCTATCCGGCAATGCTGGTATTCCCGGCTACTTTTGCCAAGCAAAGCATCGCCCGCCTGGGACAAACCACCGTCAGCGTCGGTGTGATTGGCGACTGTGAGCTTCTGTTGAAAAGACTTCAGTCGGCCGAGCATTTGAAGGTAGCAAAAATTGATGAGTCCGATTATGCCGCCAAACTAAAGTCAGATGAAATTGACGTGGCGATCCTTGTGCCGCCGGAATTTACTGCGGCCGTTTCCAAAGACTTCACTACAGAGTCTGAACTTGCATACCTGAAAAATGCCCCATTGCCAGCGCTCAAGCTGGTGCTTGATACCAATCGAGAAAAAGTGCTTTTCAGCATGGCCAGCGTCTATTCTGCTATCGGAGAATTTCAGGAAGACTGCATCAGGAAACGCTTGAGGGCACTGCATGTCGGTGACGTATGGGAGCGTGAGACCAAAGTCACGTTCAATGACGTATCACCGAAGCAGTCGGACACAGACGACATGCTTCCTCAATTCGCACCATATTTGATGATATTGATGGTGTTACTGGCCACAAGCTATCCAGCCATTGACTTGATTACGGGCGAAAGGCAGAGAGGTACTCTGGCACTCTTGCTGGTGGCACCTGTGGAGAGACGCTCAATAATGTACGGCAAAATTATGGTGGTGGTCGTCGTCGGAGCGCTCACAACAATTCTTGGCGTGATCAGTATTGCTGCCACTCTCCAGTTCGGACCTGTGAAGTCTTCGGTGGTAGACGCGCATCCTCAGTTTGACTTCGGTGTGACGGCCTGGCTACTGATCCTCTTGGTAATGTCTCCCCTGGTCGTGTTCATCAGCTCGTTGTCTGTGTATGTGGCCGCTTTGACTCGTACTTTTCAACAGGCGCAAGGTTACTTGTTTCCTCTGCTTTTGGTTACGCTCTTTCTGGCATCGGCGGCCCAAATACCCGAACTCGCTGACAATACTTTCTTGAAAATCGTTCCTATTGCCAACACGACCCTCTGCGTAAAACAAATCATCACCCGTCACCAGTCATGGTCCGGCATTGCCATCACTTTCTTCAGCTCTGCGATCGCTGCGGCGTTGCTTGCCAAATCGGCAGCCGGACTTTTGCAGCGCGAGGACCTTTTAATGGGCGTCCAGCTTTCGCCCAAGAAAAAGATGGAGACCGGGTCTTATGGTCGAGAACTGGTCGTATTTGGTGGCATCGTATTTTTCATGCTCTTCTACTTCGGGCAGTTGCTGTCACTCTGGAATATAATGGCCAGCCTGGTTATTACACAGATCTTCCTGATACTGTGTCCGGCTCTTGCCTTTCTTCGCTATACAAAATCACCGGTTCGCGAGACGTTGAGCTTTAAGCGTCCTCCTGCGCGTTTTGTTATTGCCGCTCTCTGCCTTGGTTTTGCAACTGTCGTATTGTCGATGCTTATTCTCACCGTTCAAACAAAATTTCTTCCTTACAGCGAAGAGTACGCCAAGCAAATGCAGCTCATGGTGATGCCGCCCGGTCGTCCTCTCTGGCAAATCATCCTGGTTGCCGCACTTATACCTGCTCTCTGCGAGGAGATTTTTTTTCGCGGAGTACTGCAAGGTATTCTCAGAAAAAATTTGCCCAAACAAAAGTTAATCATTGTGATTGGCATTCTCTTCGGCATTTTTCACCTGAGCATGTTCAGAATTCTTCCCACCGGTATTCTGGGCATTTTGCTCGCTTATCTCACGCTTGCATCCGGATCAATTTTTCCGTCTATGTGTCTGCACTTCATGCACAACGGTTATTATCTGTGGGCCAGCTATTACAAAGTAGAACTGGACTCCACTTTGTGCTTTTCGCTGGCTTTTGTCGGATTGGTGATTGCAGCTCTGGCACTCGGTTGGAAACCGTCTAAAGAAGAGGGGAAATAGAAATGCGAGTTTGGCAGCGCACATTTTTTTTGCTCTGTGTTTGTGCACTTGCATGCAGGCATCTTGTTGAGGCGACGCCATGCGTCGCCCAGGTCAGTAAGACCGCTGTTGATGATGCGATCATTTTGGATTTTCCCAGCAACTACTCTATGGGTGAGTTGTATGTTTTGAAACCTGGCGCCGGCGCTAGTGATTCCGAGCCGAGCACATCGACTCATTCTCCGGCCAGGGGACGGTTGAAGTTTCTTCCTGGTACAAGAACTAAGTTGAAATTAGGTTACGAAGGCAGCAAGCATATGTCTGACCTAAATCGATTATCTCCAAACAGTCTCTTCGGAATAAACATGAAAAGATTGGAGGTGACTGACGATGATCTCAAGCATGTTGCAAGGCTTACTGGTCTCCAACATGTTGAACTGGAAGGAACCGATATTTCGACTAAGGGCGTGAATTATCTGGAGCCGCTTAAGAATCTGCGCTTTTTGGGAGTCGATAAGACACTGATCAGGAGCGATGCGATGAAATCGATCGGCAAGCACATTATGCTTGGGAATCTCGTAATCGGTCACAATGACCTTAATGAAGAGTGCTATAAAGACCTGCTTGGTTTGAAGAATCTGACCAATTTACAGGTTGATAATACCCATTTGAGCGAAAAAGGCTTCGAACACATCATCAAACTGCCGAGTCTGCTGGTGATTAAATTGTCCGGCAATAATCGAATTACAGATAGAGCCATGGCCAAGTTGCAAAACTCCAAAATAAGGTTCCTGAACGTGCAGAACACCGGCGTGGGGCCTGGCAGTTTACCCTATTTTTTGAAGATGCCGCACCTCACGCATCTGAAGTTGGAAGGCAGAAATTTCTCGCCGGATCAGCAAAAGGAATTTACCCAAAAGCTACCGAGAGTGAAGCTTCAGTTTCAAGGCAAAGAGAGAGATATGCCAAAAGAGCTTTTCGAACCGCTGCACTGAACCGCCGGATTTCTTGTAGGGGCGACGCCATGAGTCGCCCGTTTTGTGTTTTGGCTGATCCAAAATCTTGCGATGCAGGCCATCGCCACTATGGGGCTTTACTACTCAATCTTAACACCTGGGGCGCCGTGGCGTCGGGTGGGTAGAAGAGTGAGAATTGAACCGTGCGTCTGCCTTTTGGCACCATATTAATGCTGAAAAGTTCATCGGCTCTCGTACCGCGTGCTTCCACAAGGTGGACGTAGCTCTTTGTCGTTTTGCCCTTGTCTGAAAGGTATTGAACAAGCACGGTGCCGCGGAAGAACGTTTGTTTTGCCGGCGGCGCAAAATAAGTGAGATTGTCTTTTGGCTGATCGGTTTTCACCGGCGTATCGAGTGCGACAGAGACTTTCATTGGTGTGGCGGCGGGATTGTAGAGTGGGAATTGCAGCCTGTATTCAACTGCATAGTTTCCGTGCGCCGCGTAGGCTGTGTCGCCATAGCGGACGACCAGGTCGGCGCTCTGGATTTGTCCTGTTCCAAACGTTCCTCGATCTAGAGAACAAATGGGAAAAGCTAAAGATTTATTGACAGGCGGAATGGTCAGCCTTGTAATGTTTTTCTCGCCATCAGTGGCGGTGCCTGTCCATTTGCAACCCATCTGCACTCCGGCGACGCGACCATAAATGAGTGGTCCTTCGGCGTTGGGAATGCTTGGTGTTTTGTCTCGCTCCTTTGATAATCTGTAAGTCTCCGCGATCTCAACAAAACGCTCTAATGACGGAGGTTCTACACTGAGATTGCCGTCGGTTTTTATCAGGTCGGCCACTTCGCAAAAGTAGAGCTTTCTGCTGGCGGAAAGCTCCAGTAAAGTGCTTCTGCCGTTGTTCTGCGACAAAAGACCGCGCACTTGAACAGGCAACGCATAGATAATCGCATAGCTTTTGGGAGGGACCGTTATCTTGGAAGGCCAGCCGGTCTGGCTGTCTTCACGGAGGAAATCATTGGTTATGCGATCGCCAGGTCCGGCATATACGAGTCCATCATTATTGGCTTTCAACGCCGGCAGTTTTATGAATGGAGCGTCTGGCTGGCTCAAATAGCTCGCAGCTTTCAACACGCGAACGGTGGCTGCATAGTTATACGGATTGTAAGCAAGCAGTCCAAGGTATAGTACCCGGTTGTCTTCTTGCTTGACGCGATTGTTGATGTGATGGGTGAAGACACGGAATCGTCCCTTGAGCGGATATTCGAGATGTGCTTCGGGATATCTCTTGCCTTCCTTCGGAAGCAGGGAAAGGAGAACCCCCGATGTTCTCACTATCTCCGGGCTATTGCTGTTGAACATTGGGACCTTATCGAGCCCGCCCGGCAAGGGACGCACTTCGGTTTTCAGCAATATCTTTGTCTCCTTATTCTCTTCGGCGAGCGCCATATTTGCACCAAATCCGAAACCGAGCCCTGATCCGATTACAATCAGAGAGTACGATAGCCATGCTTTGAATATGCGCGAAACTTTTAGCATCCACCTTATGTTATCTTGGCTTTTATGTCTGAGCTAGTACTTGAAGTAAGAAATCTGCGCAAAGAGTACGGCGCCAAAGTGGCAGTTGAGGATGTTTCCTTTAGTGCTACCCGCGGTGAAGTGCTGGGCCTGCTGGGGCCCAATGGTGCCGGCAAAACGACTGCTATTCAAATACTGCTTGGCCTGGTGACGCCTACTTCCGGTACGGCCAACATATTTGGTCTTGCCATTGCAAAGCATCGCGTCAAGATTTTGCAGCGCTGCAATTTTTCCTCCGCATATATATGGTTGCCCGACAACTTGAAAGTTCGCGAGAATCTGAATGTCTTTGCCTCCCTCTATCAGGTTAAAAAGTCCAGGGCAAAAATCGATGAGCTTTTGGAGATGTTCGAAATTTCGCATCTGGCTGGCACGCTGACCGGCAAGCTTTCATCCGGTGAATCCACGCGCCTGAACTTGTGCAAGGCGCTGCTCAACGATCCGGAGATGCTCATGCTGGATGAACCTACGGCAAGTCTCGATCCGGACATAGCCGACAAGGTGCGAAAGCTGATTGTCAAAATTCAGAAAGAGAAAAACATGACTGTCTTGTATACATCTCACAACATGAAGGATGTGCAAGAAATTTGCAATCGCGTGGTCTTCATGCAGTTAGGAAAGGTGCGGGCAGAAGGCACACCAAAGCAGATTCTGGAGCAGTTCAAACAGAAGTCGCTGGAAGATGTTTTTATTCGCATCGCGCGTGGTGGCGACCTCGTGGAGGCGGAAGAGAAATGAATATTGCCAGAGTCAGAGGACTTCTCCTTCGTTATTACTACTGCTATTCTAGAAGCACATTCAGAATTCTGGATATTGTCTTTTGGCCCGTGATGGACCTGCTTGTCTGGGGCTTTCTGACAATGTACATGCTGAGGGTGAACAATTCGGTGCCGGGAGTGTTCACCTTCTTAATCGGCTCGGTAATCATGTGGAACGTGCTCTATCGTGCCCAGCAAGCAGTCAGTGTGTCATTTCTGGAAGACGTATGGTCGCGCAACTTCATCAATATCTTTGTCGCCCCTGTAAAGACTGTTGAGTTTGTCACGGCTACATGCATATCGGGATTGCTTCAATCAGTTTGCGTTTCCCTGATCATGATCCCGCTTGCCTATTGGTTCTACCATTACAATTTTGGAATTCTAGGCTATTGTATGATTCCGTTTTTCGTCAATCTTCTTTTGATGGGATGGACGATCGGCCTGGTTACAACTGCAATTATTATTCGCTGGGGGCACCAGGCAGAAGCTCTGGCATGGGCAATTCCTTTTCTCATCCAGCCGATTTGCTGCGTGTTTTATCCTGTTGACGTTCTGCCCGCCTGGCTGCGTTCGATTGCTTTGTGTGTTCCTGCCACATATGTTTTCGAAGGCATGCGCACTGTTTTGAAAGGCGGCAGTTTTTCCATCCAGTCTCTTCTGCTGAGTGTCGCGCTTAATTTGTTGTACGCGCTTTTGGCCGCCGTGCTCTTCGAATACCTGTTCAACGAAGCCAGGAAAAACGGCAAGCTGACCAAGATGAACACGTAGCGGCAGGGCGCAGGCAATGCTGAGTGTGGGCGCATTCAAGAAAACCTCTCCGTGCCAGACTGCCGCCAGCATCTAGTTGTTCTAAACGCCGCCTCATGTCCCAGGCAAACTGCTTCGTGTTCGTCACAGAGCCAGAAGTAGTCTCAACAATCTTCGT
>JADZFV010000203.1 GCA_020854255.1 Candidatus Melainabacteria bacterium | reverse complement strand
TTCTCCCGGGATTGTCCCGGCCGTTTTCCTGGATTTTTTCGGGACTCTGAAATGAGTCGGCCAGAAAAAGCTCGCATTGCGCGGGCTACATGCTAAATCACCTACCCATCCCACTTATAAACATCACAGGATGCGGGAGGCGTTAGTCCCACAGCAATTAGCTTATCATGGCCCACTTATAGTCAGTTAATTGCTCAGAAACAAGATGAAATCAAGAGGCAAAAACAGCAACAATCCAGGTCTCGATCAAAACTGCCCGACCTGGTCATTTGTTTACTGTGGAGCCCGGCCGCATGTCAATAAATCGATCTGAAACCTGTTGCGCTCTCGTGTAAGCATTTTCGACAAGCTGATGCATTTCCACTTGCCGATTCTCCAGAATCTGGCAGTAGTCCTGCAGCAAACCGGCCTGTGACCGGAGAGCCTTGGCATTGTCGGAAAGAGCGGGAATAAGCATCTCAATTTCTTCGAGCAGCGCACTGGGCGGATGGACCGGCGGGCGGACTTTCAAAAGCTGCTGAGGGTCGAGGGCTTGAGCTGGAGGCGGTGCTGCCTGCTGCCCGCTGACCAGGGCCAGCGAATCTCTCAGACGCTCAAGCGACTGTTTGAGAACGAGAGCGCGCTTGTATGAATGCTCCGCTTCCTTCTCCAGCCAGGCTTTTCTTGTCTTCTGGTTGGCCAGCTCTCCGGATAAATGGGCAAGCGCTCGCTGCCTGATTTCCAGCTCTTTTTGAATGTGCTCAAGTTCTTTCTCTTTGAGCTCGATGCCACGCCGTCTCAGCCAGATAAGGAGCACGACCACCAGGCAGAAAAAGATGGAAGCAAGTGTAATGAACAAATATCCACGTTTGGAGCCGGACAACTCCCAGAAGCCCGTGGTCAGAAAGTTGTTCAGGTCTTCCATCAAAGTGGGCGGATAAGACCTCATGTAATAAACCCGTCCAAGCACACGACCGGGCTGCGTTTCGCCTTCCACTTTGACCGCACCGGCAGAACGAGGCGAGAGGTGCTGGAAGGCAGCGCTCACAGGCGGCGGGTCTGTAAGCAAATCGAAAGGCTCAGTCTCGGTCTTCAGATTTTCAGGGCTGAGGCGTTTTTGCCATGATTTGCGGCGATAAACCTTGTCGGTTTGATACAGGATGGAATTGCCGGTCGGATCAGTGACAACCAGCCCGAAAAGTCCATAAGTGGAGTCGAGCACATTCTGAATCTGATCGTCGCGTCCGGAAACAATGAGCTGCGATAGAGTCGACGGCAGCGTGTGATGCAAAATATTGAAATCGACCGTTTGCACGCGATGGACCGTGCCCGACCAGTAGCTCTCATAGAAGGCGCGGCAAAGGCTGAACCAGATCAAGACGCCAACGACAATAAGACCTGGAATCAAGATCCGCTTCTTCAATGAAACGATGAGTTGATCCACTTCCAGGTTTAGACCCGTGCCCAAACCCGACTTGTTTGGCGAATTTGGTCCCAGATTTTGTCCAGACATACGTCGCTGCACGGCGCAATCCTCGATACAGCAATGGATATAACATCTGGCTCATCAAAAGTACATACGTATATCCACCGTGTAGTTTATAGCTCTTACTCTCTCGAAAGACGAAATCTCGGCCGGGCTTGTCTGACGTGCACAGACGGAAGGTCAAACCCCGCCCTTGAGGGCGGGGTTTGACTCCGAAAGTCAGAAAGCGCGAAAACCCCGAAAAAGTCTCAGATCTGTTTTTTCGACAACAAAAACTGAAGAACTTTGTTGGCTGCCCAACAAAACAAAAAAATCTTTCCTACTCGCCTATGTCACAGGTTTAGATTCCAGCACTTCAAGGGAATTACCAGAGAGTCAGAAGTTCGCTCACACAGGAGGAAATCCTAGAGCAAGCGTTTTTGACAATTGAACACAACCTAGTTGAACACCCGCCCTTAGATGGGCACCAATAACACCAAGATGGTGAGGTTCCACGGAACCAGAGAATTCACCAGGCGCTCTCGGGCGCCTGGTCTCATTTGTACGTGATACCATATGCGGCACCATTGACAAATCGTTTGTTTCCAATAAGCGAAAAGATCTGACCCATGACCAAACGGGGCGGATGTCATGCGCTTTGATTTAAGGGACAAATAGAGTTAGACTACTGACCCGCCAAGCGATTTTGGTTTTTTCTTCCAAGAAGCTTGCCTGGCTTGAATCCCGCGAGTAACACATGCTTCTTTTCCTGACTGTTTTCATCGTATCTTATCTTTATCACGGTCTTGGCGTCACAATTGGTTATCACCGCCTGCTTGCTCATCGCGCCGTCAAAGTGCCGCGCTTAATTGAATATCTAATCGTTTCGGGCGGATACCTCTGCTTTGAAGGTTCGCCTGCAGCCTGGGTAGCCACTCACAGGGTCCATCATAAATCGACAGACAAGCCGGGCGACCCGCATTCGCCTCTAAATGGCTTCTGGCACTCCTTCGCCGGCTGGCTTTTTTCCCCGGAATACAAAACGCCCAAGGATCAATTTCCGATCCTGGTTCCGGACCTGCTCAGAGACCCGGTTTATAAAGCTATCGACCCTTCCAATCCCAAAACCCAATGGCTGATTTGCCTGGGATTTTGCCTCCTTTTCCGCCTTTCCATCCTGCTTTTGCTTGGTCCTCTGGCATTGCTGGCCAATGTCCTGGCAGCCGGGACCATCTTCATTGCCGCCTTTCTCGTCAATTCGGTCTGCCACATCCCGGCCTTCGGCTATCGAAATTTCGAAACTGCCGATCAGAGCCGCAATGTCTGGTGGGTCGGGCTCATGGCTCTGGGCGAAGGTTGGCACAACAACCATCACGCCCTTCCTCAATCGGCACGCCATGGGCTCAGCTGGCGCGAACCTGACATTTCCTGGTATGCCATTTTAGTCCTCCAGGCTCTTGGCCTGGCGAAAGACATTCGCCTGCCAGCCAAGAAAAAAACAAAAGTCGAAATAGTCACGGACCTGGATCCGGTTGCCACTCTGGAGAGTTTGACGGATTTGGACCAACGCCTGGCGCCCGACGCAGTTTAAATTCCACCAGGTAACTAAAGTCAAACCATTGGCTAGTGAGGGTTTGCGGGAGGGCCGCCGGTCTTTGAGGCGAATTGCTTGCGAGGATTCGTGCGCTCTTTGCGACCACAGAAATTAAGATGGGCTGCCAACGGGCAGAATGGATTCAGAGTAAGTATGATTTTGCTTTAAAATCTATAGACACCATTGGGTAGGTAACTTCGATGACAAGTGAAGCAGGTGGAGTACGGCTGGGTGATCTGTTGACTCAGGCTGGTCTCCTCAGTCCGGAAGAGCTCCGTGAGGCGATGCAAATCGCCAAACATCAGTCCCTGCCGGTAGGGCGCGTCTTAATCATGTCGGGATTTCTTTCGGACGGTCAATTGAGAGCAGCGGTACAGGCTCAATCGCTCCTGAAGGACGCCGTCATCAATCTAGAAACCGTACTGCAAGCACTTTCGATAGTCGGCAAAGAAGAAATGGCGCTGGAAGACGCGTTCAGACAGCTCGGTCTGGAGATTCAGCAAAGCCAGCCCACCAACAAATTGGGCGAATTGCTCATGGAAGCAGAGCTCGTAAAAAAGGAAGTTTTGGACCAGGCGCTGCAACAGTCCACGGCAAGCGGATTGCCGCTGGGCCGTATTTTGATTCTCACAGGTGCAATCTTCGAACCGCTGTTGTCTTCAGCACTGAACGCCCAGGTTCTGGTGCGCGACCACAAAATTACCCGAGAGCAGGCTGTCCAAGGTTTGAAAGCGGCACGCGACCGCCAGATTTCGCTCGAACAGTCTCTGGCCGAAACAGGCATGCAATTACCTTCCCACAACACCATTCGGCTGGGCGAATTGCTGGTGAAAGCAGGAATCATGCCGGACACCAACTTGATGGACTATGTGGAAATGGGTCTGGTTCAAGAGCAACCGCTCGGACAAATTCTCATTTCTCAAAGCGTGATTACCGAGCACATCCTCACCAACGCATTGGAATTGCAGAAGATGGTCGGCGCCGGCACACTGATAGGAGATCAAGCCGCCCTCGTTTTGAATATGGTGGCCAGCGGCGGCACCACGATTCAAGAAGTCTTGCAGGCGCAAGAACCGCAAAAAGAACCGGTCGTTGAAACGGTTCCGCTTTATCAGTTTTTGCAATTAGCCGGACGCATAACTCCTCAGCAAATCGAAGAAGCAGTAAGGACAGGCACTCGCGATGCCCAGATCATGGGATTGATGCTGCACAAAGTAGGCGCCATAGGCGATTTCGAAATGGGCGTTGCACTTGCACTCAATGATTTCATGGGCAAAAACATCGTCAGCGTCGAGCAAGCAATCGTGGCGCTCAATTACTGCATAACCAATCAAATTTCCCTGGAAGAGGCATTCTCGCAAATGGGCTGGGTGCTCAATCA
>JADZFV010000202.1 GCA_020854255.1 Candidatus Melainabacteria bacterium | reverse complement strand
GTGCACCCCCAATCGATACTGCATTCAGCCGTTGAATTCGTCGACGGTTCGATCGTCGGGCAAATGGGTTTGCCGGACATGCGCTTGCCTATTCACTACGCACTCTTTCATCCTGAAAGGGTCTATTCAGATCGCGTCCCGCGTCTGGACCTGACCACCCTCAGCCAATTGACTTTCGAAGAGCCGGATGCCCAACGTTTCGCCTGCCTGGCCATCGCCAGGAAAGTGGCAGCCGAGGACAACACCAATGCCTGTGTAATGAATGCCGCCAATGAGATTGTCGTCGCTGCATTTCTTAACGAGCGGATCGCCTTTAGCGACATTCCCCGCCTGATCGAGCAAGTATTAGAGAAGCACAAGCCGATTTCAAAGCCCAGTTTGGACGATATACTTGAGGCTGATCGCTGGGCTCGACAAGAGGCAGACAACCTACTTAAGTCCCGGGCGGCATAAGCGCAAAAAGGCGCCACACATAAACAGTTGAGGCAGAGAGCTCCAATGGCTTCCACCGGTACAGACATTTCCAAAGTTACGATTGTCAATCATCCTTTGACCGGGAATATATTGACCAGGCTGCGAGACTACCAGACGCCTTCCGGCGAGTTTCGCGAAAAGGCAAGGCAATTAAGCTATTTCCTGGTCTATGAAGCGATGAGGGAGCTGGGCGTGCGGGAAGTGGGCGTCGAAACGCCGATCGGACCGGCCAAAGGCGTGGCGCTTAGCGACTATGTGGTCTTTGCGCCGGTTTTGAGAGCCGGTCTCATATTAGCCGAAGCGGCCCAGGAGCTATTCGCCAATGCCCGCATCTACCATATTGGACTCAGGCGCGACGAAGAGACCCTGAAGGCGATTTCGTATTATGCCAAACTGCCGGAAGCCCTGCCCAGTGAAAGCCGGGTCTTCGTGCTCGATCCGATGCTGGCCACCGGCGGCTCGGCATGCGCGGCTATCAATCTTTTCGACAAACTCAATGTTTGTACTATCCATCTCGTATCCATCGTTGCCGCTCCGGAAGGCATAGCCAGGGTGCACAGCCAATTTCCCAACGTGCATATTACGACGGCTGCGCTTGATGAACACTTGAACGAGCATGGCTATATCGTCCCTGGGCTGGGTGATGCCGGCGATCGGATTTTTGGCACGTAAGTAAAAACGAACCGTCTGGCCAGACGATTCGTTTCTTTCAATCCTTCAGTCGAGCGGGAAACTATTCGTCCAGCTTAAATCCGACTTTTATCTTGACTTGAAATTCTGAGACAGCTCCATCTTTGATGGCGCCGCGCTCTTCGACTACTTCAAACCAGCCCATGTGGCGAATGGTTTTAGCAGCGCGCTTGACGGCTTCTTTTGTCGCTTCAGCAAAGCTTACGGGCGACGTGCCAACGATTTCGACCATTTTGTAAACGCCTGACATTTAAACTCCTTGGCTCCCGAGGAACCATGACAACCTGAGAATTTGTGAATCCGGAAATTACTTCAGATTCGGGTGGCCTATTTTACTCTCTTGGTATCGACGGCAGATTTGTTTTCAAAGTCAAACCCCGCCCTTAAGGGCGGGGTGCTTGTGAAGGAGCATTGCTGCTCCCTCAAAGTTGGTTTAGGCGTTGTTGCAATTGTTTCTGTGATCTTCAAATCTTCGAATTTATAGGCTCTATACGATCCCAGCGTAGAACCTCAAATCTGCTTGAGAGACTCCGTTATTTTCAAAACCACGTTCGTCATTGTTACCTTTCTGGAGATATTTCATGTTGTCTTTGAGAAACTCCAGGGTGACACGCTCTTCTCTGGTCAGTCTGGCTGTTGTGAGCGCCTTGGTGATCTCCTCTTTGGTCAGGTAATTGTTGCGATCGCAATCAATCGCATTGAATTGTCCGCTCTTGAGGATCTTCTCGCTGGTTCGCTCCAGGTCGTCCAGCTTCTTCAAGTCTTGACGGGAAATTCCGCTGTTTTCATCACCTCTTTCATCGTTGGCCAGTTCCTGGAGCTTGCCGACGTTCTTTGCCATCGTGTCGAGAGCCCTGGTTTCATCGGCGGTGAGATTGCCCTGATTTTCAGCCAGGTATCTTTCTATTTCTTTCTTGTTCACATGGTTGTTGCCGTCTCTGTCAATTTCGCTAAAGCGGCTGCGCATTATTTCGGCAGCGGTGCGACCGTCTTCAGGGCGTTTGCTTTCCGGGCATGGTTCTGTGCGCCCGGGATTTCTCTTTGGCTCGGGCTTTCTTTGCGGAGGCACTTCACACCCCGGCTCTTCCTTTCTCACGGGCGGCGGCGGCACTTCGCACCCCGGCACTTCACCTCTCACTGGTGGTTTTTGACGCGGTGCCTCGCAAACGGGTTCTGGCTTCGGCGGTACTTTTCCCGGAGGCACTTCGCAGCCGGTTTCAGGTCTGTTTTTGCCAGGAACTTTCAAGGTGTCGCCAGGTTTTATTACTCCGTCCAGCGGCATTTTGTTTTTCTCGGCCATTTCATGAACCATCTTCAGCACATCTTTGTTTGAAGGATCTTGACCGCCACTGCGTTGTTTCAATTCTTCTCTGCAAATCTTCCAGAGTGAGTCTCCAGGTTTTACCGTCACCGTCTTTTCCTTCTCAAGGCCATCTGAACTACCCTTGCCTCCACCCTTTTCGCCCTGGGTCACTTCAGGTGCGGTCTTATAGGCGAAGTTTTTCTCGGCGATCTTCACCGATTGGGTGCCTTCTTGTTGTCTGGCTTCCACGAGATCGTGGCGAGTGAAACCATCATTCTCGAAGAACCACTCGTCGTTGTTCATTCCCTGCAGCCGGTCCATATCCTTGGCGAGTGTTTCGAGAGTTTTTTGCTCGTCCTTGCTCAGCTTGCCTTCATTCGCCTTAATGTAAGCTTTGATTTCATCGGCGTTGACATGCCCGTTATTATCTTTGTCGAGCTTGTCGAAATTCTTGGCGGCGTAATCCTCAGCCTTCATTCGTTGATTGGCGACTTCAACATCCTTTTTCGTAATGCCGCCTTCCGGTCCGTATGAAACTGAATCACCGTTGGCAATCATCTCTGCATCTTTATTGTTGTTCTCGAGCTTATCGATATTGGCGGCAACTTTTTGCAGTGTCGCTTTTTCAGCTTCGCTGAGCGTCTTATTCTTGTTGATGTATTCTTCGATCTCCTGCTTAGTTACGTGGCCGTCTTTCGACTTGTCCAGTTTGTCAAAATTGTTTCTTACATAATCGAGTTCGGTGCCACCAGTGATGGACAGCTCGGGAAGTACTCCTGCAGATTTAAGCTGCTCTTGCTGCGACTGATTGAGGGCAACCAAACGCTTATTGTCGCCTTCACTGATCTGCACATTTAATACGGCCTTGGCTTCAGTTGATGGTTTTGTGTTCTCAACTCTTTCTGTAGCGATAGGTGGCATGGAAATAATCCTCGGGCTCGACGTAGTAACTTGTGGGGTCCCACGACTGCAACGTGTTTTCTTAAATAGCGTTCTGTCGGTGCGTGGAAATTGGGGGGAGAACGCTCTCAGAATAACGACGCAATTTTCAAAAAATCTTGAAACCCCAAAAGACAAGCCCCGCTGCCCTCTAGAAATTTCAAAAATAAAAACAGCCCGGATTTCGCCCGGGCGATACAAGCAGTTTTGGCTGGGTGAAAACCCTACCTGGGCATCCCTTTCAGCATGACTTTCTTTTGATAGGCAACCACATCACTGCGGTCGATGGAATTATCCCCGCGTTTCATTTGATCGAAGTTTTTCAATAAATATTCGATCAAAGTTTGAGTCAAACCGTTTTCCACACCCGACTTGCGAGACTTGGTCAACTCTTCTTTGCTCATGGCTCCGTCCTTTATGACGGTATCGATGAGTGTGAGATTATTGTCGAACACGTCAGGCAAGGTGCGGCGCAATTTCAGCTCTTCGTACATCTTTTGCGCTGCTTTTCTCAACTGAACCACTTCAGGAAGTTCCTTCGACTCCTTAGCGATATCGGCCTTGTAAGCCTGCTCGAACGTTTTCTCGGCGTCAGTTTCCTCGCTCTGCCGCATTTGAATGGCGCCTAATCTGATTCGCTCCACAAGAGGTGTAGCGCCGGCCATCTTGAGCACATTCACCAGTGCCGCGTTGCCGCCTTTGGCAATATTGCCCGCAATGGCTGCCGAGATTGCGCCAAGGTCGAGCTGGCTGGTTAGCTCTACAACTTTCACTTGACCCAGTTCTGCCCCTCTCAAGGCGCGATTTTGCATGCAATCTCTGACATTGCTGCTGGCTCTATCGATGCCGGCAAGTATGGCTGCGTTATTAGCCATGCCTGCTGCTTGATTGTTCAGCTGCTGGACTGCTTCCATCATGCGCGGGTTGGGACCGTAGACAAATTTGTACATATGGTCGCTCAATATTGCTGTGCCATCCACATCGGGAGGCATGAGGTCCTGAGCCTGGGCCGGTTGTTTTGCAATCTTGGTTTCTGATTTTTCGGACATTGCCTGCGTTGCTCCGTCTCTTGTGGTCTGTTTTAGAAACACTCTTTTACTTATTCTGAGTAGTTAACCTCTGAGAAATTTTTTCTGAATTGCTTGACGCTGATTTTGATGGTTCCGCGAGTAGTGCCGTCAGCTCCGCCCCACGGATTACGGATGGTGACCGTGCCGCCGTCCGGACCGTTGGGATCGAACGCCAATACGCTGTAAACGTGGGCGTCATAGAAACCGTCGCTGGTCTTGTCACCGAAGAAATTGTTGTTGATGCCGGCAGTGACTGGGCGCTTATTCGGTCCGTTGAGAGCGGCGTTCAACTTCTCAGCGACTTCTTTGTCGCAAGAGAAGGTGAGGAAATCGCTGTCATTTCCGCGTCCGGTCAAAAGGCTCATGGCGCGACCATGCAAGATTTCGCCGCCGTCGCCGCCTTCAGCAGGAGTGTCACCGCCGCCCAGGTTGAGTGGCGAACGGCTGAAGAAGTGCTTCTGGCAATAAACGCCATAGGCTTTCTCGAGCACGCATGCCCAGCTGCCGTTCTTGCCTCCTTGATTGTAGAGTCCCATTTCAGCTTCAGTGGGAGCCTTGACGGTGATCGGCTCGTCGGGAGAGCCCGGGAACGTGACGGTGTATGTGCCGTCGCCGTTGTCTTTGATCATCTTCTGAATCGACTCGGGATCGGTCGCTGCCAGGGAAGCAACCGCCGCCTCGAAATAGCAATCTCCAATCATGCCTTGTTTGATTGCATCCGGTGTAATGCTTTCGAGCGGTTTGTCTTTATTGCCGTAGAGGTCGCGCGTGCCGGTGGTTTGCGCTTCATTGGTTCTGCTGATTGTGCCTACGATTGTAGACATGGTGTCATCGCCGTAGTAATCGAGATCTTTTCTGGAGATGCCGTTGTTTTCGTCGCCGGTTTCATCGTCGTGAGCTTCTTCGATGTCACCGACATGGTCTCTCAAGAACTCCAGGCTAACTCGCTCTTCGGGAGTGAGGTCTTTTCTTTCGAGGGCTTTAGTAATTTCGTCTTTAGTAAGGTAACTGTCGTTGTCAGAATCGATTGTCTTGAAATTATCGTCTTTGTCGAGGAAGAACGCCGCCCGAGCTACTTGCTGTAATTCTTTGGTGTTTTTCTCCTGTAACTCTTGCAGCTTTTCGAGGTCTTTCTTGGTAATTCCGTCGTTCTCATCGCCCCACTCATCGTTGCTCAGTTCCTCTATATCGTCCTGGCTCTTATAGAGGGCGGCTACGACTTGCGCGTCTTTGCCTTTGAACTCCTCACTCTGCACCGCTGCAGCCAGTTCGCTTTCGCTCAGAAAACCGTCGCCGTCCTTATCGATTTTGTCGAATATGCGAGCACTTTCTTTTGCAAAATCCTCAGGCTTTACTCGGTCGGTCGTGTTGTCGTAGCTGTGCTCCACTCGGGGAAGATTGGGGAGCTTTTCTTTTTGTCCGTCAGTGCCGACGGTGTTGGAGTCGATTTGATCAAGAGCGCCTTTAAGATCGGCTTTGGTAAAACCGTCATTTTCGTCGCCCCATTCGTCATTGCTGTACTCTTCGAGATCTGAAACTTGCTGTTTCAAATAGTCGAGGCTGGCCCGATCCTGCGCGTTTAGGCGGTCACCGTTGGCGCGAATGTAGCCATCGACTTCTTCTGCTGTGACGAAGCCGTCGCCGTTGCCGTCCAGTTTGTCATAGTTCTTTTGAGCGAATTCAATCGCTTTCATGCGCTGTTCGGCAACGTTTATATCCTGGCGTGTAATGCCGTCATTCTCATCACCGAACTCGTCATCGTGCATCTCTTCGAGATCGCCTATCTTGTCGCTGATTCTCTTGAGAGCGGTAACTTCACCAGCAGTAAGAGTCTTTTCGTTGTCCTTAACGTACTTCTCAATTTCGGTCTTAGTAATGTGATTGTCGCCATCCTGATCGATGAAGGCGAAGCGATTGCGAATATAGTCGAGTCCGGAGTCGGCGCCTTTGCTTTCTTCAGGCTTAGTTTCCGGTTTGGTTTCCGGCTTAGTCTCAGGCTTTCCTGGTTCTGTAGGTTTGCCGACTTCGCTCTTTTCAGGCAGTTTGATTTTCTGTCCGGGATAAATTCTGTCAGGGTTTTGAATACCGTTGGCTTTGGCGACTTCGGCAATGGTCTTCATGATTTCGCGATCGCTCGGCTCTTTGCCGCCGTTTGTCTGGCGCAGATGGTCTTTACAGATCTTCCAGAGAGTGTCGCCCTTTTTCACTTCGTAGACGTTTTCCGGCTGTTTGTCGCCAGGCTTTGTCGGGTTGTCGCCAGGATTTTTGGGTTTTTCCTGTGGAGTCTTGTTGGGATTTTCAGGAGCGCAGGGTTTCTCATCCTTGCCGCCGGAAGCTGACGCAGAGCCTAATTCGCTCAAAGCATCGGCAAGATCGCCCCTGGTAAAGCCGTCATTCTCGTCGCCCCACTCGTCGTCATGATATTCCTCGATGTCGGAAACTTGCTTCTTCAAGTACTCAAGCTTCTTCATTTCGTCAGCAGCAATAACGCCACGAGCTTTTACATAAGCATCTATCTCTTCTGCTGTTACGTGCCCGTCACCGTTTCCATCAAGTTTGTCGAAGTTATCCCGTCCGTAAGCAAGAGCATCGATACGCTCTTTGGACATCTCGATGTCTTTTCTAGTGATGCCGCCATTCTCATCGCCCCACTCGTCATTGCTCAGCTCTTCGACGTCGCCGACCTTTTCCTTGAGTGCTCTCAACTTGGCCAGATCGTCAGCCGATACGGAGTCTCTGTTCTCCGTCATGTACTTGTCGATTTCATCGGCGCTGATGTGACCGTCTTTGTCGGCGTCGAGCCTGTCGAAGTTCTTCTGTGCATAATCAAGCGCTGGGCGCAGATCGCCTGTGGCAGCCACGGTTTCATTGCTGCAAGGAGCGCTGCCGGCTTTGATCTGATCGGTGCCGTCTTCTTCCTTAGCCTTGATTAGATCGTGTCTTGTAATACCGTCGTTTTCATCACCGAACTCATCGTTGCTGTATTCTTCAATATAGGAAATGTTTTTCTTGAGGTAATCGAGCTTCTCGAGCTCTTTACCATCGATCTTGCCGCCTTGAGCCTTGATGTATCCGTCGATCTCATCAGCGCTGATGAAACCATCACCGTTACCGTCCAATTTGTCGAAATTCTTTTGTGCATAATCGAAAGCTTTGAATCTTGCTTGAGCAGCGTCCAGATCTTTTTTAGTTACGCCGTCGTTTTCATCACCTGACTCGTCGTTGCTGAGTTCTTCGAGATTGCTGATTTTCTCTTTGACTTTTCTAAGAGCTTCCAACTCTTCAGGTTTGAGCTTGGAGCCATTTTCTTTTACGTACTGGTCAATTTCTTCAGCTGTGACATATCCGTCTCTCGATTGATCGAGCTTGTCGAAATTCTTCTGTACATACGAGATCTCGCTGGCACCAACGATTGCCAGTTCGGGCAAAACACCGGATTGCCGAAGCGCTTGATTGTTTCGCTCAATATATGCGAGATTGTTCTGCGTCGAGTCACTGTTTGCATCCGCTAATGCTTTGTCGCTTGCATCTCTAACGACGTGGTTCTGTGCCTGGCTTACTTCGCCAATAGAATCTGCTGGCATATGAATGTCACTGCCTCTAGTAAGTTTGAGAGTAAGTTTGCGTCCGAGGGGTGAGCGGAGAGTACTCCACCACCCATGACAAAATCATGACAAATTCAAAAATCCTTTCCACGCAAAAGTTGACGCACCAAGGAGGCGCGTTGGCTCTGGCTGTTTTTCAATCTTTGCTAGTAAGGAGATTGGCATGTCATCACCCTTTTCGCATGACGATTGTCATTGCGATTACCGGTACGCATAAGCGGTCAAAGCCGCATCGCGTCTGAACTTCTAAAAGGGTGAGAGCACTTGCAACTCAATATAGTTCCGGTTGGGACTTAGAGAGCTTGGGTTGCGCAAGTAGAAAAGTCGTAGGTGTATGGGGGCATCCCTTGACAACTGACTATCATACGTCCCACTTTGAACATGTCCAGTGGGGAAAATACGTAGTCCGAAAAAATTTCACGGGATTTCGCAAAATCGAACTACAGTTTCTGTAAGAGAACTTTGATTGGCAGAGCTACTGCTCGTCTTGAATGTAGTCGCCGCCGACAGGAAGCTTGTCGTTGACCCACATGGCAGCAACGGCAGCAAACACACAAACTACAAATCCTTCAAGATATCCCATAACCTACCGATTGATTGTCTTATTACTACTTTTCTGGAACTGCCCTTTGCCTTGATACAGGGCCACAGTTTTATCCTAATGCCGGCTCGATTAAGGACCGGTTAAGAACGGGGCTTTGTAAACAGTGCCCGTGAACATCTAAACGATGTCTTGCCCGTCTGCGGGCTTAACACTTTCTTAGATTTTAAATGCTGCAAAGACTCGGCGCCACACTTGATATCTACTGGCGCATACACCCCAGATATCGATATTACAGCCACCCCAAAAAGGCACCCGTCAACAACTTTAAGCGCTGGCAAAAATCGCTTAAAGCCCGGCTGGGATTTAGAAGCTAAACCGTTAACGCTTTAGCTTCTAGAAAAACAGCAAAACGGAAAAAGCGAAAACGGAGCGGAAAATCCGCCCCGCTTTTTAATTTTTCGTGCTGCCAGATCGACGCCGTGCGTCGACCCTCTCTTACGCGCTGGCTCCTGCCAGTTCCGTCAAACGACCGCTGGATTGTCCGTTGGCGTTGCGGATACCGAGGGCATCTTGAGCAATGATCAAACGCTGAATTTCGCGGGTGCCTTCGTAGATGTTCAATACTTTGGCATCGCGGAAGTAGCGCTCAACTGGATATTCATCCGAATATCCGTAGCCGCCGAAGATTTGCACTGCGTTGTGAGCGGCCCTGTTGGCTGCTTCACCGCAGAAGAGCTTGGCGAGGGAGGTTTCCAGCGTGTTGCGAACGCCTTTGTTCTTCAGGTGAGCAGCTCTTAGATAGAGCAGGCGCCCGGCTTCGCAATCAGCAACCATATCGGCGATCATGGCTTGCACTTGTTGGTGTTCGCCAATCGGTTTGCCGAATGTCTTTCTTTGCATTGCGTACTTGGTGGACTCGTCGATGCAGCCCTGTACTAGACCGACTGCGCCTGCCGCTACAGAAAAACGGCCGTTGTCGAGAGCTGACATTGCCACTTTGAAGCCGGCGCCTACGCCGCCGAGCATGTTTTCTGCTGACACTCTGACTTGATCGAGGTAAAGGGTAGCAGTATCGGAGGCACGCAAGCCGAGTTTGCCTTTGATTGAAGCAGCCGAGAAGCCTTTCGACTTCGTGTCGACAATAAAGCAGCAAATGCCTTTGTGGCCGAGCTTGGGATCGGTGGTGGCGAAGATGAGCGCATGGGTTGCTATTGTTCCGCAAGAGATCCAAACTTTTTGTCCGGTGAGGATGTAGTCGCCACCGTCTTTGACTGCTCGGGTCTGCTGGTTGCCTGCGTCCGATCCTGCTTCCGGCTCAGTCAAACCATAGCAGCCGATGTATTCGCCGTTGCAGAGCTTCGGCAGCAATGCTTGTTTCTGCTCTTCAGTACCCCACTTCAGGATTGTCAGAGCAACGAGCGAAGTTTGCACTGAAAAGAGGGTTCTGGTCGACGAGCATATGCGGTTGACTTCTTCAGTCATCAAGCCGTATGCGATGTAGTCCATACCGAGACCGCCATATTTTTCCGGCACCGGGCAACCGAGAAAACCTTCTTTGAAAATTTTCTTCGCTACTTCAAGGTCGAATTTGCATTCGCGATCGTTCATCTGAGCAACCGGTGCAACTTCGCGCTCCATGAATTCACGCATGTGCTTGCGCATTGCCATTTGCTCTGGTGTAAAGTCGAAATCCATGTTCTTATCTCCAGGTTTCTATTTAGTTTTCTCAAAAATTTTTCTATCGTTGTGAATATTCGGTTTTAAAAACTCTCGCCTGAGACGACCCAGGCGAGAGTTTCTTTCTGACTACTTCTTTTTGGCGGGATGATTGTCGATCTGCGCCTTTTGCAATTGACCGGAATAGTCGATATAAATCGCTTTCCATTCGGTGAATTGCTCGATTGCAGTGGTGCCGGCTTCACGGTGACCATTGCCTGTTTGCTTGACGCCACCGAAAGGCAACTGAATTTCAGCGCCGATTGTAGGAGCGTTGATGTAGACGATGCCGGATTCCAATTCTTCAATTGCTTTGAAAGCCTGGTGCACGTCACGGGTGTACATCGAGAGCGACAGACCGAATTCGGTGCCGTTGGCTACTTCGATTGCTTCTTCGAAACTTTCCACTTTGATGATGGCGGTTACTGGTCCGAAGATTTCTTCTTGAGCGATGCGCATTGTCGGCTTCACATCACCAAATACGGTGGGCTCGTGGAAGCAGCCGTCTTTGAGGTCGCCTTCCGTTACGATATTGCCGCCGCAAAGGAGCTTGGCACCTTCTTTCTTGCCGATCTGCACGTACTCGTTGATGCTTTCCAATTGGCTCTTGTTGACCACAGGTCCGACCGTTACGTCTTGATCGAGACCAGAGCCGAGCTTCAATTCTTTGGTGCGGGCAACGAATGCTTTGGTGAATTGTTCATAGACTTCACTGTGAACGATCAAGCGGCTGGCTGCCGTGCAGCGTTGTCCGGCTGTTCCGAAAGCTCCCCAGACAGCACCTTCTACTGCCAATTCGATGTCGGCATCGGGCATTACGCAGATAGCGTTTTTACCGCCCAATTCGCAGCTGACTTTCTTCATGAGTTCGCCGCAACGTCCGGCCACGCGACGGCCGACTTCAGTCGAGCCTGTCAGCGAGATGGCCTTGACGCGCGGGTCGTCGACGAGTGCCATACCTACTTTGGCGCCCAACCCTGTGACAAAGTTGATAACGCCCGGCGGCAGTCCAGCTTCGATAAGCACTTCAACCAGCATCAATGCGCAAAGCGGCGTATCGGTAGCGGGTTTGAAAACAACAGTGTTGCCGGCAACCAGAGCCGGAAAAATCTTCCAGCTTGGAATTGCTACCGGGAAATTCCAGGGGGTGATCAAACCGACAACGCCGATTGGCTGTCTTACTGCCATTGCAAACTTGTTGGGCATTTCGGAAGGAACGGTTTGACCCATCAATCGGCGGCCTTCGCCGGCCATGTATTTGGCCATGTCGATTGCTTCTTGAACATCACCGCGGGCTTCTTTGAGAACTTTGCCCATCTCGCGCACCATGGTAGTAGCGATTTCTTCTTTGCGACTTTCCAGCAAGTAAGCAGCCTTCAATATTATGTCGGCGCGCGTCGGAGCCGGAGTATGGCGCCATGCGTAAAGTGCATTTTGAGCGGCATCAACAGCCAATTTCACATCCGTCGGTGTGGAAGATGCGAAGTGCCCGATCACTTCGTTCAGATTGGCCGGGTTGTAGCTGGCAAATGTTTCGCCTTTTTCAGCTTTAACCCACTTGCCGTCAATGTAGTTGTGATATGTCCGCGGAGAGCCGGCTTTCGAAGTTGCGCTCTCGGGGCTCTTTGTAGATGAGGTCATGACTTTCTCCTGCAGTTTTTATCAATTAACGTGCAAACCCTTTTATTTTTTGAAATTCAGTCTACTGTGATTACTTGAGCTTCATTGCCTTTTCGAGGATGTCGCAAGCTTTCTCCGCATCCGCATCAGAGATATTGAGCGGTGGGATCAAGCGAATAACCTGACCGCTTTGTCCGCAGGTCAATACAATCATTTTTTGCTCCAGGCATTTTGCCGCGACTTGATCGGCAATTTCCTTGCTCGGCGCACCTTTTTCGTCGTTGAATTCCAGGCCAATCATCAAGCCTCTGCCGCGGACGTCGCCTAAGTGCTTGTTGCTTTCTTGGAACTTCTTCAGGCGCTTCATGATGTCGGCGCCAAGTTTGGCAGAGCGCTCAGCAAGCTTTTCTTCCTGGATGACATCGATAGTTGCCAGTGCTGCTGCACAGGAAACAGGGTTGCCACCGAAAGTTGTTCCGTGGCGGCCTGCGGGCCACTTATTGGTGATGTCTCTTCTGCTTACAAAACCGGAAAGCGGCATGCCGCCTGCGATTCCCTTTGCCATAACGAGAATGTCCGGCTGGATGCCTTCATGCTCGATGCAGAACATTTTTCCGGTACGGGCAAAACCAGTTTGTACTTCGTCGATGATGAGCATAATTCCATGCTCGTCGGCGAGTTTGCGCAGCTCTTTGATGAAGCCATCCGGCGCCGGTACGTAGCCGCCTTCTCCAAGAATCGGCTCGATGATAAATGCAGCAATTTGCGTGGGGCTGACAAATTGATGGAAGAGCATATCGATGTATTCGAGGGACTCTTTGATGACAGCCTTGGTGTCGCCTCTGTAATGGGAGCGATACTCGTAAGGGAAAAGGGCAGTGTGAATGGAGCCGGGAAGCGGCTCATAGTTTTCACGGTAATAGAGCTTGGATGTGGTGAGCGCCATAGTCAACATCGTACGTCCGTGAAAGGAGCCGCGAAAATTGATGATGCCCGGACGACCGGTGACGTAGCGAGCCAATTTGACTGCGCCCTCTACGGCTTCAGCACCGGAGTTTGCAAAAAATGCAGAATTGAGAGACTTGGGCGTGATTTCGACGACTTTCTTGGCCAGTTCGATGTAACGCTCGTGGTGCACAACAACCGAGGTGTGAATCAGTTCTTCGCACTGTTTCTTAATTGCCTCGACGACTTTCGGATGACAGTGACCGACATTGTTTACGGCAATCCCGGTAGAAAAGTCCAGGTAAGCATCGCCATTGCGATCGTAGATGTAAGATCCCTTGGCCTTGTGGGCGACTATCCTTGCAGAACGCGCTAATACTGGATTGACGTACTCGTCGTCCATAGCGAGGTAGGAAAGATTTTTGTTGGTCGTATCAGTCATTACCATGGAGAGCTCCTATATGCGCGTGCAGGATGAACATCCCCTCGACCCAGTGCGTGTCTGAAAGAACACAAACATGGGGCTTGAGGTACCCAAATAGCAGGCTGATCATATCAACTAAAAACGGCGTAACCCGCCATATTTAGTATTCTTGCGGTAATTGACAAGCGTCATCCGGGGGCTACTCGACAGGTCCCCCTCTCTTCTCTCTTTCAGCTAACACGATAAGGCAATCAGCATCAAAGGGGCAGGCCTTTCGGCATTTCGTCCTAAAAAATCGCCGCCGGGCGAGTGAAGGGCGCCGAGGAGGCGTCCGAAACGAGTAGAGGATGCGCGCGGAGGGCGACGCGTAGCAGAGCCCGGAGCGCATTAATAGGACGCGCTGCGTTTCGCGCCCCTCTTAGCAACCATTCTTTGCACGCCGCGAGACTTACCGGCAGGCGGATTTTTCGACCTGTC
>JADZFV010000201.1 GCA_020854255.1 Candidatus Melainabacteria bacterium | reverse complement strand
TGTCGCGACAGTGTTGCGACAATTGCTCCTAAACGGTCCCAAGCCAACCACCGCATGGCTTGACAGCCGGCGAGGCCGGTGCCAGGCATTCCAGAAACTGTAGTATGTTTAAGGACCAAACGGACCTTCCGCGAGCGATGCCAAGAAAGACACCCAAAGCCACGCCCAGCAAATCTTCACTTGCCAAATCAGGGAGTCCTCTACTTGAGGACCTGCGACAGCTGATCGAACATGCGCGAAATCGAGTTGCTCGACAGGTCAATACAGATTTGGTCATGCTCAATTGGCATATCGGAGTACGCATTCGACGGGACATCCTCCAAGAACAACGCGCCGAATATGGACAGCAAATAATCGACGCTTTAGCGTTAGAGCTAAGCATGGAGTATGGGCGAGCCTTTGAACGATCTGCTTTGTTCAGAATGGTTCAATTCGCGGAGGCTTTCCCCGACGAGCAGATTGTCGCGACACTGTCGCAACAATTGGGATGGAGCCATTTTAGAGAACTACTTCCTATTGAAGACGAAGTCAAACGGACTTTCTACGCGGAAATGTGCCGGATCGAATCCTGGAGCGTCCGCGCACTCAAAGACAAAATTCGGCGGATGCTTTTTGAGCGAACAGCAATAGCAAAGAAGCCTGACGATGTTGCAAAACAAGAGTTAGCACTATTGCGCGAACGAGGAGAACTATCTCCCGACCTAGTGTTTCGTGATCCGTACTTACTCGACTTTCTGGGACTTAGCGCCGCCTACGACGAGAAAGACGTTGAGAATGCAATTCTTCGCGAACTCGAACAATTTCTCTTGGAGTTAGGAACAGACTTTAGCTTTGTGGCACGGCAGAAGCGGTTGAGCATCGATGGAGATGATTACTACATAGATTTGCTGTTCTTCCATCGACGACTGAGAAGATTAGTCGTTGTTGAGCTAAAACTTGGACGCTTTAAGGCCGAACACAAGGGGCAATTGGAGCTCTATTTAAGATGGTTGGATAAGCATGAGCGGCGAGAAGGAGAAGAATCACCGATCGGGCTGATTCTCTGTGCCGGGAAATCGAGCGAGCAAATCGAACTGTTGTCGCTGGACGCCAGTGGAATTCGAGTAGCCGAATATGTGACAGAGATGCTGCCCAAGCCAGTGCTTGCGGCAAAGCTTCATCAAGCGATCCAGCACGCAAGAGAGCATCTCTCCGGTAGCGAACATCGGTTGATAGAAACTGAAGACTGCTAGTCTGAACGCTGTGCAGCGCTAAGGAAGATTCGAATCGAAACAGACCACTTCGCTTTCTCGAGAGGCTACATTTGCCTCTCAGCAGACCGATGGTTTGCGTAACGCGAATCGACACTGAAACAATTCCGCGACGGTAGAATTTCAGTCCTGGAAAACACAGTAAGATTGATCGCCGCTATGGTAGTGGAGAGAGCCTTTTCGGTTGCCGAAGCGGCGCTAGTTGGAGTGTATTCCATAGACCCTACCCTTGGGTAAGTACCTTACTTTTCCGTGCGTTCTTGAATAAAACGAAGCCTCAACGTAACGTTAGAATAAACGCCTGGTGCTGTCAAAACTGGAAACAGAATGAGGAGCGGAGTTATGCCAATCGCAATGCTAATGTCTGTGAACACCCCATGAGCCTTGACCTCGAAATCAAAAACCTTCGTGCATTGGTGACTGGTGGCACAAAAGGTATTGGCGCCGCTGTCGCGCACGTGTTGCACGAGCAAGGTGCAAGAGTGATCACATCAGCACGTTCGACCGCCAAAGACCTACATAAAGACATCCATTTTGTTGCAGCCGATATGACGACCGCCGATGGTTGTGGCACTGTTGCAGATGCCGTTAAAACGCAACTTGGTGGCATTGATATCATCGTTCATGTATTGGGTGGGTCGAGCGCGCCGCCAGGTGGCTTCACTTGTCTGAGCGACGAAACATGGATGCAGGAGTTGAACCTGAATCTGATCGCAGCCGTTCGCATCGACCGCGCAATTCTGCCTTCGATGCTCGAACAGGGAAGCGGAGTCATCATTCATGTCACGTCCATTCAGAACAAACTGCCTCTTCCAGAATCCACAACCACATATGCGGCAGCCAAGGCGGCTCTCGCGACATATAGCAAGAGCCTCTCTAAAGAAGTTTCTCCCAAGGGTATCCGCGTGGTACGTGTCTCTCCAGGCTGGGTTGAGACAGATGCAGCGGTGCATTTGGCGCAGCGACTTGCGGAACAAGCCGGTACGGACTACGAGGGTGGCAAAAGAATCATTATGAACAGCCTGGGAGGGATCCCACTTGGGCGGCCGGCTAAGCCAAAAGAAGTTGCCGATCTAATTGCCTTCCTGGTCTCTCCCCGTGCTGGTGCCGTCACAGGCACTGAGTTCGTTATCGACGGCGGGACCATACCCATTGCCTGAGATGACGCCAGACACACGCCCTCTAGAAGAATGAATTTTGCCTGGATGCACGGTCTGCGTGCATCATGCTAGTTTCGTCAACACAAAGTTCAAACAGACAAACTGATGGCGGACAGTTGCCTTTATGGGGCGATACGGGAGGCGCAGATAAGTGAATGGCAGGCTAAGGCACTTAAATTACTGCCATCAATAGCGTCCCAGCTTGTTAAAGCGCAGTCAGTGCATAATCGCGTGCTCTTCCATAATCCTTTTCATTGCATGGCGTTTGATCATTTGCTTCAAAGGCACTTTCATACTTTGTGCTGGGCAAGAATTGATGCTGA
>JADZFV010000200.1 GCA_020854255.1 Candidatus Melainabacteria bacterium | reverse complement strand
ATATGGAAAGAAGCCTTCGGCAAAGAACTCTCCGAAGACGAAATCAAATCCATTCTCACGAAAGGCACCACCGATCTCATACAAGGCTTCAAGAAAAAATCAGGCAACGGCACTTACAATGCACGCCTTGTGCTGAACGAAGAGTTCAAAGTGCGCCTTGAATTCGACAACACAGTCGCAACATCGGATGTTTCGGCCAAACCTGCAGCAACAGCTCCCCAAGGGTAGGGGCGACGCCCCTACAGAAGACCCCGTTGGCGTAGCACCGACAGATCGTATATATTAGGGGTGGGCTGAAAGGGGTTCATATGATTAAGTTCGGCGTTTTTCTTTTCGCTGTGTTGTTGCCTGTGCTTGTTTCCTTCCCGGCTCAAGCTGACTCGCCGCCACTTCCATCGAAAAAACAGCCAAGCACCGCTTCGACGGAGTTTAAGACTGCTGATTTAAAGGCTACGAATTTGAAGAGCGCGTATTTTGGAGCCGGATGTTTCTGGAAGGTTCAATACATCTTCAGCAACGCACCCGGAGTCGTAAAAACGACAGTTGGATACACGGGCGGAACAATCGCCAATCCGACCTATCAGCAAGTGTGCAGTCACAGCACCAAGCACGTCGAAACAGTGCAAGTTGAATACGATCCCAAGAAAACAACTTTCAAGAAATTACTGGAAGTATTCTGGTCGCATCACGATCCGACAACTCTGAACCGCCAGGGACCAGACGTAGGCGACCAATACAGATCGGTTATCTTCTACACAGACAATAAGCAAAAGGATGAAGCTCTTCGGTACATGAAAGAGTTGAATACTGCTCGCCGCTTTCCGCGTCCGATCGTGACTGCGATCGAACCGGCGGGCAAATTTTATGACGCCGAGGAGTATCATCAGGACTACTTCAAAAAACACGGACAAGTCTGCCAATAGTCTAGTCCCAGATAATACGAGCAAGGAGCGATAAAAGTGAGCGAGACAGTAAAGGCATCCGGTATTTCAACGGTAGCCACAAACGTCGAAGTGCTCACTGCGCAGAGTCCACGAATCCTTTCCGACACGATGGTGGCTCTCCAACTGGAAGCGGCTAAGTTTCCAGGATTTCGCACCAGCGAAATCGTCGTCACCGCCAGGGAAGCCGGATCTAACTGGCGCCTGGTGCAGCGCTTTGCTTCCGAGGACGACGCTTCAAGATGGCGCATTTCCGACGTGCGAAAGAGTCTCGTTGATGAGCTGGCAGCCACCGAGAAAGGTTCGTTGTTTCGAATCACCGATGAGATGTCGCAGAACATCAAGGCTAACGTTGCCACAGCCATCGTCACCGCTCTAAAACCTGGAAAAGAAAAGGAGTTTCTTGCCTGGGAAGCGAAAGTACAAAGCGAGCAAGCGCAGTTTCCTGGCTTTGCGGGCTCCTCAATTGAACCGCCCGCACAAGGGCACAATGGACTCTGGGCATCAGTTCTTCGTTTCGATACACCTGATCACATGGAAGCCTGGTTCAAGTCGAAGGAGAGAAACGAGTTGCTGGGCGAGCTGGATGCCATCGTCAAATCCACTCGGATCTCCAAGGTTCCCACGTCATTTCCCGGCTGGTTTCCACATGATGAATTAACCGGCGACGAACCCCAGAAGTGGAAGACAGCCGCTCTGGTTTTATTAGGACTTTTTCCTGTAATCATGCTGGAAATGATATTTCTGGTGCCGTTTATCAATGACTTCCATACGCCTGTGCGCTCCTTCATCACAATGATCGGCAGCGTGGCAGCGACCACGTATTTGACAATGCCGATTTTCATAAAACTCTTCAGGTGGTGGCTATTGCCTGGACGCAATGCCACCATGCAAACTGAAGCCACAGGACTGTGCCTCGTATCGGTGCTCTTCGCATTGGAAATCGCGATTTTCTGGCCGTTCATCAAATAGGGCGCCGAGTGGATCGAGCAACCTGTCCTGCTTAGCTTTCGGCGCATCCAGCAGGTCTGCAGGCTCAAGGCTGACAACCTGACCGTCTCGGGCGTTCCCGCCAAGATACATTAAGCCGCGGGGGCGCCGGCCAGCCGGCTTCGAAATTGAGGTCTGATCACCACAGCCCTCCGGATGGCGGCGCTCCTTAACCAGGCTCCCGCCTGAAATTCAACTACAAGCGCCGGCAATCGAACGCTTGTCACTTTTCGGTCATTATCCAAAGCTTTAATACTCGAATCCGCCCTCCATCAAATTCAAAATTGCTATGGCACCCGGTGCCGCGAGTCCGACGATCGATTCTGAAAACGGGAGCGATTCGAGCATGAGCCTCAATTCAAACGCAGGCACCCAATTTACTACCGATAGCGCCGCTGGTGCCACCCCCAAAACGATGTACGGTCAAAACGAATTGCTCTTGCAACAGGCAATTGCATATCGCTACACCACCGCATTCGCCGAGCTGAACAGATACGCCTGGGACTTGCAGCAAAAAAGCAGCAGCGGTTGCTTTGCTTCGATTTCAACCGTGACGCTAGACAGGGGCGGCATGCTCATCAAGGGTATGCTCAGTGACGGGCAAGAACGGTTGTTGTTTAGAACGGACGGACAGGGCCGCTCCTACGCGTTTAAATACGACGAGCACGGCGAATT
>JADZFV010000199.1 GCA_020854255.1 Candidatus Melainabacteria bacterium | reverse complement strand
GCCAAGCCAGCCCCCGAGACCAACGCAGAAGTATCTCTACCTGAACCCAAGCCAGAGCCGGTTTCCGAAGCGAAAACCGAAATAAAAAGAGAAAAACGGCCTGATGCAAAAGATGTGGCCAGAGAGCTAGCAAAAGAAATGGCAGAAGAGGCAAAGAGCGAGCCGGGGACCAGCCGAAATGACGAAGCGACGGGCGAATTTGATGCCCTGGTCACCACGACCATGGAAAAAAGGGAGTCTGGAAGCGAGACCAGGCCGGACACGAAAAAAGGGGCTGCTCAAGAGGTCGAGCCTCCACGGGCAAAGGACGAGACCACTCAAGAGCCGGACCTGCAAGAAAAAAACGCGGTTGTGCCGATGGATCAAACCGGTGAAGAATTCAAAGCAGTGTCCTCGAAATCCACAGGAGAAGGAACGTTCGGCGAATGTGAGCCGGTCGCCAGTGAATCGGTGGCCCGCACTCCTCAAGATCAAAAGCCTTCAGACGCGCTGGAAAAGGAAGGAGATGACGCGGCTGTAATCATGCTTTGCAATCAGATTTTGGCAAACGGCATCGCTAAAGGCGCATCAACGATTCATGTTGAGGTCGTCAACAAACAAGTGCTTGTTCACTATCGCATCCAGGGGCAGCTAATGATTGTCAGAAAGTTGCCCAAAATGTTGATGCCTGCCCTGACTCAGCGTTTTCGCAAAATGGGCCGAGTAGACCAGCAAGACAGACGCTTGCCCCAGGACGGCCGAGTCAAAGTAAGAATGTCTGGTAAAGATTTCAACCTCAGGTTGACCGTCGTTCCTCACACCGCAGGCGGTGAACATCTTCTCGTTTGGATCGAATAATGGAGCGATCCTGCAAATGGCAATTGCAACCGGTATTTACTTATAAGAAAGTGGAAAGTTAGCTTTGTAATCCAAGTAGAAAAACAACCGTCGCCCGGTTGTCCACAGTTGATTGGACGATAAAACCATATGGCACTGATCAAAAAAGACTTTGGAGAGCTGCTCGTAGACAACGGGCTGATCACCGCTGAGGAATTGAAGCTGGTGCAACAAGAAAGGCTGCGCACAGGCGAGCCCATCAGTCTGATACTTTCCCGGCTGGGTCTGGCCAGTGAGACTCACCTGCAGAACGCTCTGGAAATGCAGTATGGAGTCAAATACATTTCGCTTGCAAAATCGCAACCGGAGCTGGGCGCGCTCGAACTTCTGCCGGAGACATTGATGCGCCAGCACCAGCTTGTGCCGGTGAAAAGCGAAGGCAATTGCCTCATGGTGGCAATGGTTAATCCCAATAATTTGCTGGCCCTGGACGACATCAAATACCGGCTCAAAGGCATGCAGATAAAGACCATGGTATGCACGGAAGACGACTTCCAGCACTTCATGGAAAACATTTATGCATCAAGGCAGGATGTTCTCTTAGAAGAAGCTTTTGACGAAGCCGATCAGACTTTCATCGAATCGGAAGTCGATCTATCCACTCTGGACTTGATTAGCACTGCCGAAGATCACATAAACGATCTCGACCTGGCCAAACAGGCGCAGGATGCGCCCATTGTTCATCTAGCCAACCAGGTTCTGGCCAAAGCGATCAAGCGGCATTGTTCTGATATTCACGTGGAGCCTACTGTAAATTCGGTGGTAATCCGCTACCGCCTGGACGGCGTTCTCTTTGTCGACCGCAAATTGCCGCGCGCCATTCTGGCAGCTCTGATTTCGCGCTACAAAATCATGGCCGACATGGACATTGCCGAAAGAAGACTGCCGCAGGACGGTCGCATCCGCGTGCGCTTCTCAGGCAGGGACATCGACTTTCGTGTCTCCACCTTGCCTTCCAAGCATGGCGAAAAAATAGTTATGAGAATGCTCGACAAATCAGGGACTATGCTTGGTCTGGACAAACTGGTAAGCGACGAAGGCACGCTTGAAGTTATTCGCGAGATGGTCGGCAAGCCTTATGGAATTATTTTTGTCACCGGACCGACCGGCTCCGGAAAAACAACCACCCTTTATTCCGCGCTTGCCGAGCGCAATTCACCGGAAGTGAATATCGTCACTGCCGAAGATCCGATTGAATACGAGATGGCAGGCATTACTCAAGTGCAGGTGCTCAGAGAAAAAGGTCTGGACTTCGCCCGCATTCTTCGCTCGTTCTTGCGGCAAGATCCCGACATTATGCTGGTTGGAGAAACGCGCGACAGAGAGACGGCGAAAATCGCGGTAGAAGCGGCTCTCACCGGGCACCTCGTCTTTACTACCTTGCATACCAACGATGCCCCCGGCGCCATTACACGATTAGGCGAAATGGAAGTGGACCCATATCTGGTGGCATCAGCGACAATCGGCGTAGTGGCACAACGTCTTGTCAGACGAATTTGCGCAGATTGCATCCAGGATTACAAGCCGGAGAGATCGGCACTGGAATATCTCGGCGTCCTGGAGCGGCTCCAGGAAAGACCGACAGAATCCACATGTCAATATTTTCGATTTCAAACGGACAAAGACGGCTGGCCGATTTTCAAGCGTGGTATCGGATGCGATGTCTGCAACCAGACCGGTTATAAGAACCGCATCGGTGTTTTTGAAGTAATGCGCATGAATGACGAATTGCGCGACCTCATATCTAAAGGTTCAAGCACGGCAATGATTCGATTTGCCGGTAAACAATCGGGAATGGTCACGCTCAAGGATTACAGCATTCGCCTGGTCGGTCAGGGTCTGACCACTGCCGATGAAGTCGTGCGTGTAACTCTGGCTGATACCGAAGGTGATGACAAGCTCTGCCCGAAGTGCCGGACTCCCATCAGTGATGATTTCATCAAGTGCCCGTTTTGCCAACACGATTTAAAATCTACTTGCACTCGCTGCGGCACTCTGCAGCAAGCCAATTGGACAAGTTGCCCCAAGTGCGGTCTGACCGAGGAGGATGCACAAAGAGAAACAGTATGCACGGGATGCTGCGCCGAAATTCAAGGTGACTGGTCGCGCTGCCCCTATTGCCAGGAACCACGAAAACAGAAGGAAAGAGGACTGTAGGGTAGCGCCAGGCGTCGCCCGGGCGATACTGGCGTCAGTCCTACAAAAACTGCCGAGAGGGGCGCACTATGGAAATTGAGATGGAGGAAATACTCCAGCTGGTCCAGGACCGGTCGGCCTCCGACCTGCATCTAAAAGTGGGGCAGCCGCCGGTTTTACGTGTGTCGGGAAAACTTTTGCACAGCCAACTGGCCAGTCTGACGGCCGCCGATGTTAAAAGACTTGTCTATGCGATGCTCAAACCAGAGCAAAGAACTCAGCTGGAAACAAACTATGAATTAGACGCCAGCTTCGGCATCGAGGGAGTAGGGCGATTTCGCATCAATGTATTCAAGGAGCGCGGCAATTATGCGGCCGCCTTACGCGTGGTACCGTCTACAATACCGTCTCTGGACGATCTCTGCCTGCCGAATATTTGCAAAGAGTTTACTCAAAAGCCGCGTGGGCTGGTTCTGATCACCGGTCCTACCGGCTCCGGAAAGTCCACTACGCTAGCTTCCATGATCGATTGGATCAATGAAAATCGCTCAGAGCATATTCTCACTATTGAGGATCCAATAGAGTTTTTGCACCAGAGCAAACGCTCGGTTGTGTCGCAAAGAGAATTGGGTGCCGACACAAGAAGTTTCAGCAATGCTCTGCGCTCGGCCTTGAGAGAAGATCCCGATGTAATTCTGGTCGGCGAAATGCGCGATCTAGAGACAATTCATCTGGCCCTGACAGCAGCCGAGACAGGACACCTGGTTTTCGGCACCGTTCACACCAGTTCCGCACCTCAGACAATCGACCGCATTATCGACGCGTTTGCCCCGGCCCAACAACAGCAAATACGCATCATGCTCTCCAATGGACTGGTGGGCATCGTCAGCCAGACTCTTCTGCCCCGGCTGTCCGAGTCGGCAGGCGGCAGTCCGGTCACCAAAGGAAGGGTCCTGGCGGCGGAGGTGCTGATAAATACCCCGGCTATTTCCAATTTGATTCGAGAATCAAAAACCGCCCAGATTTACTCATCTATTCAAATGGGCGGCAACCTGGGCATGCAAACGCTGGAATCGGCCCTGGCCTCACTGGTCAAGCAAAATGCCGTGAGCGCGGCTGACGCCTTATCCAAAACCTCCAGGCCCGACGAATTGGAACAACTGTTGGCATCCACTTCGAAAGCACCTTCGAAAACTGGTGCAGGAGGCAGCCAGGGATTTGGCTATGGTAGTTTCGGTTAGTCCAATGTGGCGTTGAACAGCAAAGATGGAGTTTCTCTACAAAGTAAAGGATATGAGCGGGCAGGTGCGCGAGTCATCGGCGCGGGCCGACAACGCGGAATTACTCAAAGCACGGCTTTCGGCACGCGGCTATGAAGTAATCGAAATCAAAGAGCGCGGCTTCTCGCTTCTGCAAATGCCCATTTTTGTTGAGCTGGATTCTTTTCTGGCCCGCTTCGAGCCGATTTCGCTCAGGGACATGGTTGTTTTCAGTCGCCAGTTTGCCGCCATGGTCAGCGCCGGGGTGCCACTCTTGAGAACCCTGTCCATTATCGTAGAGCAGTGCAAGAACCGTAAGCTCAAGAGCTGCCTGGAAGACGTGCGCCGGGCGGTAGAGTCGGGCTTGTCTCTTTCGGACGCCTTGAGCCGACAGTCCGGCGTCTTTGACAAGCTCTATATCTCTATGGTCCGAGCCGGTGAAGCAGGCGGCTTTCTCTCCGAAGTTCTGACAAGGCTGGCAGACTTTCTGGAATCGCGTCAAAAACTCAATCAAAAGGTGCGGGCCGCGATGGTTTATCCAGGCGTGGTCATGGCAATTGCCATACTGGTGTTCTGGGTGATGCTCACCTTCATCCTGCCGATTTTCGAAGGCTTGTTCAAGAACATCGGCGGTGAATTGCCTGCGTACACGCGCTTCTTAATCACTTTGTCCCAGTATATGCGCTCCGTCTGGATGGGGCTGTTTGCAGTCTCAGTCCTGGTTTCACTTTATTTCCTCAGGCGTTATTACCGAACCGAAAAGGGTCGCGAGCACATAGACGGCATGTTTTTATCCCTTCCTCTATTCGGTGATTTATCAAGAAAAGTTGCGATTGCCCGCTTTTGCCGGACTTTCGGCACACTGATCAAAGCAGGCGTGCCGATGTTGTCTGCTCTGGATGTGGTAAAGGACACAGCGGGAAACGCCAGTATTGCCCGATCTGTGGAGAAAATCTTCAACGAAGTCAGGCAAGGCGGCTCGATTTCCAAACCGATGGCGCGCCTGACTCTTTTCCCCACCATGGTCACGCAGATGGTGGCAGTCGGGGAGGAAACCGGCAATCTGGACGAGATGTTGACCAAAGTCGCCGAATTTTACGATATGGAGGTGGACAACTCGGTCGAATCATTGACCTCGTTGCTCGAACCCATTATGGTTGTTGGCATTGGAGGAATTGTCGGGTCGGTTGTCGTGGGCATGTATTTGCCAATATTTAGCGTTATCGAACAACTTCATTGAGCAATTCATATTTTCAAGCACTGGCAGTTAATCTTTTTGTTTGCTAATCTGCCTAAGGGTTCTACAATATGTCTGGCGGGTCTGTGAAAATATATCAAGTGAGCAAAAGCTTGCACGTACAAAAGTCATCTATTTCGAGCGGCACAACAGCCAAAATGGACACAGGAAAAGGGACAGACCAGATACATCACTGGTTATCCGTGTATTCTGAGTCACGTGATCCGGCACTGCGCGACTCGATCATCCAGGCGTCGTTGCCCCTGGTGAAAAGAATTGCCTACGGTCTGGCGAGACGCTCGACCGACCCTGTCGAAGATCTGATCCAGGTGGGCTCCATCGGGCTCATCAAAGCAGTCGACCAGTTTAAGCCTGATGCCGGCGCCAAGTTTCAAACTTACGCCACACACTTGATTACTGGCGAAATTCGGCACTATCTAAGAGACAAGACTGCAATGATCCGTGCTCCGCGCGAATTGCAGGAATTGTCTTTCCGCATCAACCGTTTGGTTCAAAGTCTTACCGCCCGTCTGGGCCGTGAGCCTTCCGACGTAGAAATAGCGCATGAGCTGGAAATTCCGGTCAGCCGAGTCAACGAGGCCTACGAAGTTGATCGCAGACGTACGCTTATTTCACTCGATCAAGCACTGTCTAACGATGCAGGCTCCGAGCAGTCTCTCATAGACACGCTGGTTGATGGTAAATATCAAACAAACCAGATGGCTAAAGAAGACCGCTTCATGCTGGCCGAAGCCATCAAACAATTGAGAGACGGTCTGCGCGAAGTCGTGCAACTGACTTTCTATGAAGATTTGAGCCAGACTGAAGTGGCGCGCAGACTGGGAATTTCGCAGATGCAAGTCTCCCGCAGACTGAGAGCAGCAACAGCCGAACTCCATAAGATCATCACGCAGAACAGAAAAGCCGGTGGTCAGAAAGGTAGTTAGTCGATGGCGGATGTTGTCATCCAAACGACGAACTTATCCAAAGAGCTAACCAGCAGTCTTTTACGCCGCAAAGTCCGCATTTTGAGCGGGCTGAATTTAAGTGTGGCCAAAGGCGAAACATTTGGTCTGATTGGACCAAATGGTGCCGGCAAAACTACGTCCATAAAACTGATGCTCGGTCTGATGCGCGCGACGGAAGGCAAGGCGGAAATCCTTGGCATGCCGGCAGGTGACAAGCGGGCTTTGGCTCAAGTCGGTTATTTGCCGGAGAATCCTTATTTCTATTCGCATCTGACCGGTCGCGAATTTCTTGACTTTGCAGGGCAACTATTCGGTTTAGGCAGCCGGGAAAGAAAAGATCGCTCGAAAGAACTGATCGAAACAGTCAGTCTGGCGGAAGCCGCAGACATGCAAATGCGCAAGTATTCAAAGGGTATGCTGCAAAGGCTGGGCATCGCCCAATCACTGATCAATCGGCCGGCAGTGATCTTTTGGGACGAGCCAATGTCAGGACTTGATCCGATCGGTCGCAGAGATATTCGCCAGATTCTTTTTGGATTGAAGGAGAAAGGCACCACCATCTTCTTCAATTCTCATCTACTTCCTGACGTAAACGAAGTTTGTGACAGGGTCGGGGTCATTAACAAAGGTCGTTTGATTGTTCAAGAAGAAGTGAAAAACATCTCGGCAGGCGGAAGCTATAAAGACCTCGAGGATTTCTTTCTCGAGGTCATTAACAAATCCGAGTCGGAATCAAATGCGCGGACTGACCAGATGGCGGCTATAACACCTGAGAAAGAAGCGGCAAAACCAGTGAAATCCGAAGAGGAGGCCAAGCCATGACTGCTCCTCACAATGACTTGAGTGTAATCGCGCCGGTGGCAGCGATTGCTCTCAATGCATTTCGCGAGACTGTGCGCGATCGCATTATCTACGCACTAATTTTCTTTGCCGCCATTGTCACTGTTTTGGGTATCGTGCTTGGTTCGCTATCAGTAGGTCAGGATATCCGCATTCTCAAAGACATAGGGCTGGCGGCCATTTCATTTATCGGCGGAATTATCGCTGTTTTTGCCGGCACCAATCTTGTATATAAAGAACTGGAAAGACGCACGATTTACATTATTTTTTCCAAGCCGGTAAGCGGCTGGCAATTTGTGCTGGGCAAATACATCGGTTTGTGCCTCTGCGTTTTTGTCATGGTTGTGGCAATGGGAGCCTTTCTAGCCATAATCGTCACGGCCCTGAGCGGCAGTTTTGCCGGCGCATCATTTTTCGACCAGATCAAAGAAATCACCCAAGAGTTGTCGCTAATCTATCTGGAATTGCTCTTCGTAACGGCGCTGGCTACATTCTTTTCCACTTTCTCCACACCGGTGTTGAGCGTGCTTTTTACTCTGGCCATATGGCTGGCCGGGCACCTGGGAGAGTCGCTTCTGGAATTGGGCAAACTGACTCAAAACCCGTTTGTCGCTCAGATTCTCAGCATCATTTTTTACTGCCTGCCTGATTTTGCGGGATTAACAAGAATTCGCGGGCATCTCTTATATGGGACTCATCCAGGTACCGAGGTGCTCACGTACCTGGTCACTTATGTTCTTGCCTATGTCCTCATGCTGCTGGTTTTAGCGGCTATAGTTACAGAGAGAAAAGAGTTTGCATGACCGTATCCATCTCGGAATCACCTGCTGCGCTTTATTCACTCACCTTTATCGTGGGTGCGTGCGTGGGCAGCTTTTTGAACGTGCTGGCGATCAGGCTTTTGGCGGAAAAGAACGTGCTTAAGCCGCCTTCCCATTGCCTTGATTGCGATCACAAATTGGGCGCCTTCGAGTTAATTCCAGTCGCTTCGTATTTTTTACTGGGCGGAAAGTGCAAGCACTGCAGAAGAAAAATTTCCTGGCAATATCCGGTCGTCGAATTATTCACCGCCCTATGGTTCATGCTTGTCGTCTGGAAGTTCGGCTTAACTCCAGAAGGGTTTGGCATGCTTTATTTCTCTTCTGTGCTCATTGCCGTGTCAGTGACAGACTTTCGGGAAAAGTTGATACCGCACGAGATCACCTATCCGTCGATCCTTTTTGGAATATTGTTTAGCGGACTGGTTAGAAACGATCTAATCGGCACCATGGCCGGTATCGGAGGCAGTTACATTCTTTTTGACTTTATCGCATTCTATGGACTAAAACTATATCCTTACCTTCATCCTGAAGTCAAAGAACCCCAAGAAGTCCAAGCCACCGATGACGATGAAGACACGGTCATAGATAGTGCTCTGGGAGTCGGCCCGGAGCCAGAGACGGAAGAATTTGAAGTCATGGGAGGCGGAGACGCTGTGCTCGCCGCTCTGGTGTCGGCATGGCTGGGCTGGGAGCGTCTGGTAATAACTGTCATGCTTGGTTTTATATTCGGTGCCGCCCTGGGTGGAATGTATTTAGTCGGCGAAATGAAAAAGGCTGGCATTCTCGGACATTGCATCAAGCGTGGTCTAATTGGCTTTGCCATTTTTTCGGCAATCGGAGCGGCGATGTTCCTCGGTCTGGCACATCTGTCAAACCAGTCACTCTGGCAGGCTCAATGGTTCGTGGCAATCGGCATATTCGCCTTCTCGGGCGGATTTGTCGGATTTATCTGGGCAGGCAAACGGGTTTCTCGGCCATTTCCTTTTGGCCCGGCTCTGGCTCTGGCCGCGGCAGTATCAATGTTTTTTGACCCCCATTCAATTTTCCCCAGCGAACGTTTTTAGCGTCCTCATCTAAAGCCCTATAGTTAAACCCCGCGGACATTGGCAAAATTGGATTAAACTTGAAATCGGACAGGCATAGAAGCAACTCCCCTAAGGTATGAAATCTTGTTCGGCTTTGGAAAACGCAAAGGACCAATTCTAGGGCTGGATATAAACAGTGACAGCATTACTTTGCTGCAGCTGGAAAAGACGCGCTCAGGCATTGAAGTGGCCCGTTTTGCCTGCCAACCGACACCAGCCAATTCCGTACGTGAAGGTCTGGTCGCCGAGCCGGAGCTGGTTGGCGAAGTAGTAATTGATTTAATGAATGAAGCCGGTCTGCTCCCTTCCGGGCAAACACCGGTTTTAAACGTGGTAGTGCCGGCGCAGGCTGTAGTTATACGCCTGATGCCTGTGCCTGTCGGAATGCCTGAAGACGAATTAGCCGATGTCGTCACACAAGAAGCTACAAACCATGTGCCTTTCCCCATACATGACGCCAACCTCGATTGGGCTGTGATGCCGGCAACGGAACGCACTGATTTCGATGGAGTCAGAAGAGTTGATGTCATTCTGGCTGCCATTCAAAGAAGCATAGTAGAATCCTATTGGCGCATGACAGACGCAGCAGGAGCCCGACTGGGTAGAGTAGAAGTTTCGTCTTTGGCGGTGATTCGCAGCCTGGCCCTTTCCGGCTATCTGGGATCGTCCGGGCATCTCTCCATGATTGTGAATATGCGGCAAGACGCCACTGATATCAATATAGTGAGAAGCTGCATGCCGCTTTTCGGACGCTCCGTGATGCTGGGCGTGGAGACCATGACTGAAGCCGTTGCACGCAGCCTGGACATGCCATTCGATCAAGCCCTCGACATGCTTCCGGAAATCTCCTTATTTTCACCGGCTCCGAACGATCCGCGCATGGGGCAAGCAGCACAGGTGGCGCGCACCATATTCAGTGACATAGCAGACGAGCTTGCCAAATCACTTGAATTTTATCGCTCACAAGTGGGCGATGTAAAAATGGACCAAATAGTGCTTGCCGGGCCTGGCTGCATGGTGCCTGGTCTCGATCAATTCTTCTTCAATAAATTGAATGTTCGCAGCGTGATTAGCGATCCGATGCGCGACATCAAACATGACGAAACCGAAATTGTCGATCGTATGCGCCCTATTCTTGCCGCACTAGTTGGTTCTGCCATAGAGCCGAGCTGGAATCCAGCCTATACAGTCGATCTTGACTTGAATAAAGAGGGGCGCGTGCCTCTACTCTTTGACGAGCGCGCCACTCAAACAATGACCAAAGATCTTTCCATCGGTCCGCCGGTCTGGCAAAAACCAGCTCTCATTTTCGGAAGTGCCCTATTGATGATGTTTCTGGCTGCTTATGCAGTAATGCGATTCATCGATCTGCCACAAAAAGAGACCGAGATTGAAACTCTTTCAAACCAAATCATGATCGGCAAACAGCAATTGAAAACTTTGACCTCCGAACGTCAGGAAAACACAGTTCTCTCCGCACGCAAACGCGTATTGAATGCTCTTCTAAAAAAGCATAATCGCTGGTCCTCACTGCTTTCCGAGTTGACCATCGACACTCCACAAGGAGTGCAAATCGATCGCATTATGTTGCGCGGAAAAGACATGAAGGTGGAAGGTATTGCCATTGATTTCAACAGTGTGTCCAATCTGGCCATCAACTTGGGGGGATCTCTCTACTTGAAAGACTCGCAAGTAGATTGGATTACACGTGAAGAAAAAACTCCTGAAGTTTTTGTCTTTTCCATATCGGCAAAACTTTCTGATGCCAATGCGGCAGGACCACCAAAGTCAAATAAAGCGTCAAGACAATTCGAATCGATAAAGACGGGCAATTCTCTCGGTGGCACGGTACCTCCAAAATTGGCTGAGAACCTGACAACACAAGCAGAAAACCTGAGAGGGCAAAGCAATGCTCACTAAATATCAATACGGCGTTCTGGCAGTTGTTTACGGGCTTGCGGCCATCATTTTCGCCATGCTTGTCTATCCTTGCATAACTGAAGAATCGGCCAAATTAGTTGATCTCACACAGCACCGGCAACAAAAAGAGCAGCTCGATGTAAAACTGAAAGACAAACAACGCATCGAGCGAGAAAGAGTCGCACTTGTCTCGGACATTGCTTCCTTGCGCAACGCGGTGCCGAAAGTAGCGAATCTCGATCTGCTTTTGATCGATCTGGAAAAACTTGCCACGCAGGCCAATGTAGATATGATCGGCGTTGAAACTCCCGGCGCAGAAGACCTGAAAGCCTCTCAAAAGGAAATGGGCGAGCTGCTCGAAGATATTAAGGGAAAACCGCAGATGCCCAGTGCCACAGTTGCAAAACCAGCACCTGTTAATGCAAAGCCTGCAGATGTTGGCAGTGAGCTCGGTCTCAAACAAATTGACAGAGAAGTATATATAACTGGAAGTTATGCATCGATGGTGCAGTTCATCCGCAATATCGAAGCATATGAGCGTATGATGGGAGTCTCTCATGTCGTGATTGCACTTCCGAAGAAAGAAGCAAAAGGCGATACGGACAAAGCTTCCGAGCGAGCAAAGAAGCTCAAATTGAATCAACCCGTGATGTGTTTTCTCCTTTCGGTTTATTATTTACCTTAGATGCTACTTCGCTTGACCATGCTTGTTACCCTTGGTGTGCTCCTGATTGGAGGGGCATTCATGTGGATCGATCACATCAATGACGAAACGAGAATGGCCGAAGAACTGAATAATGTGCTGCCTCCCAAACGAATCGTCAAAAAGTCTCAGGCAGTTGCATTCGACAACAACAACAACAACAACAACAACAACACAACTACTTTCACGGCAACAGCTACTACGGCAAACTCCTCTGAAGAGTCCGCGACCAGCGTTGCCGACTCAACAAAGTCAGCGATCGCTCCTGGATTCATAGGCTCACACATAGCAAATCTTCAAAACACAATCAAAGAAATTCCGAATCAGTTCATGTCCAGGGGGAAGGGGAGCGACGCAAAGAATGTCGATGCAGACGACCAGACAGCGTCCAGGCTTGCTCTCAATAACCAATCAGTCTACGCCTTGCCTGCTCTAACGCGCGAGCAGGCCGCTGTCACAGCAAGAGCGAGCGCAGGCAAGACCGATCCTCTTTCTCCCATCTCCGGATTCAAACAATTTCCCGCATTTTCGGCAGGCAAGATCAGCACAGCTGCCGGCGACAAACTGGCGGCAGAAAAGACGGACATGATACCGCCGCCGCCAACAGGCTCGATTCCCCCACCGCCTCCTCCGATTATTACCGGACAGCAAGGCGATTCTCTGCCCCTGACTGAATTACCAGCACCGCCGGAAAGACCATCAATAGCTAAGCACCTCAAGCTGGTAGGCATTCTAGGTAACAGAGCATTCATGACTGTCACCGATGCATACGTGAGAAAAGCCAATCACCTGCCAAAAACTCTCTCCGTTTCTGCCGGTGATCGAGTCGATTTTCTTAATGTAATTGCAGTTACAGACAATGCAGTCACTTTGGAAGAAGACGGGCAAAGGCTGGTGAAACATCTCCCCCTGCTTCGCTAGAATTTTCTGAGATGATAGACTAAGCGAAGCGGGTCTATCGATCCTGGCAATTTAATCCAGGCCAATTCCCTGAAAGCAAGTATTCGACTTGCAAAAACCATGCCGAAATTCGACAGACGGAGAGTCGCAGAGGAGGCGGCTCGGTTTATTGTGGAGGGATCAGAGGCTGAATACTTGCACGCCAAAGAGCGTGCAATTTCGATGCTTGGTCTTTCCAGCCGCAATAATCTTCCATCCAATCGAAAAATCAAAGACTGCATCGCACAATTGACTGCCTGCCAGTTGGGCGAAGAAGAAGTCAAACGTCGCGTCAGAGAAATGAGAGAAATAGCCTTCGAGATCATGCAAGTAATTGCAGACTCAGATCCTTTTTTGATCGGCAGTACATTGACGGGACAAATTCGCATCAGCTCCGACATTGATTTGCACGCCTACAGTGACGACGATACATGCTTGAAAAACCAGCTTATGGACTGGGGATACGAAGAAGTAGACAAAGAGGTCATAGACAATCGCAAAGGCCGATTCGTCCATTTGCGATGGTCAGAACGCGATTATCCTGTTGAAGTTACAGTATATCCATGGAGTTGGAGAGACATAACGCTGATTTCTTCAGTCACTGGAAAACCAATGAAACGGGCCGATCTAGCCGGCGTCAAAGTATTGCTTAAACAGCCAACATAAGCACCTGCTCCGGCGTCACATAATTGAGAAGATCTTTGCGGCGAATTTTCCGCCGCTGCCAACACGCATTCAATATTCGACCGCGCTCCCACTTGCCTCTATTTAGAAAGCACATAAATGCAGCCAGATAAAGTTGCAAGTGCTTTCTGCTGATACCTTGAAACTTCGCCCTGACAAAGTTATGGAAGGCCGAAATCATCAACTTAAGGTCGGGGGGAAGATCATCAACATCTTTTATTTTTCTCGACTTCCTGATTCGCTGATATCGATCACCTACCAGTCTTTGAGCGGCGCCAGATAACTCGAGCAGCATAAGAAACGCCGACATATCTTTTGATAATAAGTTTGTCTTCGCGCACAGGACATCGAAGTGGACAGGCCTTGCAGAAAGAACTTCCAATATTGAAATCTGCTCCTCTGTGAAATTGTCCAGACTTTCTTCATCAGCTGCATCCTGGGAGTGGACACAACTCAAATCAGCAAGTGGCGCGACGAAATCGCACGAAAAGCCAGGATTTCCTGTACGTAATTAGAAATGTGCAACATTTCCTCGCTCTTAAGGAGCCGGGATCACCTTTTCCTGTGCCAATTTTTTGTAGGCCCAAATGAACCCCAGCAGCATGAAGAAATCCACTATTCCAAAGGGTTTCCACATATCGGGCAGGTTGCCGGACAGAAACGTGTGCATTCCTACAACCGAACAATAAGATGCTTTCAGCAAAATTCCGTACGGAATCAAATTTCTATTCGTTTTTGGATTCTCGGCAATTTGAAAAAACATGATTCCGAAAAGAATCAGAAGCATGGCAGGAAAATGAATGTATCCCCAGTGATTAGGCGGATCTACCGCAAAGACTCGGAAGAACCACGGCGCAAAGGAAAGAAAAACAGCTCCCAGGACCAGATCGTAAGCCGAACTGAAATAGAAGAGCGCCGATATAGCTTTTAGGTCCTTGCCGGTCATATTGCCTCTCTTTGTGCTCGCCTCCGGCAAATTATATTATCTTTCCATTGACGCATAAATCCTTCCCGGCGATGACTCATCATATAGTCGCCGTAAAGCTCTACACCCAGGTTGCGGAAACCAGCTGCCAGGTCTTCCTGGGACATAGTGGTGGGTCTGAAGTTGACGTCAAAGAGCGTGCATTTACTCCAGGCTCTCGGTTCGATCAACCGGCCTTCTGCCAACAGCCTTCGGTAATAAGGCGTGCCTGGAAAAGCTGTAGGCACGGTAATCTGCACATCAAAAGGCGTCGCCTCTCTGACAAATTCCAGAATCGCCTCGAAGATTCCTGCGCCCTGTCCATCCAATCCGACCATGAAGCAAGCAATGACACGAATGCCATGAGCCTGGATCTTCTGAATCGCCTGTTTGTACTTCTTCCAGCGCGTCGCTTTCCAGTTGCAATTGAGCTCGAGCCCATTCAGTCCTTCCTCACAAGGACTTTCAAATCCAATAAGCACTTGCTTGCAACCAGCCAGCTTCATAGCCTCGAGCAATTCGGGATCGTCAGCCACAGAGACGTCGGTTTCAGCAAACCAGCGCACTTGTTTTTCTGCCAACTCAGGCAAAAGCGTTTTCCAGTAACGCCTGTCCACAAAGGTGTTATCGTCGACAAACTCAATAAATGGCCTGGGAAAAAGCGATTTCAATTGATTTATCTCAGCAAGCACCAGCTCTTTCGGCTTCTGCTTGTAGCGTCTAGTATAAAGAACCGAGCTGGCACAAAACTCGCAACGCATCGGACAGCCCCTGCTCGTCTGCAGAGTGAGTCGATTGTATTTGGCCGGGTCCAGCAATCCATATGCAGGTAATGGAGCTTCGGCGAGATTGAAATTTCCGAACATGCTGCCGTAGGTCTCTTTCAAATCTCCCCGCGCACAATCTTCAAGCATCGACACCCAGAACAGCTCTCCTTCGCCTATCATCACGCTGTCTGCATGTATCAGGGCTTCCTCGGTTTCAGAAGAGACATGATTGCCGCCCATCACAACTTTGGTCCCTGACGCTCTCAACCGGTCTGCCAGTTGGTAAGCCTCCTCAATCTGAGCGCTAAAACAGGATATCGCGGCCAGATCAAAACCTTTCGGTAGTTGCTCTAACTGGTTAATGTCGGGCACTTCAATATATGTTTGCTCATGCTCTTGAGGTGTAAGAGCTCCCAGGGTCAGTAATCCCAGGCTGGGGAGAGAGGCAATCGCCCGACTGCGTTCCACAAAACCGGGCAAATTCAGGCCAAGACGCAGGAGCTTCTTGTCGTTGGCTCTGATTCCATTCATCGATATAAGCGCAATTTTCAAACTCTCGGTCCTTGAAAGATGGCAAGCAAAAGCGTCGATGCGCCAATGATAAGGCTGAGCACCGGTATGAAAAACAGGTTGCGCAACACTTTCCTAACTGATGCTCCGTAGCAGATTGTTGGCATGGCAATCTGCGCAACGATGAACAAGATAGACGATGTTTTGACCAGATCACCCTGCAAATTCAGGTGCCCAACGGTCAAGGCGAAGGCAAAATTGACAAAAGCGATGCCGAAAAACGACACATGACCCAGACGCATAAGCCGCCGCGGCCAGCTGGCATAACCGCCCAGCCATTCATCATCGTGGAAAAACAGCCCCGGGATGACGCCGGCGAAAAAACCGACGAGGATGGCAATCCAGGCAGCAACTATGTTGGCCTTTTCCATAAGTCTCCGGTCAGAGGGGGTTCCAGGTTAAGGTTGTGAACCTGCGCCAATCGCACGTTCCAACTAGTTGCACTTTAACCCACATTGAAATGAATGAGTATGGCAGGCAACAGTCATTCAACTGCTTGCCCGGGAACGCCCCAGACCTATTGGCAAGCACGGGCTGCTATCATTTCTTTGCGTAAAACCTCGCTTTCCCATCTGCAATGAGAGTTCGACACAGCCACTTAAAGGTCCAGAGCCATTTGTGAAATTGAACATGCCAAACTGCGAACCGACATCTAAATCCGACCTTTCATCCAGTGAGCTGACCAGATACAGCCGCCACCTTTTGCTTGAAGAAGTCGGCAAAGATGGACAGATGCGTTTGAAACAGTCGCGCGCGCTGGTCATTGGCATGGGCGGACTGGGTTCTCCCATTAGTTTGTATTTGGCCGCAGCAGGCGTCGGCAAAATCGGCATTGTCGATTTTGATGCAGTGGAATTGTCAAATTTGCAACGGCAGATTTTGCACTCTACCGAAAATATCGGCAAGAAGAAAACGCAATCGGCAAAAGCGCGATTGCTTGAAGTCAACCCCGAGATAAACATAATCGTGCATGAAAAGCGCATCTCAGTCGAGAACGCGCTTTCACTGATTGGCGACTACGACGTCATAATCGACGGCACCGATAATTTTCAAACTCGCTATCTCGTCAACGATGCCTGTGTCTTAGCTCAAAAGCCGCTTGTATATGGATCTATTTTCCGATTCGAAGGACAAGCTACCGTTTTCTCGCCACCCGAGGGTCCTTGTTACCGCTGCATTTATCCTCACCCTCCCCAGTCAGGCGCTATTCCAAATTGCGCAGAGGGTGGGGTTTTAGGTGTTCTTGCCGGTGTAATCGGATCAATTCAAGCCGCAGAAGCGATCAAATTGATACTGGGTAAAGGTCAGACACTGATGGGGCGTTTACTTTTGTATGACGCTCTTGAAGCGCACTTCGACACTCTCAATTTGAAACGCAATCCCAATTGCCCGCTGTGCGGAAAACAGCCAACTATCAAGTCTTTGCAAGAAGAGAATTTCATGTGCGCGGCAGAATGCGATCCACTCAGGGGCGACGCCATGCGTCGCTCGTCTCAAAATATTGCCTCTGAAGCCGATGAACAACAGGACTCCGAAATTTCAGCAACCGAGTTAAGCGATCTTGTAAAGGCAGGCAAAAGACCCTTCCTCCTCGATGTTAGAAGTATGGAAGAAACTTTAATCTGCAATCTGGACAACTCGGTTTTGATACCATTGCCCGAACTCGAAAAACGACTTGGAGAACTCGACAAGAACAAGGACATAGTTGTTTACTGCCACGCTGGCGTAAGAAGCCATCATGCGGCTCATCTCATGAGAAGAAACGGATTTCGCAAAGTGCGCAATTTGACTGGAGGAATCGCCGCCTGGGCACTCGATGTCGATCGCTCAATGCCGCGATACTAACCTTGCAAGCGAGGTAATTTGTGGATATCAACAGACTGAAGCGAATGACGATCGGGCCAATCGCGCTCCTGTTCATCGCTCTCGTATGCGCCTGGAATTACAAATCGGACCCCAGGTATCTGCCACCACTCCACCTGCAGGACTTGAAGACCGTTGATACAACCGTGACTCTTTCTGAGCGCGGGCGGTATGCCGTTTACTATGCATTTCCTCTCGATGTCAATGTTGCCAGCAATCCTTTCTACGTCGAAGACTCAATGGACAAGTCGCCTGCCGTTGCTGAAACAATCAAAGCTGTGGATGCGACAAAAGTCGAAGTGAAGGACACCGGCGGCAGTCCGATTATGGCAGGAAAAACCACCGGGCGCTTGCTGTACAAAGCGGAAGACCCACGCGCTTGGATTGCTGGTCGCCCGCTGGTCTCATTCACAAACCTGCGCCCGGCAAGGTTTCAAATCCACATAGAAGAAAACAAATATCTCAAGTCGGAAAAGGGGAAATTCTTGGTCGGTTTGCTGACTAGACCAGACACAACAAATGGTTTCCAGTTTCTACTCTCTACATTTGCAATCCCAGCCGGGATGCTTGTCTATCTATGGGCACTGCTGGCTTCTACTGCCTGGGGATTTCTTGCCGACAAATATAAAAAAAGCTGCGTCTTTTCCAAATTGAAGCAAGCAGGTGCAGACGCAACAGTTGGACGGGTCAGGATGGCGATGATACCAACGCAAAAAATGCTCTTCCTCGAAACTGCAGATGGCATCCACTTAGCCCTCTCAGGACTGGCTCGCCATCTTGGATTCGTTCCCATACTCATTCCCTGGGACAAATTCTCCGGCGCAGTCCGCAAGGACGAATTTCTGGATCTGAAAGTTTCACAACCTGAAACAACAATCTCGATGCGTGCAAATTTGCTCGTCGAAGCGGAGAAAAAAATTCGACCGCATCTGCAATCCGAAAGCGCAACGGCAGAGTCATCGAATGCGGCGGCATCGACCGACGTTGAAGCCTCGCAATCAGCGGAAACCTCGTCAGCAGGCGCTGAAACAACCAATCCGGAATCACAAGTGCTTCAACCGGCAGAGCCGCTGCCACGCGCGCAGCGTGCTGGCTTGGGAATCGGTTTGATCATGATGGGTTTGCTCCTGGCAAAATTCTTCATCTATGACACACTCCAGATGGCACACGCAAAGATGGCGAAAGTAACCGTTATCGACGGCATTGTTTGCTTCGCTCCATTCTCAATGGTGGTCGGCGTGATCATCTTGATCCACACATTGATGAACAAGACTCCGGACACGACAGCACCAACCGGTAAGAGTTCTTTCTACTGGCAAATGGTCGGTCTGGCAATTGCTCTGCCAATACTGGGATTCTACATCTGGTTCAGGTTTGAACTATCGCGGCTCGGTTACCCGTTCTTCGGGCACTGATAAAAACTATCCTAACCTCCCGACAGCGCGCAAATGATATGCACTTCGTCGGCAGAATTCAGAGGCGCTCTGACTGTGTCGACAGTTTCTCTATTGACGAAAATCTTGATGTGCTGACGCATACGGCTATTTTCATCAATCATGCGAAACTTGATTCCGGGAAACTGTTTGTCGAGATGATTGAGCATTTCATCCACGCTGGCGCCGTCGGCATCTACCTTGGACGCACCCTTTGTATAAGATCTCAGCGGGCTGGGAATGTGAACGAGCATGTTTTTTTCCTTTTCACAAGAAAGATGATCGATTCAGAGTTGACACACCATACAAAAGTATGTACAATAGAGATATAGGAATATTGCTTCTTGCACTGCCTAAATGGGCGTGGTCGCGAAGCTCCCCCTATGCGCGAGTGTCTCCCGGGGCCCTCGCGTTGAGACGGGAGTTGCGTGCAGGCTCGAACAGGCAGTTACTCGTATTGGTGCGAAATCGTCCAACCGTTCAAATTCCATGAGTCAGAATACTAGGTTCAAACCTGGAACCAACTAGTCCAGCGTTGCCGTAATCGAATATATTTCAGGCAGATGTCTGACCAGACAATTGTAACTGGCGCCTTCGTCGATGCTTCCGTAGACCTCACCGCACGTAGTGCCAAAATATAAACCCAGAGGCAACATGGCATCATTAGTCATTGCCTGACGTTTGACAGTGAAATAGCCGTGCTCATCTGGAAGTCCACGGTCGTGCCTGTGCCATGAAGATCCTCCATCTCTGGTTTCGTAGACGGCTGGTCGCCCGCCTGGACTGGTGCGCGGCCAAACTTCCGTTCCATCCATGGGAAACACCCAGGCACGGTCGACATCGTGCGGGTGAACAACGATTGGGAAACCAAAGTCTCCTGCTTCTTCCGGCATATTCTTGCCGATGCGATCCCATTTCACGTCAGGTCGATCTATACGATAAATGCCACAGTGATTTTGCTGATAAAGACGATCTGGATTCTGCGGATGCATCACAACACAGTGCGGATCGTGCCCGTAAGGCGTGTCTGGATCGGGAAGGAAATCAGCTTGTACGCCTTTGTTTATAGGCGTCCAGCTGGCGCCGGCGTCGGTAGATTCGAAAGTTCCGCCAACTGAAATCGAAACGTACATGTGTTTCGCATCTCTGGGATCGATAAGTATCGAGTGCGTGAGTTGACCGCCGGGAGTTTCACCTTCTCCATGCAGCCCGTCCTTGGCTTGACAGTAAGTATTGAACCCTTGGACCGGCGCCCAGGTGTCACCACCATCTTTGCTTATAAACATTCCGGGCGGAGCAGTGCCGGCATACCAGACTCCGGATTGAGATTCATGACCGGAAGAAAGCCAGAAAACAATGTCGACGGCACTGCCGCCTTTGGCGCCTTTGCCTCCGCCTTTTCTGCCGCGCTGGTAGCCCTTATTGGCTCCGGTCATTTCGGCAAGCGACTTTTCTGGATCGAGTGTCCCGTCACCTTTTTCCGTTGCTTTTGGATACTGCGGCGGTCTGGACGCCTCTTTCCAGGTTTTACCGGCATCTTTCGAAAAGAAGACGGTCGGACCCAAATGCCCGGTCTTCACGGCCATGACCTGCGAATTGGCATCTCTGGGATCGACCATATAGTGGTAAATAATATGACCGAGATAGAGCGGCCCCTCTAAATTCCATGCCGAACGAACCGGATCTGATGTAAGGGTGAATGCGCCCTTGCGCGTGCCAATCAAAAGCTTGACTCGATTTCCCCGTGGTTTTGACATGACACATTCCATGAAGTGGAGGCGAAATTATATCGGCTTTTTAAATAGACAAACACAAATGCGACGCAAAGATGCAGTTCGGTCAAAAGTTATGTCCGGCGCTCAGGCAAAATTGAAAGTCCCATTCCCTCTCTTGCAATCACGCGGGAATAATCTTGCGGAGTATTGATATTGAAAAATGGCGGCAGTGCTTCGGCATCGGCGCGCTCGGGCATCCACTCATAGATACCCGCTTTCAACCCGGAAAGAAAGTCCTGCACGGAAAGATTGCCGGCAAAAAGTGACTCTTCCAGTGGTTTGATGCAGTTCTTTGAGTAGACACCAAAGAGTGGCTCAATACCTTGAGGATGCGAGAGCACAACCACGTCATTGTCCTGGCGTCGTGAAACAAGTTCGCGCACCAGTCGTTTATCAATCAGCGGCATGTCGCAGGCCATGACAAAAGCATAGTGATTGCTCGAGGTCATAAGCCCGGAGAGAATACCTCCCAGAGGTCCACGGTGCGGAAGAATATCCTTCACGACGTCGACGCCGAGGTCTTCAAAGCTCTCCACTTCGTTGGCGACAATAAAAACTTCGCTGAATAAATCTTTGATCTCAGAAAGAATATGTCCGATTACAGTCGAGCCTTCAAACGGCAAAAACGCCTTCGGTCTGCCCATGCGCTTGCTCCTGCCGCCAGACAAAATCAGCCCTGTCACCGGAAGCGGCAGGGGCTCACGCGTTGGAGAGTCGATCAGGAAGTTCAAGTTTATTCTCCTACATATACTGGCTTTCTCTTTTCGGCAAACGCGGCCAACCCTTCCAAGCGGTCTTTCGTGTTTAGAAGCTGCAAATATGCTTTGGTCTCCAGTGCCAAACCGGCTTCCAGATCGCGGTCATAACCGCTGTCGATAGCCTCTTTGGCTGCAGCCAGCGAAAGGGGAGCGCCTGTGGCAATTTCCTTCACCCACTCTCTTACTGCACTCATCAAGATTGAATCGAAAGTTTCGTCCGGCGAGTTTTTCTCAGTGACGACCTTGTGTACCAGTCCAAACTGCCGGCCTTCAAAGGCGTTAATGGGAGCACCAGTAAGGATCATCTCTTTCGCTTTCGACTTGCCGATCAATCGAGGCAAGCGCTGCGTTCCACCAGCACCGGGGATGATACCAAGCTTTACTTCGGTAAGTCTGAGTTGTGCTTCTTCCACCATGACGCGCAGGTCGCAAGCCAATGCCAGTTCCGTTCCTCCGCCATATGCGGAACCATTGATGGCGGCTATCACCGGCTGCGGCAAAGTTTCAATGGTGCGCATGGTCTTTTGAATCAAAGCAAGATAGTCGAGAGTTTCCGCTTGCGTCATTCCTTTGCGCTCGGCCAGGTCGGCGCCTGCGCTGAAGGCTTTCTTTCCGGCACCGATTATGGCGACAACCCGAATGCTGCGGTCTTTTGCAACTTCATGACAGGCATCTAACAAAGCCCTGAGAAGCGGCCGATTGAGGCAATTGGCCACCTTGCTGCGATTCAGTTTAAACCAGACAAGCTCTCCTTCTCTTTCTACCAACAAGACATTTTCGCTGTCCAAAGACTCGTCCCCTTCTGCTTTATTCATTGCTTCACCGCACTGGCCGTGCCCGCTTTGCTGCAATTCTCTTTTTCTCTCGTCGACAGGCATGCCCGTAAATACCTCCCAGTCAGTTTTCTCTCCAACAATTCTTCGGCAAGACAGCCGGCATCAACCAGTTTCTCCAGATCGACACCCGTCTTAACGCCCATGCCATTCAGCATGTAGACGAGATCCTCGGTAGCCAGATTCCCGGCTGCGCCGGGAGCGTAAGGACATCCACCCAGACCGCCCAGGCTCGAATCGAATATTGAGACGCCCAATTCCAATCCAGCCAGAACATTGGCAAGGGCTGTTCCTCTGGTGTCATGGAAGTGCAATGCCAGCCTGGATTTATCCGTGCTGCGCAAGACGAGTCTTAGAACATTTTCCACCTGGCGCGGAGTCGCTGCACCGATGGTATCGCCGAGCGAAATCTCATCAACTCCTAATTCCACCAGCTTGTCGGTGATTCTGACCACCTGGTCCGGTGAAACCGTTCCCTCATCCGGACACTCAAACACGACAGACAAATAACAGCGCACCCATTTGCCGTCCGCTTTTGCCTGTCTGGAAAGCTCACCAAGCGTGGAAAGAGCCTCGTCCACCGATTTATTGATGTTTTTCTTGCTATGGGACTCGGTTGTCGACATGAAAAGCGCGATATGGGATAAACCAGCTTGGCTGGCTGATTCATAACCCTTCATATTAGGAACCAGTGCAGTCTTAATCACATCGGCAGGCAACTTGAGAGACCGGCAAACTTCCAGTCCATCAGCCAGCTGCGGTATCCACTTGGGGCTGACAAAGGACGTAACTTCGATGTTTTTCAAACCGGAAGCAGCCAAGGCTTCAATCAGACGCACTTTATCAGCGGTTGGAACGTGCCTAGACTCGTTCTGCAAGCCGTCTCTCGGTCCGACTTCCACTATTTTTACTTGCTTGGCAATGCCCTCAAGCATGGCACGCTGTTCCTCACCATTACTTACCAACTTATTCAACGTCCATCAGCGGGTCACCTTCATTGACGAAGTCTCCGGCATTGACTTTGACTGCTTTTACCGTGCCTGCCGTATTGGATTGCACGGGCAATTGCATTTTCATTGATTCGAGAATCGCAACGTCCATGCCGTCAGAGACTTGATCTCCGGGCTTGACGAGGAGTTCGACTACGACGCCGGCCATCATGGAGGGAATTTGTTTCATTGGTTCTGCCGTCTCGGTAGGGAAGGGTCTGGAAAAATAGGAGCGCTTGCAAGAATGCAATCTGAGCTAAGCGACACCGGGCACACGAGTCGAAAGCCCGCTCATATGCACGTGCGGGCGCATATGTTATCAAAGCGGCTGGAAAGTCTCATGATTTCTATGTAAGCGCGCCAATCATGATTTCTGTGTAAGCGAATTCAAATCATGGTCTTAGCGGAAAAGCCCACGCAGAGCATCGTTGATATCTCTAACGGTGTCGTCGTCCTCTTCGCCTTCACCGGCTGCTGCTGCGGCGGCGGCTGCTGCATCCAGGACAGGAGCACCGGGTGCCGTTTCAAATCCTGCCTGGGGTGCCTGCTGAGGCAGCGGAGCCGATGCAAACGGGTTGGCAGTAGAGTCTGCTTGCAAGGCAGGAGGCGGTGGGAAGGCGGCAGGAGGAGCTGCTTCAGGAAAGGATCCTGCGGCAGACGGAATTTGAGTGACTGTTTGAAAAGGTTGTTGAGCGGCAGCAAACGTTCCGGAAGCCGCCGGCAGTTGTTGTAAGGGTTGTTTTATGGACATATTCGCATCAGGCTGAGGCGGAAATCCTGCCGCCTGCGGTGCATTGGATACCGCCTGGAAGGTACCAGAGGCAGTCGTCGGTGCCACTGGTTGGAAAGTGCCTGATGCCGTAGGCGCAGCTCCGGGCGGTGGAGACGAAAAAATGCTGGATGTCGAGCTGGGGGCCGGAGTGGAAAAAACGCT
>JADZFV010000198.1 GCA_020854255.1 Candidatus Melainabacteria bacterium | reverse complement strand
GCATTTTCCAAGATCTCGTTATTGATGAGACCCTGCTCGATGAATATTTGACCAATCTGCCGTCCCCTCAGTATATGCAGCTCAAGACATTCCATCAAATCGCTTTCCGACACAAAACCAGCCATAGCAAAAAGCTCAAAGAGCTTGGGACCTTGACCCGACTCCTCATGATACATGTCGAGTTTGAAGAGAACTTGTTCGATGCTCAGGCCGGAACTTCTTACAGCTCTGATGGCTTGCAATGCGTTTCCTTCACAGATTTTATCGTCTTGCTTCAACATGCAGCATGTTATTGCCGCCTTCATCATCAAACTGGTCACGTCCCTGTGAAACACCAGAACGCGCCCCATCTGCATGCCGTTGTCCAGTGATGTCTTGAGCGCTCGGCCGATCTGTTCGTTGGTGATGATTCCAGCCTCTAAAAGAAGATCGGTGATCTCGTTGGAGGCGGTGGGCAGTGTTTGTGTTTTTTTGTGTTCGTCGCCCAGAGCTGCCAGGGCCTCATCAAAGGTCAATTGTTGTGTTGTAGCAATACGCAGAGCTTTGATGGCAATCTCGGCAGAAAGAACATTTTCCCGGATCATAGACTCCGCCTGGAGCACCCTGTCCATTTTGAATTGGCTCACATTGCCGAGCATCACCAGCACTTTGTGAAGCGGCGTATCAAGACGGTCGACGGAAGCATATGCCTGCTCAATGACACAAAGGTCAACAATGCCCGCTGAAGTCAAAATCAGCGAAAGCACATCATTTCGATTCTTGGTTAACATGGCAAACTCCCATTCAATGCAACGCCATTGAATTGAATCTGGTTTTGGTTATTTCCATTATGTTGCCCATAGTACAAAGAGCCCTATCGTCCAAGATAGGCATTTTCCCTATATTGACGTACGCTCATTCCTATGTAATTTTCCTGACAGACCGGCGCGAGCCCTGAAATAGTGGGCTTCTCACCCTTTCGGGGGAGCCACTGCAAAAAAAGAACCTACTTCTTCGCTTCGACTGAAGGCGCTCTGGCTGAGGGCGCAGCCGGTGTCGCTGAATTCACAGCCGGTATGGCTGACCTGAAATTTGCCTTGCTATGATTTCGCAAATGCCTGCTCTTGCCTGTCCCGTATTCCTTTATGAACTCACTATGTTTGCTTCGCGCGAGAGCCTGCTCTCGTTTAAACTGAGTCTGATCGCCTTTTTGTTGCTGGCGGGCCAATTCCCTGGCTCGCTGCATCTGCTGTTGCACCGCCAATCTATTGGCTTGATTCATTTGCCTTCGATAGTAACCGCGACGTCCGCGACCGCCTCGGCGCCGCCGTCCGATCTTCCCCGGCGCTTCCAAACCGGCTTGCGAGCTGGCGGAACTGCCCGCTTGCGACTGAGCACTAACTGGCAGGGCGGCCGGCAGCTCGCAGATGAGCAGCAACATGAATGCCGCCAGAAATTTTCTAGTCTTCGCCGGCAGGACAAAGGCTGGTGTCTTTTGGCACGGCACCAGCCAATCTGCTATGCCTGTATCAGACTTGAGAATTTTCGAACCAAGCAAACGAGAATGCATCGATCTCTCTAGTCGTCGCCCAGTTCGCCCAGGCTGAATGCTTCTTTGCAAAACGGCTTGTCCGTGTGCATGGTAGCATTGGAGATTCCATAATAGCTCCCTTCCAGGGTGCCCGTGAAAACGCCCAGAGGCAGTCCGACAATCGCAGCAAGACCAGTCTTGACTGCATTGCCCTCGCCGCCTAAATCCTTGGTCGATTTTTTCGTATTCTTGGCGCTTGTACGAACGATTGCAATCGGGGTTCCTACCACTACCCCTGCACCAAAAGCAGCAATTTTCACAGGGAACATGAAGACTTGTTTTACCGGATTTTCTTCGGCAAACACGGGTGTTACACAGGTAATGGTAAGAGCGATAACAGATAGCATCGCTGCGACTAGCTTTTTCATGTGCATGTGTCCTTCTGAGGTCTCAATCAACGGGCCAGTAATAATTATGCCTTGCTGACAACCGTATCTATTATGATCATACGGACAAGAGCAAAAAGAAAATTATGAAAAAATCTCAAATTGTTCGCCTTCTCTCTAAGATTGCATTTGCAGCTTGCATGTTAGCGATCGCAGCGGCGATACCGTTATTGATGTCAGCGTCAGCTCCTAAATCAGCGACGTCCGCCAGTCCAACAGAAGCATGGTCCTTCATGGCTTTCGCTGCGCCTTATGGACGATTCGAGGCGATCACCACCCGCGATACTACAATGGCGGACAAAGGTGTATTCCGCTATTCGTTGCAAGGTCCGAATTTTGATTTGTTCAAACATGAAGGTCTGCACCTTACACAACTGATCACAGGTAAATAAAGTGTGAACCCGCTGGAATAAGAACACGGGCGCAGCCCAGTGATGCAAAGAGAGCTCAAACCAATCGAATTATGAGAAACTGAACCTGCTCCTTTCTTAAAGAAGAAAATAATGCTCTCTGATTTCAAGAACTTTCTTTTAAAAACCAATGCGCTTGCGCTAGCGATTGGTGTCATTATCGGTGCCACCACTGGCAAGGTCGTCTCAGCCATCGTGGACGACCTGATTATGCCTCCAATCGCTTTAGTCATGCCGCCCGGCGATTGGCGTCAAGCACAGATTGAACTCTCAAAGGCAAAAGATGCAGATGGGAAAGTGACGGTCAACGCGATTAAGTATGGGCACTTCGCGGGCGCAACAATTGATTTCGTGATCATTGCATTTGTAGTGTACGTTGTGAGCAACAAACTTCTTCCCAGGGAAAAGCCGGCTGAGACGAAGACTTGCAATGAATGCCTGGAGACAATTCCGAAAGCGGCAACGCGATGCAAGTTCTGCACCACCCAACTCTTCGCTTAACTCAACAGACAGACGTCGTCAGTCCGACAAAATCTGCTTCAATTCTTCGCCCATAGCAACAAGTCTTTCACGCCACATCTTCAAGTGATTTGTACACAACATCAACTCGCGCGCGTGATCTTTATGCAGCACTTGTATACCTTTCATCGAGCAATAATCTTCGTCAACTGCACCTGCACCACGAGCGCCCAGGGCTCCGTGACGGGCGAGCTAGGTTCATAAAGCGCTGCCAACATCTCGACTTTCTCGGGCGGCTTCCCGTTTTTCGATTTGCTTCAAAATGCGATCTATTGCCTGCTGCATCTCAGGCATTGCCTTTGCTCGCATCTCATCCAGGTAAAATTTGCAAGACGTCCCCATTAGCAAGATGTCTTGTTCGGCCATCCTTCGCACAATCGGATCGGGATCGAGCAGCTTTGTGGATTGACAGATCGGGCGCATGCCCTCTTGCAATTTATTGACACTCTCCGCACTCACTAGTTTCCCATCTGCTCCGAACACCAATTTCGACTCTAAATAACCTTCATTGCCGGTGTTCTGAGCGACGACGGATCTACCACTGGCGGCGAAGCGACCTCCACTGCTTGAGACTTTCAACCAATCCCGCTTGATACCAAACTGAAACATGCCGTCCTGGGCCAATTCTTGCTGCAGGCGCAAATAAGCAAGGAGAGCCTCTTTCGCATGCTGCTCTGTCTTTACCGAGTGCATATTCTGCAGGCAAAACTTTTTCAGCATTTCCATGTCAGTTAAGTGCGCAACAATTTTGTTTTTTCCGTCCACCACAAAAAGATTATTGGATTGCAAGGGCGGGTTAATCATCATTGCAATAGGCCAAATGGGATAACGCAATAGTGACCAGTTGAGCTTGGTGCCGAATGTTTGCGCCAATTCCGGATCCTTCAATTCAGTCAACATTCCTTGCCGATTTTGAAAAAATTCCTTTTGCGTTTTTTCCTCGAATTCGCGAATGGTATAGGCCGGCGTGCCGGGCTTTGCAATATCATTCACCTTCACCTTCTTGGGCTTGTTTTGCTTTCCACCGCCGACTTGCGCCGGCATTGCAGTACCGCTGCCGGACGCCGCCACTCCGTCCGGTTGCACTACTGATGTTTCTACTGGAGTGCTTTCAACGGGTTGGGCACCGGGCTTTTGCGCACAGGCTGCAACAAAAGGCAGGCTAACGGCCGCGGCGATCAATAAAACCGCACGAACATGTTTCGTTGAATGTAGACAAAACATCGCAAAACCTCGCTGAGTTGTGGACTTTTGGCGAATTCGAACCAACATAGGGCTATAACCACACTGTAAGTCTAACCTAATGGGAAAGAAGGAACATTTTGGGTCTAAGAACAGGAAATCAAGCACCGCTCAGGTTCAGTTTTCGAAACCAATGGAAACCTGGAATCGCATGTCCAGTCTCATTCTGAAGGAAAAAACGTCTTGAGGGTGCCAGAGAATAGAATTCGATGGATTGATACTCAAAGCAGACCGCGGAGTTTAAGCCGGTCGCGTCATGGAAGCAATTTCGCGCCAGTGCCAATTACTTTGATACCGCACAATTAATCAAATGCTTTGAACTATTTGTGGGCCAAACTCGTACTTATTGATAGTGAGTAGCGGAGCGGTCGTGATGTCAAACCAGCCAAGAACTATTGGCGTCTATAGCACACTGTGCTATACTTGAGCTATGCGGATACTTAAGACTAAAGTATTCGCAAAAGACGCAGAATCGCATAACTTGAATGATGCGGCTCTGCATCAAGCCGTCATGGAGGTGCGCCTTGGCCTGGTCGACGCCGCGCTCGGGGGCAATTTAATCAAGAAGCGCTTACCGATCAGCGGCAGAGGGAAAAGCAGCGGACTCCGCATGATCCTGGCATACAAGACATCCGTTAAAAATGTCTTTTGCATTTACCTATTTGCAAAAAACGAGACCGAGAACCTAACAAGCACCCACTTACGGCAACTAAAAAAATGGGGCAAGACGCTTCTTTCCTTGGAAGAGAGAGAACTTGTGAAAGTAATAAAGACCGGACAGCTTCAGGAGGTGATTCAAGATGACGACCAGGCCAACAAAAAAAACAGTCAAGAAACCAACTAAGAAGAAACTTGATCGAAATGGAGCGAAAGCAGTGGTGAATAATCGAATAACTGAGGTTGTGCTCGAATCTGCTAAAGGATTCTATGAAGCTGGCATTATGACCAAGACAACGATGCGTGAGTTTGAGGCTCTCTGCATGCCGAAGATACCGAAATATTCTCCGAAGCAGATCAAAGCAATTCGCTATCGTTGCAATGCAAGCCAAAAGGTTTTTGCCGCATACCTAAACATTTCGGCGTCGGCCTTACAGAAATGGGAAACCGGCGCCCGGAAACCCGATGGTGTAGCATTCAAGCTGCTGAATTTAGTAGATAAAAAAGGATTGGACATACTTTCCGTTTAGCTGGCAATCGTTGTACGACAATGCGACTTTCTTCTGCCAGACTACTTGCTCGCCGGAATAAATCCAATTGCATCCTTCACTGCCACGGTGCAACGTGGAAACGCTTTGCTTAACTCAACCGCGTGCCGATCACTACTCGGGCTCAAAATTGCTTGAAACAACTCCGCGAACATTTCAGAACGCCCTGGATCAGTTTCCTGCAGAAAGTATTCGAATTTATTTCTCTGCCTGGTGTTTCCCCTCACAGCGATCGAAATCCAGTGCTCACAAAGGAGAAGCGCTGACGTCAGTATCTTGCTGCTTTCGATTGCATGTTTATTGCATCGATTGAAGACTTAGCGTCGGTGCAGGCTCAGCCAAGAATCAATTGTCTGGGCAAGACGATGCGCACTACGGCGCCTGGGGGTGGTTTGTCCACAACGCCGATTGTGCCACCATGAGCAGTGATGATTTGCTTGCATAAATACAGCCCCAATCCGCTGCCAGTGGTTGTACGCCGGCCCGCTGTCCCCTGTTGAAAGCGCTCAAACATC
>JADZFV010000197.1 GCA_020854255.1 Candidatus Melainabacteria bacterium | reverse complement strand
GTCACGGCACCTGTTGTTACTCCAGGCGTGGCTCTAGGCGATTGCTCTTCGCCAGGCACCGCGATTGCCAGAAGCTACTCTTCTGAGCCAAGACCGTCCAACCCTGCACAAAGGAGCTGCGAAGGCGGACGCGTACAGATTCAGGTGCAAGCCGACAGACACTTCGGCAATCGCATCATGGATCCAGTGCGGGTGACTGTCTTACTCGCTGTCGATCCGTCGGTGGTTCTCGACCTGCAGTCACTGTCCCGCGGGACGATTGCCTTCAACGGCCAGGAGTTCGATCTGGTATCTTCTCTGTCCCTCAATGCCGGGCAGTCTCCGCTGGATGTCCAGTCGAGGCGCCTGCGCGACGGGCGAATTCTGACCAAGATCGATATGATTGTCCAGTCTTCGGTGCCCGCATCGGCTGCACCATATCTGGTGTTTCGCCTTGACCTCAGATACGCACTGGGAAACATTCGCGATGCTGAGGGCAATGCGACGGCGGCGCCCGATTGGCGTGTACTTTCAACTCCGGTGGTTGGGCTGACGATGTCGCCTACTGCGGCTGCAGGCGATTCGTTTATGGAGTCCGAGCTGGAGCCGGTGGATCAGGTTCGGCCCTGGCCGACCTTCGGGCTTCTGGTCTTCGGTCTCTTTCTGGTGCTACTCGGACCGGCCATAATAGCGATCAAGTGGATCAATCGCCTCCGCCCGGGCAGAACGGTTCCGCCCAATGAGACCGCCTGGCGAGTGCTCAATCGTACCTTTGCCGATGGAAAAAGGTATGGATTTTCGCCGGCGCACTTTAGAGCGATTGCGTCGGAGGTCAGGAAGTATCTTAACTCGTCGGCTGCTACGCAGTCCGAGTTGCGCTCGCGTTTTGGAGACGATCCTCAACTCAACGCGATTTTGCGTGTGCTGGGCAAGTGTGACGCCGTGCTCTTTGCGGCACAAACCCTCAGTCACGAAGAGATTGTGGAGCTGATCGAAGATGTGGAGAAAGTAGTGCCGCGTCCTTGATCAAACAAGCAGCGCCCGAACGTTGCTGATTGAATGCATGCATTTCCTTGGCTGGAAGGACGGGAGCACATGGCGTTGTGCTCCCGTCCTTGACCTCGATTGGCTTTTCTTGATCGCAGCTTTCTGTGCGCTCTGGGAAACACCGGTGTTGGGACGATTGAACAATAGCAAGTCATGCGTGAGTGAATGGTGAGTGTGTTTTTTGGGATCCTGAATTTATTTTGCCTGTGCCAACTAATGAATGTAGTGGAGGTTCCGAATTGCGGTAAATGGTCAGTGGCGTGTTGTGTTGCTGTTGCTTCAAATTTTTCCACCATGCTCAATTGGACGACCTCCAGGACCGGTCTGTTGCCTGGTGGACTTCGCAGCCATTTTTGCTAGCATAGAGTGCAATGCAATCATTGATTGCATTGATTGCGAACTGGAGAAGCTGCGGGTTTACTTTCATGGCCAGTATTACTATTCGGAAGTTGGACGAGTCCCTCAAGAGCAAGCTTCGCATTCGCGCCGCTTGCAATAACCGCTCAATGGAAGACGAAGTGCGCAACATATTGCAAACGGTTCTAGCGGATACGTTGCCGGCAGCCGGCAATTTGGGCGAATCCATACATTGTCGTTTTAAGGCGCTTGGAGGCGTGGATCTGGATTTGCCCGAGCGCAAGCCGAGCCGGAAGCCGCCAAAACCTGGGCGGTAGCATTGTCTTGCCGCGTTTGCCAGTATCTCTTCATCCAGAAGTCGAGCCGGTCGGCCGATCTCTGCGTTTGATGCTCAAATTGCAGCAATTGCGATCACAGCAAAAGCGGTTTTGGTTACACGAAATGTCAACGATTTTCTTCATTGTGGTCTCAATGTGATTGAGCCGTGGACTTCAGTCTGATTGCTGTGAGCGGATTCGTAAACCGTAGGTCGGGGGTTCAAATCCCCCTGTCGGCTAAGCTTTTCGGGACTTTTTGATTTTCCTCCGGGCCCCTTTTGGGCCCCCTCAGAAGTCAAAGGGTGTCAATTGAAATACAGTCTCACGAACCTGTGGTGCCTGGGATCGTGAGATTGTTGGATTGGAAACAACCAGATGAACGCGCCAGGAATGTTGATAAAGTGATAGTAGGAAAAAGGCAACCTCAGCACCGCCTGTAGTGCACAGTAGACTTAAACATTGATAGCAGAAGCCTTGTTGTCAACGATGTTCAAACTGCTGGCTAAGCATTCTCACTGTGAGAGAAAAGATCGAGACTGCTCAGAGTCACTAGGTTCACGTTCCATCTCCGTTTCGACAAGGTCGCGCTGACTTTGATTCATCTGCAAAATCTGACGATTTGCCGGGTCGAAATAAGTTGTGTCACGATGTACCACACCCTGGTCAATGCGATTGAGCGCATCATATGCAACGCGACTTTGAGTTTCAACTTCAGCTCCAGACATTGGCGCAATCCCCTGAGTAGCTCGTTATTTAGCGGATTCCCAAATTTGAATTCGGAAAACGTCTGTTCCACTCGCTTCCAGTAAATGGAACTGGTCGACCGTCACTGCCTACTTGCTGGCTGTATTGACCGTCGCGTCCCACCGCTCGCAGCAAGATACGCTCTCTGCCATTGCTATCAGTTTCATACAGATGCACGTAATTACGATTGCTGCCTGGGCTGATGGGTGTCACTTCTACACGGCAATTTAATTGTCGTCCTTCCGCATCGGTGAGAGTGATTCGATTGTTCCCCAGTCTTGCGATTGCTTCAATTGCTCTGAACTTAGTTTGGGCATTCCCATCGCGCCCGTTCAGTATGTCGATGTTTTGTTGGCGCACATCGGCCGGATTTGGTGGCTGGTCGTATTGTCGCGGCGGAGAGCCCGGCTGAAGTGGTGCGTCGCTTCTGGCCGGGCGCACGGTGTTGCGGTCAGAATGTTCTCTCAGCTCTACTTCTGTCAGTTCATCTCTGTTGTTGCCGAATCTATACCAGCTGTGATTGTCGATTTCATTGAAGTTTCGCATTGCATGTCGCGCTGCCAAAACTGTCAGCGGCTGGTGTCTGTTTTCTCGATTGTCGATAACTGATTGAAGATCTTGGCGCGAGATACCTCCCTGTCCGTCTACATTTAGCCGACCGGCTTCCTGTATGAGCAGTTGTGGAAGTACTCCTTGCTGCTCCATTTGACGAGTGACTTGTTCTGAAATGGCATTGGTTCCATTTACGTTGTGGGTGCGCAACAAGTCGTTTACTTCTCTGTTTAGACGGGTTTGGTCTTCTGGGCGCGTGCCAGTGACCAGGTCCACTGCGCGATCAGCTATTTCTCTTGGCGCTGTCATAGTAAATCTCCTGTTTTTGTCAGTTTATTTAAACGTGCATTTGACTGCCGATTTCACGCAGGCAGGTTCAGAATGGTGGTAAGAGGAAGGCTGCTGGGGCTCTTCTTGGTGGGGATTGTATCAATGCTAGTTGCCACCAAGTTGACATTGAAATTTTGCTGAAGAGAATTTGATGGTGAGATGGCGGGCTCGTGCAAAAGAAAGGAGACGAGCTTTCACCCGTCTCCTTGCATGAAACTATGAGCTGCTGTTCTTGGCGATTTTTTCCAACTATTGACGCACGCCTAATATCGAAGTCGGCCTGCTTCTGGTCCAGTTGTCTCCCGCAAAGCCGGCTGCACTTCTGTCCGCGCGCTGCTGCTGTGTGAATTGCCCGTTTTGTTCGAGTCCTCTGAGCAGGATTTGCTCGCGACCATTTTCGTTGCGTGCAAATAAATGCACGTAATTACGCTCGCTTCCGGGAGCCACTCTTGATACTTGAATTCGGCAGTTGATGCGGTCTCCATTACTGTCGACCAGGGTGATTCGATTGACTCCGAGTCTGGCTAATTCAGCAACTGCAGCCAATCTTTCTTGAGGTGATCCGTTTGCCGCTTGCAAGATGTCGATCTGCCTCTGAGCTGCCGGATTGGGATGCATCTCAGGAGGTGCTTGTGTTCTTGGCGTTGCTTCTCCCGGCGGCCTGGTTTCTCCCGGTCGAGCTGGTTGAGCAGGTTGCCTTTCTTGCGGGGCAACCGGTTGCTGCCGGACGCGGACATACGCTTCAAATCGGTTGCGTTCGACGCTGTACTCGCCGGTGCGGGGATCAACTTCGCCGCCCATCTCTCGCAGCGTACCCCTCAATCCGCGGGCTGCAACGCCTGTGAGAAAGTCGACGTTTCGGCCCATTCTTATTACTCTGTTTAGTTCAGCCTCTGAAACACGACCATCTCGATCGTTGTCGATCCGGTTGAATTCTCTCAATATAAGGTTCGGCAAAACGCCTTGCTCGCGTAGCTGAGTCGTAGCTCTGTCGTAGTCGGCTGCTCCCTGAGGCAGCCTGTTGCCGCGTATTGTGCCGTTTACTTCTGAGATCAGGCGCTCGGCCGCTGCGCCGTTGAGACCGCCATCTCTGAGTGGTTGAAGACGCTCTAGCTGTTCGTGGTGTCCTGACATGGTAATAGCCCTCACTAATTGGGGAAAGATCGAGATCGATCCAGCGGCGCGAGAATCGTTGCCGCTCAATGAACTCTTGAAAGGGGAATTTGTTTACTGCTTAGGCGAATGTAGTGTGCTTGCGGGGGAACACTTATAGACTAAGGGGCGTTTCTGACATGATGTTGACATGGATTTTTTGAACAGATCGAAACAAAAAGAAGAGATGGTTGCTGGGGCCGTCTCTTCTTCTTGGCTTGGTGCGCAATGGGTTGGCGCAATTCAACACAAATTCATGTCAGCTTTCAAATGCAGTCGGCGGGAATTTACTGGGGTAGGCGGGAATTTTCAGCCCACCGTCTTTTGCAGTCATGATTAGATTGCCATGCTCGTCCTTCTTAAATGCCGGGTTTGCAGCATCTCCATTTGCTTGTGTAAGTTCCTTCTTGGCCATGATCGCTTTTTCGGATGACGTGCTTTGATCGAGAAGCTTGATCAAGTTGCCTTGGGCATCTTTTTTGAATGTGACGCCGTCATCGCCCTCCGGCTTGCCTGACATCAGCTTGGCTTTGGCGGCTCCATCGTAGGCGATGATATCGTCTTTGGGAAAACCGAGAACGACCATGTTTACGTTGGAATTGATGCAGCATTTTTCGCGCATCAAGTCGGCGACTTGATTGCTCATGTGCATCGCTTCTTGGGAGACGGAAGTCGGCCCTTGAGCAAGGACCTTTTCGCTAATATCGTGGTGTCTCATTGATGTTTCCTCTCTGGTAATACGGTTCGTAGCGACGCTCGCGAACATGCCGACAGGGGTGTTTCGCACTTCACTGCCAGGCGTCGCTATTTCTGTCGATGGGGGCGATTGTTCTATCTGTCGAAACAGGTTGCGGAGGAATATGCCTCCTTAAATCTGGTCAGAATGCGCTCCGACCGTACAAGCAATGTACAATCCGTTTCTGACAAGAAGTTGACACGGATTGAACAGGACGACGAAACTTGTTTGTGTTTGTATGCGTGCACACAAAAGTTTCCGAAATGTCCAAAAGTGCCCTGATGCAATTGCAGCCGAGCACTCATGAATGATCCCCGAAAATTGGTTACTTTTTTGGTCGGCGTATGCAATACGCCAGTACAAGCGGATTTCAAATTAGTCGATCGGGTGCCAGCTTCCGTAGCGATCGCCCATCCACAGCGTGCTGTTCGCGGCCTTCACCATTGTGTATGCTTCGTGACGGCGAACTTGCGCGCCCGATTCATACGAGGCGCCGGTGATTTTGCCGTCTGAGTCATGTTCGACAAACAGGTGTTCTATGCGAACCGCGTTGGCTGAGTTGATGTCGAGGCTGTATCTATTTACTTGTTGTGGTTGCGGGGGGACAAAATTCAAGCTTGTGGTTTGTTGAAACCCTTGTGTATTGCTTGAAAAAATGTCGTTGGGTTGGAACATCGGGCAGCCTCACTGGTTTATAAAAATCGGGGGCGGACTGGTTTTAGACTTCTCTTTGATTTTTGAATTTAAACAGTTACTTGTTACAAGAACGTTAATCCGCGGAGTTTGTTTATTCGTCTAAGTTATCAGCGGATTGTGTCTTTCATCGGGCTCACTTCGAGCTAATTTCGGGCTAGATTCCGTCAAACTCGGTTCAATGCGTTAAATGAGTGGACGCCATCAAACGCGACGCCCGGCCTTTCGGTTTTTTGAGCGACTCGCGATTGAATTTATTTGGACAGGATTAACGTATCAAATCAATTTGACATTTAGATGACATAGTCAAAAACTGGACGGGCGCCTGAAAAATCAATTGCAGCCTGAGAGCTGTGGGTTTTCCATCAAGGATTCGAGAATTTCCAAAAAAATTTCCGTTGACGTCGAGTTGGCAACAAAAGTGCAACATCAGTTCATTACAGTGAGTCTATTACTACGTGTGGACTGCTATGCCTCCAAGAGTTTCGGACCAATCGGCGCCGATTACCGACAATACATATGTACCGCGCAACGGACTGCAGACAGAAGGTGCCAGATATCTCTCTTCCGGCTGAGGAAGCGGTGGTTGCCCGCCAGGTGGTGGGCGTGATTCTGTTCCGCCGGGCACGCTGCCGAATGTTCAGATTGATGGTTCGCAAGGGACAATCAATCCTGAGCAGAATCTGAGCTGGTTTGGCCCCGATGGTGAAATCAAGTACGGCACTGCCATCGAAAAGGCGAATTTTGATGCGTCTTTCGGTGTTTCAGGTGGCGATTCTCAGAAAGCAAAGAAAGCCAGGGCCGGAGGGGCAGCCCCCACCACAGACGGAGCCACTTCTGAAACTGAAGCCAAGCCAGGTGAAACTGGAGAGACTGCAGCCGACTCTGGAGAAAAGCCTGCCGAAGGCGAAGATAAACCCGCCGCTTCCGAAGACAAACCAGACGAAGGCGACGCCTCCTCTGCCGCTCAGGCGGAAGTAAGTGAGGAGCAAAAACTTCAAGATGCACTGCGCGTAGCACACGAAAGGGGGGTCCCCGCCGTAGTGGTCTTCGGCTCTCGCCAGGCAAAAGACACTGAAAAGCTGCTTGCCACGCTCGATCAAAACATGAAAGAGGGCAAGGCTGACTATATATTTGTAGACACCGACAGACTCGATCCCAATTCAGAGCTGGGCCAGGTGGCTCGACGAAGCGAGGAGCGCGGGCTGGGCCTGGGAGAAGATGGAAAATCCGATCTGGCCTTCACAGGCGTCTACAAGGTAGAGAAAGGAGCCGACGGTCAGTATCACCTGGGCAACTCCGTAGCCACATTCTGGGGCGGTCGTCCGGAAATCTCAGCAATCATGAACGATCAGCTCAAGTACGCAACCCGCACTGTCCCGGGTGACGGAAGCCAGCCGGATCGCCTGCCTCCGGCTCCCGGTGCGGATGCCGGCAGACCGGGCGCCGATATAACTCCACCCAATCCGGACGCCCCGCCTCAGACTGACGCGGAAAAAGCACAGGCGGCAGCCAATGCAAAAGCTGAGGCAGAGGCTCGTGCACAGGCAGCAAAAGATCAGGCGGAAAGAGAAGCTGCTGAAGCTCAGCGTGCTAAAGAAATTTCCGAACGGCAATACAGTATGCCTGAATGGAAGGAAGGCTGGAGCAAATTCTTAGATCGTGCAGGCATGGAAGCCGGGCCGATGAGAGATTTAGCCGATAAATTCGGTCAACAAATGCTCTCTGGGCAATTTGACGGCAAAGAATTGGCCGGCTTGATGGCTAAAGTCGAAGGCTTGGATCGAGGCGGTGCCGCTCAGATGCTCTCGCAAGTGAATCAAGAACTGCAGGACAATGGCGTTTCTATTAGAGCCACTCAAAAGGACGGTAAGATCGAATCGCTGGAAATGAAATCGGCAGATGGAAAACTTTCGGTGCTGGTAGATCAAAACGGCAATGTGAGCGCGAGAAACGATATGGTTTCTACAGGTGAAAGTCCGGAACAAATATCTCTGCGTCTGGCTAAGAAAATAGAAGCCGACGCCTGCCCTTGAAACGGCTAGCACTCTTGGAACCGTGCGTTCCGAAAGAAGTAGCAAATGTAAGGTCGACGCCATGCGTCGACCGTTTGCTTTTAGCGCATATGCAAAGCCGGTAGACATGCGGTTTCTAAAGCCGGGCGATGCATGGCATCGCCCCTACGACGACAAAACCTGATCGCGGACCTGTCCTTTTAGAACGGGAGCCAATTTTGCATCGATCAGCTCAGCGGCCTTTTTGAGGTCGAGTTCGTCCACGCTGTTGATGTTTTTGCACAGCGTGCCGACAATTTCGTCGATGATTACTCCGGCATCGCGGCAGACTGCATAGGGCGTGTGTGTGAAAGTTACCAGCGCATAGCGCGACGCGAATTTGTCCGGGAAGTTTTTTTCGAGAACCTTTTCAGCCGCCTTTTGCAGCAGAAATTCCGGCTGCCCAACCTTGTCGCGCATTTCGATGAAATTTTCAATCGCCATCTGAGCGATTGCGTCAGCATTCGGTTTTCTCAATTCATCGAATTCCATAAAGAGCGCCAGCCAATCCAGCACATCATCGCTCTGGATATATTTGCTGAGCAGATCTTCAAACACGGTCAGATCTTCAAAAGCGCAATTGGCGCCTTGCCCAAAGAAAGGCACGATGGCATGAGCGGCATCGCCCAGCAAGAGCACTCTGTCTTTGTAGTGCCAGGGCTTTGTAGTGACGGTGACCATGCCGCCTGTAGGATTTTCGAAGAATGTTTCTATCGGCTTGTCGAAAAATCCGTAGGCATCCGGGAAATCTGTTTTGAAGAAATCACTGACGGCGTGTTCGCTTTGCAGCTTGTCAAAACTGGGTGAGCCATTGATAGATTCATATGGAAGAAACAGCGTGCACGTGAAGCTGCCGTCAAAGTTTGGCAGCGCAATGATCATATATAGACCGCGCGGCCAAATGTGAAGTACATTTTTATCCAGCGCAAATGTTCCGCCTTCACCAGGCAGGATGGTCAATTCCTTGTATCCGTAGTTGAGGTAGTCCTGCTGGCAAGGATTGCCGGTCTTCCTCGTCATCGATTCTCTGATTTGCGAAGCGGAGCCATCTGTGCCGATTATCAAGTCGAAGGATTCTTCGTAGTTTGTTTTTTCCGCTTCGTTTTGAATTGAAAGTGTGTTTGTGTCCAGATCGATATTGGTGACGCGCTGGTTGAATTTTATTGTCACCGTGCCGGCTTTCTCGGCGGCTGTCATCAATGTCTTGTTCAACTCGCCACGCGAGACGGAATTTCCATATTCAGAATCATCTCGTCCGTATGGTTGAAAGCTTGTTTCGCAAGTGCGCGAATGGATCAAACGACCCATCATCGGCACAGAGTCCTTGAGGATGACTGCTTCCAAACCGGCTTTCTCAAGGGCGCGCAATCCGCGACGCGTAATGTTGAGGTTGATCGATCGACCGGCACTGATTGTTTCCACTCGCATGTCAGGCCGTCTTTCCACGATTGTTACTTTCATGCCTCGGCGTGCCAGGAAGACCGCTAGAAGTGAGCCGGTGAGCCCCGCTCCGACGATGCAGACATGAGTATCTTTCAATCTTTTTACGAGTTTATCAATTGACATGTTCGCCTACTGCTTTTGCAAAATGGTATACGTCTTCGAAGCTGTTATACATTGGTGCCGGCGCGGCGCGCATAATGTCCGGCTCTCTAAAGTCGCAGATAATGCCTTTGGCGCTCAGCAACATGACGAAGTCCTTGGGCTGAGATTTGAGTTTTATCGAAAGTTGCGAGCCTCTTTGCGAGACTTCCTTTGGCGTAATCAATTTAAAGAAGTCATCACCAACTGCAGTGAGCAAATACTCCAGATATGAAGTGAGCAAATCTCCCTTGCGCCTGAGATTAGCCATTCCAGCCTTATCGAACAATTCCATAGATGCTCGCAGGGCAGCCAATTGAAAGATTGGCGGATTGCTCAGTTGCCACCCTTCGGCACCGGCGATAGGGTCAAAGTCGGGACCCATTTGAAAACGAGTGCTTTTGTTGTGGCCCCACCAGCCGGCGAAGCGCGGCAGTTTGGTGTCATTAGAATGGCGCTCATGGACGAAACATCCGGCCAGGGAGCCGGGACCGGAATTCAGATATTTGTAGCTGCACCAGACCGCAAAATCCACATCATCGTCGTGCAGTTTCAAATGCAGGTTGCCGGCGCCGTGGGCTAGATTGAAGCCGGCCAGCGCTCCTACCGCATGCGATTTTGCAGCAATCGCTTTCATGTCGAAAGCCTGGCCGGTCAGATAATTGACGTTGCCCAGCATGACGAGAGCAAGGGAAGCTCCTTCCTTTTCGATCGCCTGCAAAATGTCTTCAGGTCTGAGGGTGAATTCGCCTTCCCGCGGTTTGAGCGCAACAACTGTTGTTTTGGGATCAAAGCCGTGGAAGCTTGCTTGCGAATCGACTGCATAGCGATCGGATGGAAAGGCGTCTGCCTCAATGATGATTTTGCAGCGCTCTTTGGTCGGGCGATAAAAAGAAACCATCATCAGATGTAGATTGACGGTGAGCGTATTCATGATCACGACTTCAATCGGCTTGGCTCCGACCAGGCGCGCTGCCATATCGGTCAGGTTTTCGTGATAGGGCAGCCAGGGGTGCTTCGCTTCCCAGTGCCCTTCTACTGCGTGACGCGCCCAGTCGTCCAGCTCGTCTGAAATATACGGGCGCACCAGGACAGGTTGCAATCCCAGCGAATTGCCGGCCATGTAAATCCACTCTTTGCCGTCTCTGGTTTTCGGAATCAGAAATTGTTTGCGATATTCAGCCAGGTCGTCTTTGCTGTCCAAATCCCGCGCGAATTCGAGATCGTTTTTAAACTCGTGTTTGATTGCTGTATTCGCCGGTCTAGGCAAGTTTTGCTGGCTGGTCATATCATTGCTCCGTGCCGGCGTGACTCTGGGCGTAGAATCTGGGCTTATATAGGTCACGAGTCATTTGGGCGCCATTGCCTGCGTGCCGCATTTCGTGCAAGTTGAATTCTCGCTCTCGTAAAAACGCTCAAAAATGGGCGGAAATTGTTTGACAATATCGGTCAGATGAAAACGCTCCTCATAGAGCTTTTCGTCGCAATTGTCACAAAGCCAGACCAAACCGTCTTGCTCGTCTTGCCGTCGCTTTCTTTCGATCACCAGCCCAACCGTGTTTGCCGGACGGCGGGGCGAATGCGGAACATTAGGGGGCAGGAGGAAAATCTCACCTTCCTTTATCGGCACGTCTTTGGGCTTGCCGTCCTCAATGACGCGCACGACAATGTCGCCTTCGACCTGGTAAAAGAACTCCTCGCCGGCGTTAATGTGATAGTCGGTGCGGCTGTTTGGTCCACCGACTACCATGATGATAAATTCGCGGTCTTCCCAGACAAGTTTATTTCCGACAGGCGGTTTTAACTGGCTGCGATTCTCTTCAATCCAAGCTTTAAAATTTAGCGGCAAAAGCGCGGGCATCGCTCTTTCTCCCCCGGTTGGAAATGTGATAGATCAGATGTTTGCGTGCCAAACCAGTAGTTTGCCGTACTTGATCTGGCGTGTCAAAGGAGTCTTATCTGACGCCCATGTTTGGAAATACGGCTTACAGTATGAGAAGAACCGATATCTAATGGGTTTATTTAGGGTAATAAGTCCTAAGAGCGGGTTATTCGGGCCGTTAGAGTCCTTAACATTTCCTAGATGACAGATTCAGGACAAGCCAACCAGCAAGATTTCGCAGGAAGCAAAGGCGGTGACGTCGTACGGCTGATCGCTCAGGCGCGCGCGGCGTTAAAAGCTCGTGACTACGAAGCTGCCAAGGCAGGATTTCGTGGAGCCTATGACTTTTTGAGCCGGCGAGGGCTGGGCGAAGGGTTGGAGGCGATGGAATGTCTTGCCGACCTGGGCGCCACTCATATGGCGCTCAAGGAATATGATGCCGCTCTTTCCGAATACGCCCGTCTGGCAACGATTATGGAGCGCAATTTGGGCGAAGCGAACGCCGAGTTGCGACAGCATTTGCGGCGCTACGCCCAGGCGTGCGACGTGGCTGGGAAAGTTAACGAGGCTAAGCGGCTCTACAGCCGCGCCAATGACCTGGAAAGGCGCTACGGCGCAGCCCCGACCAGAAGCAGTGTCGGCGGTTTGCCTGGACGTTTTCCTTCCGGCGCGCGTGAGCCTGTGTCGGGACCAACCGCAGCAGGCGGCGGCTCGACTTTTGCAGAAGCCATACAGGATGCTGTAGCGCGATCGATGGCAAAATTGGACAATCGCGGCAAGCCTTTTGACCCTCAAGATACGGCGTCCAAACCGTTGCCGCCTGCAAAGCCCCAAACGCCGGCAATACCGCGACCTTTCATCGCTTCTCCGCTGCCTCCTTCGCCGTTTCAAGAATTGACCAGGCAATTCGTGTCAGGCACTGATATCCCGGCAGTGGACTTCTCTGGGCAACCAGTAGGCGCGGGTGATCAGCCTGGTTTGATTCCACATGAATTTACCGGTTCGCCGGCTCAACCAGCTCCGCAATTTCCCGGACATCCACAGGTGCCTGAGGAATTGTCGGACAGCCAGTTTATTTACCGCCCGAAAGACAAGTCTGCAAAAGAGGGTAATCAGGAACAACAGGCTGAGCCAGGCGAACAAGTCAGTGCCGGAGGCAGCTTGAAGCCGGAGCTGCCAGGGGTGGGCCAAGCAGTTGGTGCCGAACAGCAAGAGAGTCATTCACCACAAGAAAGTCCTGGACCGCAAGAAATTCCCTGGCCGCAAGAGCCTCCTCGCCCGGTCAAACCGGTTGAAACTGGTGGCATACTGGAGCAATACGATGCCATGAAGCGCGGAATCAGTGAAAGCGGCAGTTATTGGCGTGGACCCAGCCCGTCCAGACCGGATCCGCAAGACGCAGGCACTGCCGATGGTGGCATGCTCAATATTCCTCAATATCGGTCACCCGATCAAGAAGGAGACTACGAGCCGGTCTCCGGTGCCAGTCGGCCCGGCTATCAAAGTGTCGAGCAGAGTCTGGACAAGGTATTTGGAGATACCACTTATCTCGGTTATGAACCGGGCCCCGAAATCCATGCGGATCACAGCAGCGCGCAAAATGTGGAAGCCGGCGGCGATCCTGGTTCGATGCCGTACATGCCCGAGGACGGCAATTCACCCGTGCGCCGTAAAGCCAATTCCAATCTTAATTCCTCCAGGCTCAGGCAAATGCAAAATGTGCAATCGATGCCGGAGCAAGCCGATGCCGAGCAAGAATATACAGGCAAAGCCGATTCATTCAAGCCTGCAGCTCCGCTTTCTTATGATCCTGCCGATTACGACCCGGCTACTCCAACAGGGCCTCATCCCGGCTGGGCTGCACCGACCGGCACATCCAGCGGAGCGCCTGACGATGCAGCAGCCAATGCCACGCGCCGGCCCGGTGCAAGCCGCGCTTCCGCCGAATGGGGCTTTGAGCCGCCGGAAGAAAATTCTTTTGAGGAAATAGAGGCGGCTGAGTCTTTTCATGGCAACGACATGCACCCGGACAGCGATGCCTCCAAAGCGATGGCCCAGTGGATGGTGCCGATTACCGAGCAAGGAGAGGAGCAGTATCCGCCTCTTCGGCAGGAAGATATCGATCGTCGCCAGGCACAAGAACCTGTTTCTGCTGATCTTTCGCCTGGAGCACCGGCGCCATTTGAAAGGCGCCAGAAGCCGAAGTCGATGAAGAATTTGCGCTCTCGCTTCGGGCAGATGGAGCCGAGCACGGATGTCGATGACCTTGAATTTGAAGAATTCGATGCGATCGCTGCACAGGGACAAGCGGGTTCCAGTGCCGGTCCTGCCTCTGTGCCGCCCGGACAACCCGGGGCCAATATGCGGCCGCCGGTCGATCTTTTAAAACAATACGACGCAAGCGGTCCGTCCGGCGCGCGCAATCAGCCAGACAGGCGCGATTCGAGCAGAACACCCGGACAGGCGCAGCCGCCGCGCGGTGTCCCCGAAAGGCGTCTGGCCGATAATTCCACAACAGACATGACGCCTCCGGAAATGCCCGACGACATGTTGACTCGCCCGCCTGATCTGCCTCCGGCCGATCGAGTCAGAGGTCCGCGTGGACTTTTGGAGCGTACTGGCGACTATTCCGGTGACGTGGCGGGACAGCAGGCCGAGCCGCAAATGCAGGCAGGCTCGCAGCAAGATTCCAGCGCCCTGTCAGATGACGAGACATCTCGCGTCGACAGACCATCCAGCATGATTTCTCGACTGGTGAGCAAACGCCAGCATGACACCTCCATCCAAAATGCTCGCCCGAATCTGACTGCAGAAGAAGCCCAGGTGATGCCGCGCATTCGCTCGATGGTGGATGCCGCGCGAGCTAATTCTGCCGATGGTAAATATGCTGATGCGGCGCGACTTTTGCAAAAGGTCGTCAACGAGCTGGCCGAAGGCGGTCTCAAGGACAGCCGTTATGTGGCTGATTGCATGCTGCTTTTGAGCGAAGCTTATGAAGCGTCCGGTCAATTGGGACCGGCGGTCACGTCATTTCACCAGCATGCGCTGATGGTCGAAAAACGCGTTGGTGTCAAAGATTACGAGAGCATCGGCAATTGGTACAGGTTGGCCGCACTGCTCGACAAAGCCGACGAGAGAGACGACGCACGCATCATGTACGAGCATGCTCTCGGGCTGGCCACGCAGCATCTTGAGGCGGACGATGAGTTGACCGCCAACATTAAGATGTCCTATGACGAATTTCTCAATAATGCTGATCGACCGGCCAGAAAGCAACCCGCGCCGGTGGAGCACTTTTCGACACACGAAGTTTTGGCACAAAATAAAGAATTGCGCACGTCTGCTCTCCAGCAGCAGGAAAAACCTCGCAATCAGAGCGTAATTGTCTGGAGCATTGTTTCTGTGCTTGTGCTCATCGCTGCCGGAGTATGGCTTTTCACTCTCATGGGCAGCATGAATAAATCAATCGGCAACATTGATGCCACGGCAGTGGATGGCCCGATTCCTGCTGAAATCTATGCAAACACCGATGGCGACGGGCTTCTTCGCTTTACCGGCACGGAGATGTGCGAAGTAACAGTAGACGGCAAGTTGCGTCAGGTCAGATATGTGGTTATGAAAAATGACCTGACCGATCTGGCTAAGATGTTTATGAACATGTCTGCCAAAGAAACCCTCTGGATTCGCAAAGCTCCGGACGGAATGATTTTCAACGAAAATACGATGTTCTTCAGCAAGGACTCGCCGGAATTGGCGATGGCAG
>JADZFV010000196.1 GCA_020854255.1 Candidatus Melainabacteria bacterium | reverse complement strand
GTGCGAACCGAGACATTGTCCTTGGTAATTATCTCCTGCATAGGGATGGACATTGTGATTATGCGCAGATCGGCCTTCTTATAAGTATCGGCAACCGGCCAGACGAAAGTAAATCCCGGTCCCTTGGTGCCGATTGCTTTGCCGAAGCGAAAGATAACTAGCCTGTCATACTCTTTAACTATCTTTATGGACGCAAAAAAGTATGCAACCGCACAGAATATGCCTGCATCGATGAGAAACGATTCCAAACCCGTGCTCCTAAGTATAAAGAAGAAAGATCCCCTTTATCTCCTACCACGATTCTCATTTGAATCACATTGTCTGCAGGGTTGGGTCTTTTGGAGCCCAAGTGCGCAAAGAATACCGTTTCACAAAGCTGTCACGAGCGTGCCCTGAATAATTCACGACTTCTTTGTAAAATACGGGCACCAAAGTTTTTGGTCAGTGAGAAACTGAGCAGAGAGAAAAATGAGACAGAACCTCTGCTGCCACAAAGTAGCAAACGAAAGCCCGTTCATCGGACTTGCAGTCACCCTCCTCACCGTCATCACAACAGTAGCATGCAGCGCTGTCTGGCCCTCAATCATCCTGCTTCTCACATTGAGAGCCGCGCACGACTTCTCAAAATGCAGTTACGTGCTCATTGCCAGATCGCGCAACACTTACGGACATCACCTTCTGCAACCGTTCAAAGTTTAGAACAGGGAAGACAGGAAACAAAGGCGTCTAAGTAATCCACGGAGGACCTTTGACTGCCCCAGCAGGTGAAAAACGGCATGCATTGATATGCATGTCGTTTTTCATCGGACAATTTTTCTTGACAGCATCTTTACTCGTCTCTCTTCAATCGGCAGACGAAAAAGCCGGCTACACCATGTTTGGTGGGAATCAGTTGCATGTAGCCTTTTTCTGCGGCAGCTCTTGTAGAAACTGGAGGCAGCGTTGCTTCGTTGGTAATCGAGAACCAATCTTCTTGAATCTCTTTGCTGAGAAAAGGCAAAAGCGACGACCCTTTGAAGTGCGGATTTCCTTCGAGAAACCATTCGATAACTTGAATATTTTCCTCAGGCTCAAGAGAACAGGTAGAATAAACCAGCACTCCGCCTGGCTTTACAAGCCTTCCAGCATTTGTGATTAAGTCCTTCTGCAGCCCAGTCAGCTCTTGAATGTCTGCTTGCTCTCTATTAGTGCGGATGTCTGTTCGCCTGTTGATTACACCAGTACCGCTGCAAGGAGCATCGACAAGAACTCTGTCACAAAGCCGGTTCAATTGAAATTCTCGGCCGTCCGCTGCAACAGTCTCCAAATTTTTCAAACCTTGTTTGAGTCGCGCCTCTTTAACCAGTTTCAATCTCGACTCATGCTTATCGACCGCCACCACTCGCCCGGTATTCTCGAGTATCTCAGCTAAATGAACGCTCTTACCGCCGGGTGCTGCGCAAAGATCAACAATAGTTTCACCTCTCTCAGGAGAAACCACCAGTGAGACAAATGCGGCAGCTTCATCCTGTACGACGAAAAAACCATCTTCGAAACCCGGCAACTTTGCAGGTGAGCCGCGAAAGGACTTTCCACCGCCTTGCCCTTCAAAAACAAGGCATGAAGGGACAAGATAACCTGGTCTTGCGGCAAAGCCATTTTTGTTCATGATGTCCAACATTGTTTGCGGCTTGACATTGACCTCAGAAACTCGCACAGTAAAGCCAGGTTCTTTCTTGGCCCATTCCAATAATGCGCGCGATTCTTCTTTTCCATAATAGTTGTTCCACTTCTCGATAAGCCATACAGGAAGCGAATACCGGATACTTAGAGAAGAAAGATCATCCGTTTGAACAGTCGATTCGAAAAAGGGGGGGTCAGCTTCGCTCTTCTGTTTCTTTCTCAAGTAAGAGCGCAACACTCCATTCGTGTAGCGCACAAGCCCTTCGTGCCCAAGTGAGCGAGCCAGACGATTGGAGGTATCTAAAACCGCATGTTCAGGCGTCTCACTCAGATTATCCAACTGGAAAACGGCCAGTCGAAGTAGATTGCGCAACAAGGGTGGCATCTTTACAAGAGATTCTTTGCTGACGGTTTGAATTCGCTGGTCGATAAAACTCTGATTACGCATTACGCCCTGAACCAGCGCGGTTACGAAGGCGCGATCCTGCTCACTGAAATTCTGCTTTTCAAACCCTGCATTCAGAACAAGATTTGCATAGGCGCCGTCCGTTTCAATTTTGATCAGGGTCTCTAGCGCCAACTTCCGCGATGCCATTCCTGGCGCCGGTGGTGCCTCTCTTTTATTTTGCCTAACCCTCTCTTGCTCGTTGCCCGATTTAGGTTTTGATTCGTAAGTACTCTTCTTGCGCACTTCACCGGCGGCAATGCGAGCTGCCTTTTTGGGACCGACTCGAGAGCGGGCGCGAGAAGACTTTCCTTTCGATGAATCATCTGAACTATCTGCCATCAGACGAAACACTCCTGTCCGCTTTTCAGATGAACACCGTTTGCCCATGCTTGCGCCGCCATTCTCTTTTTATTGGCCGGCTGTACCTCAAGCAGTTCAAGACGCTGCGCGCCTTCTTCGCCACAAGAAACAAGGAGATGGTTGCCTTCGAGTAAGATAGTGCCAACTTCTTTCTGTCCATGATCGCCTGGTTGAACTTTAGTGCTCCAGATTTTTAGTGGGCTGCCGTTGTGAGTGGCGACAGTTCCAGGCCAGGGCTGCAGTCCGCGCACTCGGTTGTGAATTTTTATGGCGTCCCAATGCCAATCTATAACTCCCATTTCCTTGCTGAGAATTGGAGCATAGGTATGCTGGCTGTCTTCCTGTGGTTGAGCTACGAGGGTTCCGTCCAGCATCTTTTCAATGGTCTCAATGACCAACTTGGCGCCGACGGTCGACAAGGACCGAGCCAGTTCGACTGAGGTCATCTCATCGGTCAGAGGCACTTGCGCTTTGAGAAGCATAGGTCCGGTGTCGACACCCAAATCAGTAAACATTGTCGTGATACCGGTTACGGTATCACCATTCATTATCGACCAATTGATAGGAGCGGCACCGCGCCATTTCGGAAGCAATGAGCCGTGCAAATTCATGACGCCTCGCTTGGGAATTTCCAGGACTTCCTTTTTGAGAATCTGACCGAAAGCCACCATTACAATCAGATCGGGCTCAAGCTTACGCATTTCGGCGACCACATCCGGCTCTTTGGCCAGCTTAACCGGCTGAAACACAGGGATATCGTGTTTGAGAGCGACTTCCTTGACCGGAGGCACATGTACCTTATTGCCGCGCCCGGCCGGTCTGTCAGGCTGGCAAACAACCCCGACCACTTCGGTCTCCGGAAAGGCAATCAATTCGCTTAGAGTCGGAACCGCAAATTCAGGTGTTCCCAAAAAGAGCACTTTCAAGGGACACTTCCTATTCGCCCTGAAGGCTGATTTCAACTATATGATCAAAATTGAGACACTGCTTGTCATCTAGCGTTATGTACATCAGGCGCGTACCGTCAAAAACAATATTGGTCAGCAGACCTGAGTACTTCCACTGTTCTCGCGTAACAACAGAAACCTTTTCGCCAATCCATTGCCTGAGAAACAAGCGCTCTTTTCCCTGCGACATGTCCACTTCCTCCGCCAGGTCGATTTTCAAGGCTAATAGCCCATATACGGTAAGATAACAGGCCTTGCCTTTGGAGAGGAGCCCAGGCGGCTAAACATGGCAAAATATAAAGCTGGTGGAGAGTATTGAAAGGGCGCCTGATATTGTTGCCGGCCGGACTGTGGCTGACCATTTTCATGGTCGTGCCGCTTGTGATATTGCTTATCTTCAGCGTCGGGCATAGAGATGACCTGGGACGCATAGCTCTCAATAATCTGAGCTTCGAAAATTACCTGCGTTTTTTCACCGGACCATATTTGCTGACGCTGATGCGTTCTCTTTCCCTGGCGGCATTGACCACGCTGATTTGTCTGATTCTAGGCACTCTTACAGCGACGTGGCTGGCATTTGCAGTGCCGACTAAATACAAAGCACTACTTATGACATTATTTGTTCTGCCGCTCTGGACATCATTTTTGCTGCGTATTTATGCCTGGATTACCATCCTTCGCCCGACTGGAATTTTGAGCGATATTCTGGCCAGCTTCGGCTGGCAAAATCCACCTTTCATCCTTTATTCTTACTATGCCGTTCTTCTGGGCATGGTCTACAACTATCTTCCTTACATGGTTCTTCCTGTCTATGCAGCTCTGGAAAAACTAGATGTCAGGCTGATTGAGGCAGCGGCAGATTTGGGAGCGACACCTCTCAAAACCTTCTTTAAGGTGACCGTGCCATTGAGTTCCCGTGGCTTGATAGCAGGCAGCATAATGGTTTTCGTGCCCGCTCTCGGTGACTATGTCACACCGGACCTGCTCGGCGGAGGCAAGACAATGTTCATCGGCAACCTCATTCAAAACCAGTTTCTAGCAGTGCGCGACTGGGCTTTCGGATGTGCCGTATCTACACTGCTGATCATTATTGTGGCTGCAGCGATCTGGATCTATCTGAAGTTTGGCGAGACAGACAGCGTGAAAGCGTAAGCTATGACGTGTTGAAACGCGGCACAATCTTGAATGATAGCGGCGTCACGAAGTCGAGAATGTCCTGATAGGAGACATACGGATGCGAGGCAAATAGCTTTCTCAAGCTGTTTATTTGCCAGGTTTCTCTATCGTTTGCCAACCAGTAAAGACACGAATAAACCTGCGTATACTTTCGTCCAATCCCCTGGAAATGGTTTTTAACGAAATAATTGAAGCTTTCAGCAATCGCCTTTGCTTTTTCTGAAGAGTTCGCATTTTTGATGAAAAATGATTTGGCTCGAGCAAACTTGGTTCCCGGCTGTGTTTCTACAAGCCCCCGTAATTCAAGGTAGGTTAGTGCGCTGGATAAAGCGCTCGATTCGGATTGCGAACGATTTACTATTTGATCGAAATCCATTGATTTTTCAGACAGTATTTCAAGAATGAGAAGCTCCAGTTCTGAAAGATCCGGCATTCCTGGCAGGCAGGCACCTTCTGAAATGGGCTGAGTATTTTGTCCTTGGTGGCTCTTTTGCATTTCGAATTCTTCTTCGAATGGCGGCTTTAGTGCAGGAGTTTGGGTAGTTCGTCTGCTGACGATTGCAAGAGCATTTTCCGACGGAACTTCTACGGCTGTGCCAGGCAACCTGCTGATGACAGAAATTCCGGCCTGCTTATAAATTCTGTTGGCGGTGTCATTGGTAATTTTTAGGAGCGTTGCCGCTTGGTTTGCATCGAGGCAGATTCCCATTTCAAAGAAACGAATTATTGCTAGACGTGCGAAAAAAAGTCTCACTCGATGATAGTTGGTTCTGGCAGTTAACCAGATTTCCTTACTGCACTTTTTGCACCGAAATACTCTTGCATCCGTGGAAGGAATTTCATTGTCAACTTTGCACTGAAAACAAATGATGATCTTCCTTTCGGCAAGATCTCTAAGAACTATACTTTTTGCTTTCTCTTCGGGTCCAAACTCAGCCTCCAGTGCCGGCAAAGCTTGAACTGCCAGCACCCAATTTGCTTTGGACTCTTCGCTGAAGAACATTTCAGTCTCCTTACTCTCTTTATTTGAATACGAGTTTGGATACAAAAAAGTTCAAACAATTTGGATGCTGACAACCAAAAATTTCAGGAAGTCACAGTAGGGATTTGGAAGTTAAACCGTTAACGGTTTAACTTCCAAATCCCTACTGTGAGACCTCAGATTCTTGAGAAAAAAGGTTCAAAACCGATCTCTAAACGTGCGATTTCCAAAATAATAGTCGACATTAAAAGTGGAGACTTGTTGGCTCCGGTCTTCACTGTAGTCGGTTTCTAGTTTCCATTCGGGCATTTCACTAAGCATTTTTAGTTGACTGCGCAAGAATTAAATTGCCAGTCCCAACGCCTGCACTAAGCCTTGCCCTGCGATTGAAGATCTAGGATCCTGTCCTGAAGAGTTTCCACCAACAACGAAAATAAACAGAGAATTGTTCTCCAAACCGTCTAGAAATACATCACAGAGGAACCCATTGCCACGATTGCTCTTATAAGGCTTACCAATTCCGGCACTAATAGGTATGCGCACACCAGCGTGCACCATTGCCAATCGAAGTTCCGCTATTCTATCTTTGGTACTCTCGCCCATATCTAGTCCTCGGCACGTATTACGATCGCAGAGAGGATATTGGGCGGATCTTGCGCAGGATTGTCACCAGGCGATCGAAATCATTTTTGAAAATATGCGAAAGGGCCTGACCAGCTTCAACGAGAAATGAATATTCTTCTCCGTTTGCTTTGTAGGCTTCGCGAATACTGGCAGCTGCCAGTTCGTCTTGAGGAACTGTAGTTACAGTCGCTACTAGCCTGAGGAAATCGAATCCGAGTGTGACCTTGCGGATTTCTTCATGGCTGGCAGGATAGACAAAATCATGCACTTCCGGTGGTATCGGTGGCAAGTGCTGGTAAACTTCACCTCGATCAATGTAACCGACAACAACTGCATGAACTTCCGTGCGCAAAAGTGAAAAAATGTGCGGTTGTTCTTCACGCAATTGCTCGCGTGACAGACCAAGAGCCCACGGTTGGTGTATGGAATCCGGGGAACCAGTAATCACGTTGTGCACAATACTGAGCACGTCGACATTGCCACCGGTACGAATCCTGAGAAAACTTCCAAAGCGCGGCTTCAATGTTTCCGGCATCCTGTCCTTGTCCTGAGACATGAGACATTGAGCCACGACGCCTGTAATAGACGAGGAAATCACTTCCGCGATCGGCTCATTCGTTTGAGGCATACTTCCCTCAAGCCCAGCGGACTTTAGTCAGTCGGTGGCGCAACCTTGTCAGGTACAAAATTTTCACTTTCCGCTTCATCCGGCACCTGATCTATGGTCTTGGCCAGCGAAAGATTGATGGTGGTTTTACCCTGATCCTCGTCAATCATGACATTCATTTCGATGTCTTTCTTTTGCGCGCTAATGCTGATTACATCAGCACTGTTCTGCACGTTTCCTACAGTCCAGCCGTTGTTTTGCAATTGCTCTTGATACCATTTGCTGACGTCATCACCGGCCGCTTTGACTTGCAGCATTACAAACTTGGATTGTTCCTGATCGTTCCCATCAGCAGAAACTGAACCGGTAGCCTGCGCATCAGGATAAATGAGCGCTTTGAATTCTGAAGGTATCGAGCCTTCTCCCTGCGCAATGGTGTGGGTCATGCCGCCTGATTTGTAGGTTACGTCTTTGCCATTACTGCAGGCGGCTAAGCTGCACAGAATCAATGTTAACACCAGGTAGGTAACCTTTCGGTACGAGATTTGCGGTGCGGGACAATTTTTCATCGCTTAGAAAGTTGCTCCTTCACTTGACCCAATTGCTGATTGTTCAGGATGAAGCTAATTGTATCCGAATAGAATCGACCTTTCATGCTCCTCATCTAGCCTGCCTTTTGCCACCCTGACTTTCGAGAATGCCTTCACCTACAAGGTTTACGCCCACAACTGTAGTTGTAATTAATACTCCAGGAACGATTACTGCCCACCAGTTTCCCTCAATCAGGCTGGACTGCGCAGAGGTCAACATGCTTCCCCAGCTTGGCGTGGAAGGACCAAGACCCAACCCCAGAAAGCTTAATCCGGCTTCCATGAGAATGGCATCCGAAACCAAAAGAGTTGCTTCAACAAGCAGTACCGGTGCGGCATTCGGCAAAAGATGGCGGAAAAGCATGCGAGTTACACCGATTCCAAGCGCTCTAGCCGAATATATATACTCATCCAGAAGAATCGACTGGATTTTCGAACGGCTAATTCTCGCAGCCTCGAGCCAGGTTGTAGCGCTGATAACTACAATTACGGTAAAAAGGGGCAAGTACCCACTTGAGAAAGAAGTCACCTTTAGGCAGCGCAAAAACCACTCTGGAAATGAATGAAGAAATGGATTGGCAGTAAGCAACGTGTTTATTGTCAGCAGCAAAACGATATTAGGTATTGCCAGAAGCCCATCGACGGCACGCATCATCAAAGTATCAATAGGGCCTCCTGAAAAAGCGGAGAGGGCTCCCCAGACGCCACCAAATGTGACGGCAACCACTGCAACCACTATTCCAATCACAAGCGACATGCGAGCCCCCCAGAGCGCTTCGGCAAGTATGTCGCGGCCCAAAAGATCGGTACCCAGCAAGTGCCCTGAGGAAAACGGCTCTAGGTTGATCGCGTCCAGGTTGACAGGCACTGGCCAGAGCAGGGTCTTCGAAGGTGCGATTGCAGGAGCGAGCAGGGCGGAGGTAAAGACCATTGCGATAAGTAATGCACCCACCCACATGCGCATTGAGCTGTGACGCGGATCTGACGTGGTGAAGCGGGCTTGCGACATTTATGCTTGTGCTCCTTCTACTTCTGCCAGGTAAGCATCTCTGCGTCTTGGATCAGTCATTAGCTCAAGCATATCGGCGACCAGATTGGAAAATATCACCAGCGCACCGTACATCAAGACAAGTGCAAGAATCATCGGATAGTCCCTGCCGAAAGTCGACTCAACAGCCAGCCTTCCCATGCCCGGCCAGGCAAAAACAGTTTCTATCAAAACGGAGCCACCCAGTAGAGACGGTAGAGAAAGCCCGGCCAGATTGATAATAGGAGCCAAACTGTTCCGCAAAACATGGCTGGTCAAAACGCGAACGCGCGAGAGTCCCTTGGCAAGGGCTGTTGTCACATACTCTTCAGCCAATTCATTGATCGTGGCAGTGCGAACGAAAAGAGCTATTTTCGCCATTCGCCTTAACGACAGGATCGTAGCGGGCAACAACACATACCAAAGTGAGGAGAAGATAGCCGCCGGATTAATCGGAAAACCAGCTGCATGTACAGCTAACAGAGGCACTTCGCCGAATACACTCATTGTTCCTGCCATAGTTAGAGCCATAAAACCAATCCAAAAACCGGGCGCGGAATACAAAACCAGGGCGACAACAAACAGCGCAGCCTCCACCCATTTACCAAACGCCGACTGTTTCAAGGCAACCATAGCCAGGCCCCAAAACAGGCCTAGGCTGAAAGCCAATAGAAGTGAAGTAGCAACGAGTCCGATCGTAGACGGCAAACGCTCTTGAATAATGGCCGCGACCGGTCGACCATCTTTGTACGATCTGCCTAAATTGCCCTTTAGCACTCCATTCGATAGCCAGAGTACGTATTGCTCCACAGCAGACTTGTCCAGTCCGAATTCCTGGCGCAATACCTGAAGCTCGTCCGGCGCCATGTCTTTTTGTGCATTTCCGACCAGGACATCGACCGGATCGCCGGGTAAACTGAGAACTGCTGCAAAAGTAATGATCGACAGAATGACCAGCAGTGGAACTGCTTGCAGACAACGTCTGAGCAAGAGTTCAGGCAACCCGGTTCTCCTTCAAAGACCGATGACGTCGGCAACGCCGCACAAAGCAGCAGCCAACCCGTCTGTATGATACAAGCTTCATTCCCGCTTACAAACTTTGGCAAAGTTTGGCGATTTTTGACAAGCTTCAAACATCCAGTCTACGATAAGCTTTTACTGGCAAAATTTTTCCGTGGCGGCATAGCCAAGTGGTAAGGCAAGGGTCTGCAAAACCTTCACCCCCAGTTCAAATCTGGGTGCCGCCTCCAATTTTTTCTGAATTACAGCTGATTGCGGGTTTCCCTGCCAGTTAATCCCAGGTGTCTAAGCGTAACAAGAGCGGTTTACCTGGGGACTGGAAGCGCGATAGAATGTGTGTTCGAATGGTTTGTTTGGACAGTTGGCGCAGTTGGTAGCGCACCACTTTGACATAGTGGGGGTCACTGGTTCGAATCCAGTACTGTCCATTTTTTATTGCCAAAAAACACAGCAAAACGGCTTTATCAGACACAACCGAGAACTGGCACTCTCCAATACTTCCCGGAATCTCGCGCCTATTGTCAAGGTGCCGCTAGGCGGTTGACCGAGAGAGCCCTGGCAACTCTTTGCAACCATGACCACTTTTATCACTTAACAGACCGCAAAACAGGGAATAAGTCCAAATACCCGGGATAGGTCTCCCGTTGTTATCTTCTGGCAAGGGTTCCAGATGAAAGAGCATCTGGCAAAAAAGGTTTCGAAAGTCATCGGCGTCTCGTCGAAGGACCTTTCTTGGCGCGCCCTGGCTGTCTGTTTTTGCGTTGGTGTAGCTGTTCTTTCGATCGAGTGTTTTAATATCCCGCTTTTATCTGACCAGCTAACGGGCAGCGAAAATTCCGTTGCCGACCACTTTATGCGGTTCAGAGACGGGCTTGAGACTTACAAAGAAAAACGCATTGCGGACACAAACTCAATTGTTTTGGTTACTCTCGATCCAGAATCTGCAAGGCGTTTGGGTCTCAATTCAAAAAGACCTTGGACCCGCGCTCTTTTTGCTCGCCTGATAGAACAGCTGAACAAGGGCGGTGCTGAGGTTATTGGTTTTGACGTCGACCTGGAAGAAGCTTCAGGAGATATCGCAAGCTCCGTTAGCTCCAGTTCCGAAGCGCTGGATGAGGACGATTCCTTGCTGGTAGATGTCTTCAAAAAAGTGAAAAACATAGTTGTCTCGACGAATGTGGATCTGCCCGAATTTCAACCCGGAGGCAAGGCAAAACCACGAGTGCACGCCCCATACGAACCATTTGTCGTGTCCCTGGGAGCAGACGGAGCCCGCCTCGGCAATGCCTATATTGCAGTCGAAAAAGACGGTTTGGTTCGCAAAACCTCTTTGGTCTTTGAGAAATTCGGTCATTCCACGGCGTTTTACAAATCATTCTCGTTACGCATTGCTGAAAAATATCTGGGCGCCAGATCAATGGTCGATCAGATGCACAAGCGCGTTTTTCTCAAAGACAAGATATTCCCTGTCGACTTCCGCATCAATTTCGTCGGCGGCAAAGGCAGTTTCGCCACAATTCCATTGTGGCGGGCGCTCGATTGGCAGAAGCACTTTCAATCATCCAGCACGATCTCCAAAGGCACCGGCGCAGGGCAAGACACTACCAACAGCCCCTTTGCACACAAAGTCGTTCTGATTGGTTTCGGCGAAAGCAGTTTTATGGACACTGCCAGCAATCAGCCGAGACAGGCTTCCATTTATGAATCCAGCTATGCTACCCCGGTTTCCGAATTCGACAATCGCATGCCGGCAATTGAAGTGCAAGCCAACATAATATCCAATTTGGTAAACGGAAAGTGCCTGCCACCGCCATCAAAGTGGAAAATGATGATTGCCGTATTGATTGCCGCTCTGGCCTGCGGGCAAGTCATGGGCATTTTGGTCGGGAGACCTTTGGTCAGCTTTCTGTCAGTAGCTGGAATTTCGCTTGTCTGGTTTGCCATCTCGTTTTTCCTATTTCTGAACTTCGGACAGGTGATACCAACAGTAGTACCCATCACTGCGGTGGTGATTCCATGTTGGCTACTGGTGCTCGCCGATCAAAACCTCTATTTCTTCCGCGACCGCAGGCGCCATACCCGTTTGTTCCGCTCCATGACCGCAAAACACATCGCCAGGCAGATAGACAGAGCCCAATTAGCGGAATTAGGTCTGGATGGAAAACGCTGTCAGGTAACAGTCATGGTTTGCCGCGTCAGGGATTTCATGGATCAAGTCGATCCGTTGCCACCGGATAGAATTTTTCAGATTTTCAACGATTGCCTCGGAATCATGGTCAATGAAGTTTTCGCTCATCGGGGCATTGTCGACAGAATCGCCTCCTATGGTGTAATTGCCTTTTGGGGAGCGCCTTTGCCCTTGCCGGGAATCGATCAGGCCAGGCAAGCTGCCGAATGCGCCCTTGCGATTAAGGACAAAATCAATAATTACTGCGAGACGCAAACGCAAGACCTGGCTTCTCTGGCCCTGCGATCATCTTGCGGAATTGAAACCGGCGAAGCCTTCTGCGGAACTATCGATGCAGGATCTCGCGACACGCAGTTTGCACAATACAGCGTCATGGGCGATCCGGTAGAGCAAGCGCTGTCGATCGAGGGGCTTAACAATACCTACGGCACCAGTTTTATCCTCGGCTCCGGCACAGCCAAATTGGTCGAAGAAACGTTCGAAGTCAGGCAAATAAATGTAGTCACTCTGAACGGCAGCTCAGACAAACAATCACTCTACGAACTTTTAACGACCAGGGGCTCGCTGCCTGCCGCAATGGAAGAAGCAATCGCCATTTTCAGAAGCGCAAGACAGAGTTTTGATGACGGCGACATCAAAGAAGCAGAACAGTTGTTTGCCACAATTTTGAAGATGGTGCCTTCCGATCAACCAACAAGCATCATGCTAAAGCGCTGCCGTGAACTCTTAAGCGACTCAGGTGAAACCGTATCATCCGTCCAGCGTCCACAAGCTAAATGACCAACCGTGCTTTGATTGCCACCAACGCACTTTTGATTTTCCTGGCACTCTTGGTGCCGGGTGTACTCGCTTTAGATGCGGCCACGCCATCAAAAAGCACCAAACAAAAAAACGACATCAAACAAAACTCCCAGTCAGCATCAGATCTTAATAGCAGTGATGGAGAGAATTTCTTCTCTAACCCCGAAGGTTTCCGAATCATGTTGCCACGCTACAAAACAGCCGCAAAACCGGCAGAGAAGATTCGCGCCTTCATACAGGCAGGCACACCGGAATTAGACCAGATAAAACTGATCGGGTCACTGAAAGGCAAACAAAGAGAAGAAGTGATAAAGGCGTACGAAAAAGGTCGCGCAGAATTACAATCCCTGAATACCGAATTCAACGACCTGAGGAAGACATTGTCGACATCGTTGATCGAGAGAATGTTGAGCAAGGAAGAGCCGCAGATGGACATGACGATCAAGTCCAAGGACTTTGAATTGCTGCTCAAGGCACGCGGAATGCTGCAAACACTGCGCAGTAAACGACTCTCCTTGTGGGAAGAAATACAAGCGAAATTGAGCCAGACTCAATTGGACGAATTAGACAAATTGAGAAGCGGCCAGATTCCTGCAGAATACATGGATACACCGGAAGCAACAGAAAAAGCGGAATCTAAAGTCGATACTAAAATCGAAACCAGGAAATAGCAGTTTTATCGGAGCAAAACCTGTGTCAACCGCGAAAACAGAATCGACCTGGATTGCGCAGCTGTTGCGCCGAGCTGGTTTCGGCTACACGCCCAGTGAGTTCAAGTACTACAGGTCGCTCGGTTACAAAGGCACACTTGAAGAGCTATTGAATCCCAAACACGTCGACAATTCCGCTTTGGAAAAAGCAATCGCTGATCAGTCCTTTGACTTTACCAATCCAAATGATCTGCGCAGATGGTGGCTGTACAGGATGGTCTTTACGCGCCGACCACTGGAAGAGAAAATGAGCCTTTTCCTGCACGGACACTTCGCTACGTCCGACCGCAAAGTACGAAATCCACATGCCATGTATCTGCAAAATCTGCTCTTTCGCAAATACGCCCTGGGCGATTTCGCTCAGCTTCTGCTGAACGTTTCAAAGGATCCTGCCATGATTGTCTGGCTGGACAATCAACAAAATCGCAAAGGAAAACCGAACGAGAACTTCGCCCGTGAAGTGATGGAGCTGTTCACTGTTGGAATCGGCAATTACACAGAAAATGATATCAAGGAAGCGGCCAGAGCATTTACAGGCTGGCATGCTAAACCAGACGGCTTTTTCTTCAATAAGAATCAACATGACTTTGGACAAAAGACGGTTCTGGGAGTAACAGGCAATCTCAGTGGAGAGGACATCGTTTCTATCCTCGCAAAACACCCTCAAACTGGACATTCTCTCGCTCGAAAGTTAATAGCGTTTTTCGCCCACGACAATCCCGATAATAGCTTCGTGGAACGCGTAGCCAGAGCCTATAGAGAAAGTAAATACTGCCTGGGCCCGATGCTGAAAACAATTTTTTTGGATCGAAGCTTTTTGAGCGACAAAACCTATCACGCCAAAATCAAGAGCCCCGCCGAACTTGTGGTTGGCACGCTGAAAGTTTTTCAAATTGAGAATCTCGACAATGATCTGCCGCAGCTAATGGGTGCAATGGGTCAGGACCTTTTTCATCCTCCTTCTGTAAAAGGTTGGGACGGAGGAGAAGCTTGGATTTCCAGCGACACGATGATGGAGAGATTTAACTTTGCCGCGCGTATTTGCACGACTCGCTTTGATGAACTGACGGCAAAAGCATCCCCCTCACAGCTGATTCAAAAACACGGGTTGACTAACACTCTTCAATTGGTCGATTACTTTGTGGATCTGCTCGTCGACGGCGACGTGCCGCAGACAGCCAAAGATAAACTGGTTGAATATGTTTCCATCGATCTAGACGGCAAAAAGGTGAGTATGATTGAAGACGACCGCACTCTCGACGCCAAGCTCAGAGGGCTCGTGCATTTGATCATGACGTTGCCCACGTATCAACTGACTTGAAGGGTAAATCAATGGCAGTATCCAGACGCAAGTTTATTCATGGTGGATTGGGCATGCTGGGCCTGGCGCTATCGGCTCAGGAATTGTTCAAGTTGTCCGCTCAGGCAGCCCGAGCAGAAAGCCGGCGCCAGCTGGTCTTGATTCAGCTGGTGGGCGGCAATGACGGTCTGAATACAGTCATTCCATTCGGCAATGGGCATTACTACGATGCTCGTCCCCAGATCGCCGTGCCACAAAAGGACGTACTCAAACTAAGTGACACTTTACAGATCGGTCTACATCCGACAATGACTGGTATGCAAGAACTTTTCAACTCTGGAAATCTGGCAATTATCGAAGGGACCGGTTATGCAAGTCCGAACCGCTCGCATTTCCGATCGATTGAAATCTGGCAGACGGCAGAACCAGACAAAATCGGCGAAACCGGCTGGCTAGGTCGTTATCTGGATTTGGCTTGCGGCGGCAAAGAACGAGAACCGCTGCCTGCCTTAAATGTTGATGCGATGCTGCCCAAAACTTTGGTCGCTAGAAAGGTTGTGGTGCCTTCAGTCAACAATATCTACGAATTTCGCTTTCACACAGACCCACATTTCAGAAAAGATCGAGACGCACAGATTGAAGCGTTCGAAGACATCTATAAAGATTTTGACAGCAAGCGCCCTCATGCCGAAGCATTAAGAAAAGCAGGGCTGGAAGCCAATCACGCTTCCAACTACCTGCTTACAATCGTCAAGTCATACAAAGGCACAGTCAAGTATCCCTCAGGTAAATTAGGTGATTCGCTAAAGTTTATTGCGCAAATGATCTCAGGCGGTGTAACTGCCCCGGTTTTTACGGTCAGTCAGGACGGATTCGACACACACGCCAATCAGCAGCGCTCTCAAGCTGGGCTGCTGAAACAGTTGTCTGATGCGCTCTTAGCGTTTCAAAATGATTTGAAAGCACACTCTCTAGACGACAACGTTGTCACTCTTGTATTTTCGGAATTTGGTCGCCGCGTGCAAGAAAACAGCGGCAAGGGCACAGACCACGGCACCGCAGAACCGCTCTTTATAGTAGGATCGGCAGTCAAAGGTGGAATTTATGGAGAATCTCCAAGTTTGACTTGGCTTGACAATGGAGATCTAAAACATACGATCGACTTTCGCACCGCCTATGCCACCATATTGGAAAGCTGGCTGGGAGCCGATAGTGTGCAAGTGCTCGGTAAACGATTTGAAATTCTGCCAATTCTCTAGAAAATCGATTGAATTTTGAGGGCGTAAGATCTACGGATCTGGTGGGGACGAGCCTTCAACCATAGACCAGAATTGTCTGGAGACATCCCACATTGTCTCGTCTTTGTAGTTACGCAGGACGCATTTGGCGGTCCACATGCCTTCCTTGTCGATAGTCACTTCCGGCGTGACAATGTAATGCCCCTTATAAATGTCGTTTGGGTCATTGGCTTGAAATTCCTTGCGAAAACACTCGTGACCTTCCGGATTTTCGATAACGACCAGTCCCTTGTATTGCCTTCTCTCAAAGGGTGTGCCAAAACCAATCACCATCTGGCAATCCATTTTCAATGGCAGCTCGCCGACAAAAACGTCAAAAAGTCCCTGGGCATTTACCCTGCCATTGTCTGCATGTTCGGCTTGGTCACAGAACAAGATGTAACCACCGTGCAGGTATTTCATCAGAATCTCCCAGGAAACTAAAAACTGACTGGCGATGACAAGCAGAACCCGGTCGCACTCAGTCCGAGATGAAATTTTATACCATTGAAAAGCGCAGCCATGAAAAGATGGCGTCAAGAAATCAAGATATCTGCAAAAAGGCAAAAGGCAGCAGGTTTTCCCGGCTGCCTAAAGTCTTACCTGGAAGTTAAACCGTTGACGGTTTAACTTCCAGCAAACCAACTATTTGGATTTTGCTGTGACGATACCGTCCGATATATTGTGCGGGACTTCGTCGTAGTGTGCGAATTCCATTGTGAATGTGCCCTGACCACGAGTCTTGTTGCGAATGTCTGTGGCGTAGCCGAACATTTCTGACAACGGTACCACCGCTTTCACCTTGGACAATTTCTCCAAGGTATCCATCCCTTCAACTCGTCCACGGCGGCTCGAGATGTCGCCAATCACTTCGCCCATGTACTCTTCAGGCACTTCGACTTCGACCTTCATGACTGGCTCCAGAAGGACTGGTTTGCCCTTCATGAAGCCCTCTTTGAAGGCCATCGAGCCGGCGATTTTGAATGCCATTTCAGACGAGTCAACTTCGTGATATGAACCAAATACAAGAGTCGCTTTGAAGTCGATGACTGGATAACCAGCCAGGACGCCGCCTTGAATGGCTTCTCGAATGCCGTTTTCGACTGCAGGAATGTATTCCTTGGGAATGACGCCGCCGACGATCTTGTTGACGAATTGAAAGCCGGAACCTGGTTCCAGGGGGTCAAGTTCGATGACCACGTGACCGTATTGACCGCGACCGCCAGATTGACGGACGAATTTGCCTTCTTGCTTGACGTGATTGCGAATAGTTTCGCGGTAGGCAACCTGCGGTTTGCCCACATTGGCTTCTACCTTGAACTCGCGCAAGAGTCTATCGACGATGATTTCCAAGTGCAGTTCACCCATACCGGCAATGATGGTCTGCCCTGTTTCGTGGTCGACTTTGACCTTGAAGGTGGGATCTTCTTCAGCCAGCCTGGCCAGTGAATTACCCAGTCTGTCGGAGTCTTGCTTTGTTTTGGGTTCGATGGCAACCGAGATAACGGGATCCGGGAAGTTCATCGATTCGAGAATGATCGGATGCGTATCGACCGCGAGAGTATCGCCTGTGGTCGTGTCCTTCAGACCGACGACTGCTACGATGTCGCCGGCGCTGGCCGATTGGACATCGGTACGCTGGTCGGCTTGCAGTTGAATCAGTCTGGAGATACGCTCCTTTCTGCCCTTGGTCGTATTTTGCACATAAGACCCGGCGGTCAAAGTACCGCTGTAGACTCGAACGAATGTCAATTTACCAACGAAGGGATCGGTCATGACCTTAAATGCCAGTCCGGCAAAAGGTTCGTCATGGCAAGTGCGTTGTGCTTCTTCGCCATCCGGAGTCCAGCCCTTGATGGGCTTAGTTTCTTCAGGCGAAGGCAAATAGTCAACGATGGCGTCCAGGAGCGGCTGCACGCCTTTATTCTTGAATGCAGAGCCGACCAGAATTGGAACGATATGATTGCTGATTACGGCTTTTCTCAATGCCACTTTCAGTTCGTCGGCTGTGGGAATCTCGCCTTCGAGATACTTGCCCATCAACACGTCATCGGTTTCGCTGATGGCTTCAACCAATTTAGTCCGCCATTCTTCAGCTTCTTCTGCCATATCGGCTGGAATTGCTTCTTCACGAGCCAATTTGCCCATCGGATCGTCTTCGGCATACATGTAAGCCTTGCGATCGATGAGGTCGATAATGCCTTTAAAATCTACTTCAGAGCCGATCGGAATCTGCAAGGGGTGACCATTTGTCCAGGTCGAATGCAGTCCAGGCAATTGCTCTTGAATTTGTCTGACAACACGGAAGTAATCGGCACCGGAGCGGTCCATCTTGTTTACGAAGACCATACGGGGCACTTCATAACGGTTTGCTTGTTTCCATACCGTGCCGGTTTGAGGTTGAACGCCTGCAACTGCGCACAATACGATGACGACGCCATCGAGCACGCGCATGGAGCGCTCAACTTCAACAGTGAAATCGACGTGTCCGGGCGTATCAATTAAGTTGATGTGCTTGCCCTTCCACTTGGAGGTGATTGCGGCGGCGGTTATGGTGATGCCGCGCTCTTTTTCTTGCTCCATCCAGTCGGTGACAGTCGTACCTTCGTGGACTTCTCCAACCCGGTGGATAAGACCGGAATAAAAGAGAATTCTCTCCGTGGTCGTTGTCTTACCTGCGTCGATGTGAGCAGCGATACCCATATTACGGATATCACGTAATGGGATTGTCCTGGTCATCACTGTTGTGGGTTTCCTTTCGTCCGTACGAGTTGCGACTTCCATGTTTCCTTCCGCCGTATTCCTATTTTCCGAGTTTTTGCCAAGTTTGTTTCGGCGTTACAGAAGAATGGGCCCGGCTCACCCGAGTCATATTCCCCTGAAAACCTACTGCACCTTATCATGACTTCTTATATTTCAAGAAAAACCTTCAACAAGTATTGTTTGAATTCCTTGCCTATCTTTACAATTGGGTACTTGGACTCGAGAAGTAACTTGCTAAAACCCGCATTCTAAGCCGGTTTTGTTTAATTGCCCCAAAAGCGTCTGCCCCTAAGGCATTTGCCATCGAATCTTAAAATCACCCTCTGTCGACGAATGTCAGTGGATGCATTAACCTTGCATTCAACCACTTTTGCCACAGGTCTGCTGAAGTGTGGGCGTCCACGGCATTCCCTGTCCCCTCGAATTGGACCTCAAAAACGCCAAAACGTTCCCAAGGGCATTTCCCGCTCAGGTGTCCATTTGCAGGCGCACCCTTTTAAGACCGTCTTATGAAAAGGAGCTTTTGGCCTACCTATATAAAGCAACTCACTGTTTAGTAGCGGTAATGAGCAAACGCTTTGTTGGCTTCCGCCATTTTGTGCGTCTCGTCTTTCTTCTTGACTGAGTTGCCGGCTCCATTGGAGGCATCGATCAGTTCTGCCGACAAGCGCTCTGCAAAGCTTCTGCCGCCGCGCTTTCTGGAATTAGTGATGATCCACTGAGTGGCTAGTGCCACGCCGCGAGCCTGTTTGACTTCAATAGGCACCTGGTAGGTAGAACCGCCAACACGACGAGCCTTAACTTCCACAAGCGGCGTGACATTTTTAACCGCCTTGTTGAAGATGTCGAGCGGCTCTTGCTTGGTGCGTTCCTTGATCAGGTCAAGCGATGCGTAGAAAAGCTTTTGAGCCGTGCTTTTCTTGCCACGCTGCATCATTCGATGAACGAATCTCATGACGAGCTGGCTGTTGAAATCCGGATCGGGCGGAGGAACTCTCTTTTGTGCGGCTGATCTGCGTGACATACTTTCGGATCCTGTTCTTGTACTTGCGTATTGCCTTACTGACTATTTTTTCTTAGCGGCTGCTGCGCCGGCTTTCGGACGCTTGGTGCCATATTTGGAACGGCCTTGTGCACGGTCTTTAACACCGGCAGTGTCGAGTGCTCCCCTGACGATGTGGTAGCGGACGCCCGGAAGGTCCTTGACCCGACCGCCTCTGACCAAGACGACAGAGTGCTCTTGCAGGTTATGTCCAACGCCGGGAATGTATGCAGTGATTTCCATACTGTTGGTCAGGCGGACACGAGCGATCTTCCGAAGAGCCGAGTTCGGCTTCTTAGGCGTCGTCGTCTTGACCTGCGTGCAGACGCCGCGACGTTGCGGGCATGATTTCAACGCGGGTGATTTCGTCTTATAAGTGACTTTCTTCCGCTCTCTGCGTATGAGCTGATTGATGGTAGGCACCACAAATCTCCTGAAAATAGAACTTGATTACACTGTCCGCCCTTCAGCAATCGAAAGGCAGTTCCTCGCTTGAGCGGTTGGCAATAATACCGACAACGCCCGTACGATGTCAACGCGAGCCCGTTGGGCTTTCGAGCTCCCGCGCTCAAAAATGAGGCACAAAAGAGTTCGAACTGCCGAGACAGACAGCGATTGAGCCAGAGTATCAGATCTAAACATCGTTAGCCCCCAGCCTTTACTTTAGTTTAAGAGCCGGGCTGCAATTCCTTGCATAAGCGCTTGCCAGTGATTGAGGCTGAGAACTGCTTGATTAGCGGATTATAAGCTGTCCTGCATGTCTTTCAGGAAACGAAGCCGGGCGGGCGAGAGGCAAATCTCGGCAGGTAAAAGGCGCCTTTCGGCAGGCAGCGGCAGATTTATACCTGGGCTGGGCAAGCTGATTGGCGCTTCTTTACGGACAACGCGCTTTTGCTTGGCCCGCACCCAGTGATCGCGAGCCATAAGCGAAAAGGTTCCGGTGCGCTCCAGTCCAAGCTTTTCAATCGCTTTGACTACATGCGGCTGGAAATCGAAACCCTTAATCGAGATCACGCCGCGCATATTAAGCCGGCGCATTATTCCCAGTGTAAACAGAATGGAGTCCTCAGTCGTATGCGCCCAACCTGGATGCACGGCAAATTCCAGATGATAGTCTCCTTCTCTGTGGGCAAGCACTCTTACGGCGGAAGTCAGATTTTTTCGATCGGGATCTTGAGAGACCCAATACCAGATTTTCCGCTTGATCAGCTTGCGACTGAGCTTATCGAAACTCTCTGTGGGCACTTCGCTGACCAGAAAGTCGTCCGGCACATACTCGTAGGTAAGTCTCAAATCTGGAGGTAAGCATTCCTGAAAGAGTTGGTAGAGCCCCTGCCTGTCTTGCGGAATGGCCAGACGAAAAGCTGATGAATCCTCGGTATCGACACTGCCGGGCAAATCGAAATCTACAGGCACTTGATAGTGCGTAACTCGATAACAGCGACGAAAACCCGTATTTCCAAGCAAAGAGAGTGCAGCAGAATTTTGATCTGATACCTCAGCAACGAAGTGTGCGGCACCTTGACTGGCGAAAGTGGCAAAAGCGTAGCGCAGCAGTTCTTGGGCAATACCCCGACCGCGGTGATTAGGATGAACAACCAGATGCTCGATTCGCCAGCAGGCTCTGGACTTGCCTACCGAACTAATAGATATGAGAGCCAGAACAATGCCGTCTTCCTTGGCGATATATGCCATTGGAGCAAAGTGCATATTGCAGGGCAGCCAATGCTGGAAGAATGTGAAACCCCTGAGCGCAAGCGCGTCTTCTGCGCAAAAACTCTCAAATGGCATGGGTTCGTTTTGATGCCTGAGCAGGGCCCGGGTCTGAGCGGTGTCCATGGCAAATAGTGGTCCTATCTTTATCATTTTGTTTGCGCTTCTCGATATCCAGTGCGTATACACGCATCGTCCTTAGAATGATAACACTCGATTGTCAAGAGAGGTTTTTTGCCTACTCTGTCTCCATCGCCTGGAAGTTAAACCGTTAACGGTTTAACTTCCAGATACAACATATCCCGTTAGCTGAGAGTGTTGAAAAGGGGGTGATCTCCATGACCGGCCCCAAGACTTGGTGCTATTGGACTTGAGCAACAGTTGTGAAGGCGAGATTTGGCGCCTCTGTCACGTTTAATGAGCAGCAGTCCGAAATGAGCAGATCCGCAGCCTGTCAACGTTTTATACTGGAAGTTTGTTTCGATTATTCCTGGACTCACGCGTTATTTCCTTCGACTCTAATGAAAAAGAATGCCGCCGCTCCTGTAGAACGCGAAGGTAAGCCGCTAAAGCTAGTAGCCGACAATCGCCGCGCGCGTCATGAATACGAAATTATCGAAGTTTTCGAGGCAGGCATCGAATTGCAGGGCACTGAAGTCAAATCGATGCGCAATGGTAAAGCCAATCTGAGCGATGCGTTTGCGCGCATAGAAGATGGAGAGATCTGGCTGCACCAATGTCATATTGCCCCATACGACCATGGCAATCGCTTCAATCATGAACCTTTGCGTAAGAGACGCTTGCTCATGCATCACATGCAGATTGTCAAACTCAAGCAAAAAGTTCAGGAAAAAGGGCTGACTCTCATACCCTTGAAACTTTTTTTCAAAGGAAATTGGGCCAAAGTTGACTTGGCCGTAGTGAGAGGAAAACAGCTCTACGACAAACGCGAAGCCATCACCAAGCGTGACACGAAACGGCAAATCGACAGAGTAGTAAAAGAGATGCGAAATAGAGATTAGGAAATCACTGGATAGTTAGTAGAACAGAAAATCAGTAGAACAAAATGCAATTTGAATGCTGCAAGCGGCAGATTCGCCAGCAGAAATTGGAGGTACAGCAGTGACAGGAAAAGAAGTAGCCGGACATGCTTTGCACTTGATTGAGCATCCGATTTTGCGGTGCCTCATAGTCTTAAGTGTGTTCTTGCTTTTGCAAGCGCCTCCGGCACTGGCAGCTTCTCCTATCGGCGTCATCAAAAGTGCTCACAATGCGCAAGCATATCAAGACTTACACCTTGGTACTTTCGAGGATGACTACTTGCAGTTTCGACACACCTTGGAAAATGCCAATGTCAGATACGATGAATTGTCCGATGCCGACCTGGCCGCCGGCACATCCAAGCTGACCGGATACAAATTATTGATTCTGCCGCTTTCCATAGACCTGACTGCGCAAGGCGTGAGCTCGATTACAGAATTTGTGCGCGGTGGTGGCAAACTGGTTGTCACAGATGCAAACGGCATGCCTCAACCGAATGGAATTGCGCTTGATGGGCTGACCGGCGTCACCATAAGCAAACAGACAAATATGAGCGACAAGCAAAAGGTGGAATGGCCGCGCACACCATTTGCGATATCAGAAGAATTTGCTATCGGCACAGTCAGATCTGATGTTGTTATTTCGGAAGGGGCCACACAACTGGCTCGCTGGCTCGACGGCACAGGCCGAGAAGTGGCGCCGGCTGTGGTCCGCAAGGGCGGTTGCGTATTCATAACATGGGCCGCTGGCTTACAGGGTGAAATAACCGCCAACGCCAACCTCATTTCTCTGGCTCTGGAAGAACTAGTACCTGGCATCACGCAGCAAGCGGCCGTGCAAATCAGTTATGCCGATTATCAAAACATCAGTCAAGAATTGGACCATCTGACCAAACGTACTGAAGAAACGATAAAGACAGCAAAACAAGCTGAATTAGCGGTTCCTTTCAAGATGATCCAGCAGTTTTACGATTCCGGAGTGGCTCATGTAAATTCCTTCAAAGAAGCATACTCCGCTCGTAAATTTTTCGAGGCGGATTCCCATTTGTCGCAAGCACGTCAGGATTTTTCGATGTCTTTTGCGCAAGCGATGCCGGTCCGACCTGTAGAAGCGCGCTCTGTCTGGCTGGACCGCGGCACCATCGTATCGATGCGCTCTCCGCAGGCACTGGCGCAGTTGTTCGATAAATTGAAAGCATGCGGAATAAACGTAGTCTATTTCGAGACAAACAATGCCGGATTTGCCATGTACCCGAGCAAACTGGTCGCCCAAAATCCGGCCATGGTCGGCTGGGATCCACTGGCAGTGGCGTTAAAGGAAGCACACAGACGGGGTATGGAATTGCATTCCTGGGTGTGGGTGTTTGCCGTCGGCAATACGCGACACAATCCAATTGTTGGAAAAGACGGAGACTACCCGGGTCCTGTGCTTTCCACTCGAGACTTCAATCAGGCTCTGGCCTACAGAGACGGTCAGCTGGTGCCTCCTCGCCAGACCGAATTCTGGCTCGACCCTGCTGTTCCGGAAGCTCGCCAGTTTTGTAAAGACTTGATCATGGAAATCGTCACCAACTACAAAGTGGATGGTATCCAGCTCGACTACATTCGTTATCCGTTCAACAACAAAGGCACTGAAATGGGATACGACTGGCAAGGTCGCCAGCGCTTCGAGCAAGAAACCGGCATGTCGCTCGATCATTTAGACGACAACACTCGTCAGGTCTGGATTGCCTGGAAGATTCAAAACATCAACAACTTCGTCAAAGACGTTTCCGCCACGCTTCGCAAGTTCAAGCCTGACATCAAAATTTCCGCTGCCGTATACGGTATGCCTCGCCGAATGAGGATCGCCGCTATTCAACAAGAATGGGAAACCTGGGTGGCCAACGGCTGGGTGGACACGCTCAATCCGATGACATACGTTCAAAATCCAAAAGATCTGACCACGCAAGCATCATATGTAAGGGAATCGACAGCCGATAAAGCCCTCGTTTATCCGGGTCTTTCCATCCGCCAGCTCGATACGGCCGGCTTGATCGAGCAATTAGACTCAGCCAGAGAGACAGGCACTCTGGGCACGACCATGTTCGCAGTCGCGCACCTGGACGACAAAAAGCTCAATGTGCTTAAACTTGGACCTTACAGAAAACAGCCCCTGCTCACTCCCCAATCGGAGCCCTTGAAAGCAAGCAGGCTCCTGGTTGACGACTTTGCAGCCATGGTCAATCGCTATTTGCAGGACCCGCGCACTCATATACTCTCCGACCAGGCCTCAACCAATGACGTGCTCACTCAAATAGACGGCATCCAGCGCTCTCTTCACCAGTTGAACGCGACGGCCTCGTCCGATGAGATTGACATTGTGCTCAAGGACGTTACCAGCCTGCATTCCACGATCAAGAACTGGCTTAGATTAGAAGCCTTTATTCAACGTGGATTCAGAGCCCAGTACATCGCCAGCTATCTCGGTCAGGTAGAGGCTATTCTTTCTTATGCATCGCACAAAGTAAGATCGCAAATGCCTGCTCCGATTGCCGGTACGGCGCCAGCTACTTCACTTTCGCAGTAGCTGGTAGCACTTCTAAAAGCAAAGAGCGGTGGGAAAAACTCAGGATTTACCCTGAGGTCTGACCCGGGGCTAACAACGAAGCGGGTTCAGGTCTCGCCCCGTGTTAGCGCCAACTTATTTTAGTTAGTCTGTAGACACGCGCTGAAGCCTCTGGGACCAGAGAAAAAACGCGATCAGGTCCGGATCACACCACCAGTTGAAATTGCGCATGCTAACGCGTGAATCAACAAAAGGATTCAAGAAAGAGCGTATGAATTTTCCTGCAAGAGATCTATTGATAAGTTTCGAAGTCGGCAAAAGCGGCGGTAGCACCGGTCAGCCGCATGACACCAAAAGGCAAGGACGCGGCCTCGAGCTAGAGCAAGGAGACCCACTGGTTCTGTGGTGGGTGAGATTGTTCAGCAAAAAAAATTCGGCTGGCCACTTAAGGAAGTTCAAAGAACTGAGACAACAAAGCTACCGCCGCTCCAGGTGGGGACATCCGTCCGGCCTGCGGGTTTCTCAGATCAGCCCTTTTTTAGCAATGAACCAAGACGGACGTCTGCTCAATTCACCGCTTCTCGCTCTTTCTGGCGCACTGGTCGGTACATTTTTAGGATTAATTGCTTCACTAAATATGGTGGCATTGGCAGAACCGGCAGTTTCATCGCTCTCTGGCAACGCCGTAAGCGCCGACGAAATCCCTTCTGCTGAAAGGTTTTCGATGATGAAGGACTTTGTCGAGCAACACAATCAATACTTGGATCTCTCTAAGCTGAACGAATTCCAATGGACCGCCGAGACCGGAGTCGCCTCCAGACCGCTGCGTGAGAAGCGGCACCTCAAGAGCGTTTCCTCACGACCACTGAACGGATGCGCGCAACCACGGACGGTGCAGCCAACAAAGCACCGTCAAATCAAAAATGATGCAGAACTAAAAGGCGGAGTTAATGCACCCGGGCAGCCGGATGCAATTAGCGCAGTTGCAGGTTCTCGCTCGTTTATCGAAGAGCAAACAGGCAGCCAATCGCTGGGTCAAATCATTCTGGACTCTCAAACCAATTGAAAT
>JADZFV010000195.1 GCA_020854255.1 Candidatus Melainabacteria bacterium | reverse complement strand
TTTGTCGTGTTAACGGAAGTTTGAAACTTCTGTGTAGCCTGGCTATCTCCGGCTTAAGGCATGGTAGAGTCATGTACTGCTTGCTTACACACGCGCCGCATTGGGCGGGTCGAATTTTGTTTGGGGGATTGCATGAAGGTTATTTTGCAGCAAAACGTTCCGAAGTTGGGCAAAGCCGGCGACATCGTCGAGGCTTCCAACGGATATTTCCGCAACTTCCTGCAGCCACGCTCGCTTGCCGTTTTAGCCTCGCCAGGTGCGATGAAAAAACGGGAAGAAGATGCCGAAGTGCTGCGCAAGAAGGCTGACAAAGCACAGCAAGAGGCTCTCGATCTGTGCAAAAAGATTTCCGACCACGGTCTTGTCCGCATCGGCGCCAAAGCCGGAGAAGGCGGCAAGCTCTACGGTAAGGTCACAAACAAAGAAGTGGCCTCTGCCATCCAGAAGGCAACCGGTATAGAAGTTGACAAGCGTTTGATTAAGCTGCTCGACGATATCGGCGCCCTGGGCACCTACAGAGCAATCGTCAAATTGGCGACCGATGCTCAAGCCGAGATCAACGTCGAGGTAGTCATGGAAGGCATGGAAGACAAGGTCTCCAAGCCCGTTCAGCCGGTCGCCGATGCGGAGCCGGCAGCCGACGCAGACGAAAGCGACCTGGCGATCGCGGAGTAGTCAAAAACTCGCTCTTGAAATTAGTAGCTCCGCCCGGGCGGAGCTATTTTTTGCACTATTCATGGTGGCAATCGGTTTTTTTTGCGCGCTCTTTTCAACCCTTCTGTATTTGCTCTGTGGGCGCAGGAATGAAAGCCGCGCTAAAATGAGTTTCATCAAGCTTGCTCTCTTGGAAGGTAAATCTTGTGATTAGTAGATCTGTCTATAGACCGGTATTGGCGGCATTGCTCCTTTTGGCAGGATTATGCTCAAACCCATTTCCCGCTCTGGCTGCGCCGACACCGACCCAATTGGTGGAAGCGATTGCCAGTTCAAAGGTTTTGCCTGCCTCCGTTAGAGTGAATGCTCAGTACTACATGGGACAGGTTTCGGTTTATATGTACCGCTCCGGCCGAGTGCCCGACAACGATTTGAAGATCGATTCGGTCTTAGTCACCAAAGTTTTGAGAGATAAGTTCGGCACTGATGTGAAATCAGTTCAGCTCAATTTCTACGATTCGAATAATCAGCGCGACGTCAGGCAGTGCGTGGTTTCTCAAGCCCAGGTAGATGACTTCGCCGCCAGAAAAATGTCTCAGGAACAACTGCTCAATTACTTGACAATAACCAGAACGACGGCCGGCGGCGGCGGCAGTAGCGGCGGCGGTTCATATGCGAATGCCGCGAAGGAGCAGGTCTTAGCAGCCGTATGCTCGCCTGGCTATAAAGAAGAAGATAGAGGTATTTTGCTTTTGCAAATCAAGGCTATCGCTAAGAGGGACGGAAATTTTCAAAAGCTTTTCGCTAAATTCAAGCAGATGGACGACATGATCAAGGCTGGAAAATCCGAGGAAATTGTACCTGTGTACAACGATCTGATTCCAATGATCACCATCGAACAGGCCAATTGCAATCAGCGCGCAGCTGCCGCGGTTAACGACGCTGCCAGTAGAAACAATCAAGCTATAGTGCAGTCGGCTTTTATGTCATATTTCCCCCGTGTTGGTTTTGCCTACCACAGGCGGGTAGCGATCTGGTCTGCTATTAAGCGAATGAATGCAGGAGGTCGAGATGCTTCCGCGTATGTGGAGTATTTGCAAAATAGAGTCGATAAGCCTTTCATTGCAGGAGATCTTGAAGGAATGAAGGCCGGAATCATTCAGCTCGAACAACAACTTGGCATTCCGGTTACCTTTAACTGGAATTAGTTTTAATTTTCCGAACATACTTGAACAGCATGGAGTCTAAATCTGGCAAAAGATCCTCTACTCAAGGTCAAGGACATGAGCCGGAGCATTGGCAGGCAGAGTGTTCTTTCTTCGATTAACTTGCAGGTTGGAGAGTCCAGCATTGTCGCGGTGATCGGGCCTAATGGTGCCGGAAAGACCACGCTCATGGAGTGCATTGCCGGATTGCAACCGCATGCAGGTATTGTTGAGATTGAAGGTTCGGCTGTTGCTCCAGGTTTAAGAAATCGCCACATCTTCTACCAACCGGACCAGGTTCTGCCCTATCCCGATCACGGTGTTTACTCAACGCTTCTGTTTTTCCAGTCAATGCTTTTGTCCGGCAAGGAAAGGCTGGAAGAAATCATTGATCGTTTAAAGCTTGAGGGCGTTTTGTCAAAATCTGCCAAAGAGCTGTCTCGCGGTTATCAAAAGCGCCTTCTGATTGCCATCGGACTTCTGTCGTCCACACCGCTATTGTTGCTTGATGAGCCCTTCGAGGGACTGGACATCAAGCAAACCAGGGAAGTCGTCTCTATTCTCGCCGATGAAAGGGCCAAAGGAAGAACCCTTATCTTATCCATTCACCAGATAATTGATGCCCAAAGAATCGCCGACGAATTTCTGCTTTTGTCTCAAGGAAAAGTCCTGGGCGGCGGCTCACTGGATTACCTCAGGCAACAAGCAGGACTGTCCGAAGGAAACCTGGAGGACGTCTTCGTCGCTCTTACATGACTCAAAGTAAGCTTACTTTTCAAATGTTTTCGGCACTCACTCTCAAAGAATTGAGAGAACTCGTGGCAACGAGATCTTTCTGGGTCATGTTGCTTGTTCTCAGCCCCCTGATTGGATTTAGCTTTATCGAGGCTGTATTCATCTACGGACATGCCGGCGAATCGATTATGGGAAACGAAGTTTTGCTCGGCCGGCTCAGCCCATTGGATGGCATTGTGATGCCTACTTTCAGCGCCATGTATATGAGCGAGGTTTTTCTCTTTCCGTTTGTAGCAATTAGATTGCTGGGCGTGGAGAAGCAATTCGGTTCAATAAAGTTTTTGTTGCAGATCTGCCCGCAGATTTCCATTGCGCTTCTCGTAAAAGCCCTGGTCGCCATGCTTGCATTTATGATTTCACTGATACCGGCTCTATCAGCGCTGATGATCTGGTATCAGATGGGTGGATACTTGTACATGCCGGAAATTTTGGTGTTGCTGCTGGGCCACTTTTTGTTTGCCTTTTTGATTACGTCCATAGCTTTTTTCTCTGTTGCCATAACTGATTCACCGCAAACAGCGGCAATCGTCACTCTGGCATTCACCATATCTTCCTGGGTGCTTGAGTTTGCCGGGCAAAACCAGAGTACTTTAAGCGCATTCAGCTGGTTGTCCATGACCGCTCATTTGCGCCTCTTTGAATCGGCGCTTTTCAGTTTGCAGACCGTTATGGGCTTTCTGACTGCATCCGTTGCCTTGCTGTCGCTGGCTGCCATCTGGCTGCACTCTAAAGATGGCAGCATGCAAAAATTCAGAAAGTCATTGGCTCTGGCGATATTCGTTTCTGTCGCTGCGCTGGCGGAATCGCAGGCATTTTATTTCAAGGATTTCAGCGAAACCCGCTCCAATTCCTTCAACCCGAAAAACGAGGCGGAACTTAGAAAGATCACTTTGCCTCTGACAATAAACATACGGCTGGATCCCGATGACTCCATTTCGGTTGATTTCGAAAGAAATTTCCTGAGCAA
>JADZFV010000194.1 GCA_020854255.1 Candidatus Melainabacteria bacterium | reverse complement strand
CAATTGACTCTTTGCTTACTTCACTGGTACTCGACAAAGTCACTCGGCGCCGCCATGACAGCGATCGAGAATTAATCGGTCAAGGATTGGGCAATATGGTCTCCGGGCTGATAGGCGGATTGCCTGGAGCGGGCGCGACAATGCGTTCGATGGTCAATGTCAAATCGGGCGGAACGACAGCTCTCTCCGGAGCTTTACATGGGCTGATACTTTTGGCGGTTTTGGTTTTTTTCAGCAACATAGCATCCGAGATTCCTCTGGCTTCTCTGGCTGCAATTCTTCTCTCGGTCGGTCTGAACATCATGGATTGGCGCGTGCTGCGGAATTTGGCAAAAACTCCCAGGGCAGATGTGTTTGTGATGGTGACAGTGCTTGTCTTAACCATTTTCGTTGACCTCATTATCGCCGTCCTGGTCGGAGTGGCTCTTGCCTCCGTTCTTTTCGTCAAACAGCTCACAGACGCCCGCCTTTCCTCAATTAGCGACCTGGAGACGCTTGAAGAGTTGCGTGAGGTAAGCGAGCACATCCCGGAGTCTGTGCGCAAAAGCACTTACTCATACGTTTTGAACGGACCGCTCTTCTTTGGGGAAGCAAAAAATCTGGCCGATACGATTGATAAGCTGGCCGATGCAAAATACATTATCTTGCGATTTTTGAATGTTCCGCTTATCGACCAGACCGGTGCCTTTGCTCTGGAGACGGCAATTGAGAAATGGCAGCATAAAGGCATACGAGTCCTTCTGGTGGGCATACAGCCTAACATCAGGAAAATTCTTGAAGATATAGGAGGCGGTGTCAACGAAGAAAACTGCTTTGAGCGGTTTGAAAATGCTATCGAAGCGATTAATTTGTGGGAAACTAGTTCGGCAGACGATTTGTCCCCGGGTGTTTATTAACGAAAATGGCTGATCCACAAGGAAATAACTATGTAGTAGCAGTGGGGCTCGATGGCTCCGAAAGCTCCTGGAAGGCCCTGGAAGAAGCCATCCAGCAGGCAAGGCTGAAAGAGGCATTGTTGCACGTGGTTTCCATACAGGAAGCGGCCGACGCCTCCTACAGCGCCAGTGAAGTCCTGGCAGTCGAGAAAACCTCTCGAGCGAAGTTGGAGCGCGCTCAATTACAAGCAAAGGAACGCGCAAAAGAGCAAGGCGTTCGCGTGGTAACTGAAATTGTGGACGGCAGCTCCGCCCTGGCCATGATCGACTACGTCAAGACACACAGGGTAGACCTGTTGCTTGTTGGTGACACTGGACATTCCAGCATTTGGGGCGCGCTTATCGGCACAAACGTAGAAAAAATCGTGCGCCATGCGCATTGTTCTGTGCTTGTCGTACGATAGACATTGCCGATTGCTGGCCGAAGCCGGCGACACGATGTGACAGTCAATCGCTGGCAAAGCCTTAGAAGAAGCCTTTGTGCATCAGGTAGAGATAGATAGAACATAGAATCAATGTCTCCAGCGTGATGATCATTCCGACTGCCGTAAACTCGGCAAAGCCCAGTTTTTCGCCATTTGCATGAGCTATGTCGGCAGCAACAACGTTGGCTGTGGCGCCTATCAGCGAACCATTTCCCCCTAAGCATGCTCCCAGGGAAAGAGCCCACCAGAGCGTATTGTTGGGCGGCGTCGTTTGAATGGTTTCCACAATAGGAATCATTGTTGCGGTGTAAGGTATGTTATCTATTACAGCGGAGAAAAGAGCCGACAGCCAGAGCAAAGCCATCGAAACCGCAATAGGGCTATGGCTGTGCACAATTCTCAGAAGTTCCTGTCCAGCTAATCTCAGGACGCCAGTTGATTCAACTGCTCCGACGATAATGTACAAGCCGATGAAAAAGAAGATTGTCGTCCACTCGACGTCGTCCCAGATGTTTTTCTTATGCTCGAAAATCAGCAACGCCGCAGCGCCTGCCACTGCAATTGTTCCGGCTTCAAGATTTAATGCTCCGTGAAACATAAAGCCGAGAACAACTAATGAAATGATGCACAGGGACTTGATCATCAATGGTCGATCCTTGATTTCATCGCGGGCTGACAGGCTCAAAAGCTCTTTACTTGCTGCGGCGGAGCCTTTAAGGTTTTGCCCATACAGACAATACAAAGTGGCTAAAACAACTGGAAAAATGATGATAATGAGCGGCCCCAGAGTAATTAAGAATGCATAGAAATCAAGTCCGGCGGCGCTTCCAATCATGATATTGGGCGGGTCTCCAATCAGCGTTGCCGTGCCGCCCACATTCGAGCAGATCGCTTCACATATCAAGAAAGGAACGGGGTTGAGCTTGAGCTTGCGAGTGATTACACATGTTATAGTGCCGAGCAACAAAACCGTTGTCACATTGTCGAGAAACGCTGACAGAAAGCCTGAAAGAGTACTAAAAGCCAAAAGGAGTTTGCCGGGGCTGCCATCGGTGGATTTGGCGGCCCATATGGCGATGCAATTGAGAAGCCCTGTGTGACTGAGAATGTTGACTAAAATCATCATGCCGAAGAGAAGCGAGATGACATTGAAGTCGATTGAATTAAACGCTTCCTTTTGCGAAATGACATGACAGCCAACCAGCGCGGAAGCTCCCAGTAGAGCTGTAACCACGCGCGGGATTCGCTCCCATATGATTAGTGCGTATGTCAGCATCAATACCGAGACGCTAAAAATGAGTTTCCAGTCCAAAACTTTTCCTAGCCCAAAGAGTACCCGGCAGAAACAATCTGCCTCTTCGGTGAAGATGAAGTGACGAAACTCATTATACGCAGGAGCACCGAAAATAGACTCCCCACAACGCCAGCGCAGAGAATGAGAAGATCGTAGTTGCCTGACTCTAAATAGTTCACGCCGTCTGCTCCAGTATGCACCTTATCAATAGTATGTTTTTCGCTCTTCAGTGCACTGACCACAAGATCGGCAACGGCCACGTCATCTTCGATTATGAGAATCTTTGCCATCTAGGTGTAACTTTAACAGGCTTCTAGAAAATCTTCGACTTCAGCAGCGATGTGAACTGAGAAGGCGATGTGAATTGCAAGTCCGGGGTAACGGCGTCCGGCATCTGACGATACCAATTTGCTTTGGCCGTGAAGTAGTTGTGCGCCTTGGCATTGGCGATGTCCTCAACAGCGTGATCGCCTGTCATTGCCAGCCGCGAACCTTTCGTGCGCAGGTCTTGGGAGATGAAAGCATAGCCACTGCTGTCAGCTTTTGCAGTATTCGGCAACGCAAACAACTTTCCAGAATAGGCTTGCTTTGTCATTAAGCCAGCCGCTCCGGAGTCCTCAAATGCATTTGCACCTGCGACGTAAATGCGGTCCACGCGATCGAGCAAGCCGGCGGCATTGAGTTTATCCAGTGCTCTAGCTGGGTTGCTGGCGGTGAAGACATGAACTCCCTTTCCCTGGCTGCGAATATAGTTCAGCAACTCGACAGTCTCAGGCTTCGCCTTGAGAGCGTCATGGTATGCCTGCCTGGCGTTGGATGCAACATCGGCAAATCGATGATTCAAGTTGACCCCAGGGAAGTGTTCTTGCAGCGGCTTTATCTCGTCCAGCCGGTTCCAGAAATAAGGGCTATCCAGGCGTGTGGTTGTTTGTTTCAGCGCGTCGCTGATAAACTCTCTCGATAGTCCGCTAGACTTAGTCAAGCCGTCTGTCATTGTCGTTTGCAGGACTTTCAGGGCTCCGTCGTGGTTGACCAGCGTGCGGTCCATGTCAAAGACAAAGTGGTCGACATTGCGGAGTCGGGCAATCGCCCCTTCTGCAACGGCGCCGCCTTTTTCGAGCCCGACAGCAGCCTCTCCGCCCTTAAGCAAGTTAGCCAGAGGACCCAAGCCATACTTTCTGCCGGCCACAAAGGCTGTTCCGGCTAAAAGAGTCAGTCCGACTCCGGCTATCTCTTTCCAGTGCTCCTGGGCGAATTCGCCAACTGATGATGATTTATCTGCTACCTGCTTTAATCCCGGGTTTGCATACGCGTCTTCCACCGCACCGGTGAGCCACGACTGGTGCGATGAAGTATCAAGTTTGTTAGGGATTTCAGCCGTCAGTTCCATCGGTTATCCTTGGTCATGATTGTCCAAGATATACTTATAGCTCCCCGACTTTAATGGGGAACTCCGCAACCGGCATGGTGGAATTACGAACGTCCGGCGAAATTCTAACCAATGCATGCGCTCAGAGCTCGAACTCAAAGCCAAAGGTCCGGACATTAAGGACCGATATTTCACCGCCATCGTGCCCTGGAAATGGCCGAGTAATATGGAGATTAGACAGCGGGCGTTCAGTTTTATTCGAACTATGTCTTTTTCCAGGTTGAAAACAGAGCAGATGTCCTCATTCTCTGGCAAGGCGTGCGAGAGCAGCCTCAGAATCTATCCGCGAGACAACTTGAGCGGGGCATAGTAAGAGAATAGATGGAATGGCGAGAACTAGCAGTCGAAGATCTGGATGGTCTTAAAAGCCCACTAATAATTGACGTGCGCTCACCCAGTGAATTTGCTGTGGAGCGGATTCCCGAGGCGATAAATATCCCACTTCTCAGCGATGCTGAGCGCGTT
>JADZFV010000193.1 GCA_020854255.1 Candidatus Melainabacteria bacterium | reverse complement strand
GAGGCGACATCAATGTTCTTGCTTCGTGCTGAGCATGAACAGTGATCAGAAGCGCGCGCAACTCTTGCAAGTGCGAATGGTTGACCGTCGTGCCGTTAATGCGAACTTTCGATCCGGTCTTGGTGATCTCTCGGCTGACAACAAGCGCCTTTGAGTCTTCATCGATCAGATCTTCTTGCTTGAGCCACGCTTCCACCCTTGGTGTCGGTTGAAATGTGGCTTCGATTTTCGATCGCTCGGCCCCAATACGAATAAATTGAGGGCCGACCTTGCCGCCCAATACCGCGCTCAGGGCATCCATGACAATGGATTTACCCGCGCCAGTCTCGCCCGTGAGGATATTCAGACCATTTTTCCAATCGATCTTGATCTGTTCAATCAGAGCAAAATCTTTGATTTCGAGACTTTCTAACATGCACCGTATATAGAGTCGGCTATCTTTTGTTCGCGGCAGATAATGCCCCTACCGGCAATATCATAGCGAATTCAGATCGGTGTGCAAGACCTCAGATTGGAGAGGTTCGTTCATTTTTCCACGTTGCGGCCGAGGGCAGCTAGCTGCCCTCGAACTACGTGCGCTTCCTGAGTCAGTCTTTTAAGAGGAGAACCTCTTGATGAAAGTGATCCGCTAGAATTGATTTAGTCAGACATCTGACCAACCAGCAAATGGATGAGAGCCATTCTCATGCAATATCTATCAGCCGCTTTCACTGCCGTAATTTCTTTTGCAGGCGGTGCCGCGGCCGGCTGGTATTTCCTGATCGCACCGGCAGACGGCCCGAAAGGTGTTTTCGACTCCAGTAACTTCGAAATTCTGTTGATATGCGGACTGATTGCCGGGATTTTAGGCGCAATTATGGGATTTTTCGCCTGCAGCCTTATTGAGCGTTCCCAAAAGTCGCAATACTAGGTTTTTGTATTCGGTTCTTGCGCGACCCGCCAGCAGAACATGAATGCAAAAACCGAATTAGTTCAAGCAAACAGGAAGAATAATAGAGGCGCATTAGCAAACCGTTTGTTGGCTTCAGCGAAGGAATCCCAAAAGGCAATGTCGGCTTTGCGGATCGCCTGAATTTCATTGTGCAAGTCATCCTCACAAGGAGACCCCGCCCTTAATGCCGGGGTTTGACCTGCACCTTTGCGCAGAGACTTGCACAAGTTGCGCTGAAAAGTCTCGTCGGTTGCGGTTTTTGGATCGCTGAGAAGCTGTTTGATTCCCCTGCTGGACTCAACCACATTGGTAGCCAGCTCTCGGATTTTTTTGTTTCTTCCGACGCACCAGGTGCATCAGCATCTGTCAGATCGAACAAATTCGATTGAGGTTAGACATGGAGACATATTAGCTGAGTGAATGGTTCTCGTGTCATTGGTCTCGGGCGATAGTTGTATAACTGGATTAGAGCATTGATTTTGGAGGTGCAGTCATGGCATTTCAGCTGGTTTGCAGTTTTCTCATACCGATACTAAGGATGTTGGGATTCATGCTCGTGTTTCGAGCCTTTGATGAAATGCATCGAGAGACCTTGCGAAAAGTGCAAATAGCATCTGATGAAACAAATGCATTATTGCGTGAAGTACTTGCAGAATTGAAATCAGGCAATGGAAACCACGCTTAGCTTTCAGTCATCGTCCGTGATGGCAAGCAGCCAGAATCTGCTCAAGCGTTTGTCGACGCCGAACCAGGTGTGGTCGTAGTTTTGATTGCCGGAAAACCATGGGGTCCACTTGTCGAAAGTATCGTAGACGAGGTTTTCGCAATAGCGACCTGCAAAGAGTGCGTCTGAGAAATTTTGCCCAATCTCTTTGGCTTCACTGTCTGAGCCGCTGAATGCATATTGCGAGCCGCCGTTGACCAAAATCTGTGCGAGTGTTCCATCCAGCGTGAATGATGTTCCCCAGCCCACATCAAGTTCCTTGATCATTTTTGGGATCGCGAGCCCTGGCAGAACTTCAGAGATTGCCGGATGCACCAAGAGCTTACGAAAGAAGTCGAATTCGTCCAGTCGATTTCGCGAGCCGAACCAATTCAGCACGGGATGATCCGCCAATTCAAAACAGGCGAAGGCGGCCTTCTCGTGTGTTTCGATCAGCTCCATCAAGAGCAATCCCACCGCTGGATGATCGAGTTCAACGTGGAAGACTTCAAGTTCACGCCAGAACGCCGCAATTGCTTTTGCGCCTGGTGCTTCTCTGTCATCGATAGGTTCGAGAAAACCTTGTGTTTTCACCACTGCGGTCGCTCGAGTTACGCTGGTGTCAGAGTATGGATGCTGACTTGAGCGGCAACTTGCTTGGCAATCTCGATGAAGGCCTTGGACACGGGGCTATCTGGATTCGTAGCAGTTATTGGTGCGCCGAGGTCGCCGCCTTCACGGATGGTTGTGTCGAGCGGAATTTCGCCGAGGAAAGGAACGCCGGCTGCTTCTGCGATTCTTCTTCCGCCGCCGTGACCGAAGATTTCAAAGCGCTCAGTCGAACCGGGCGGTTGGAAATAGCTCATGTTCTCAACAAATCCAAGCACCGGCACGTCCATTTGCTGGAACATGGCGTAGCCCTTTTGTCCGTCCATAAGAGCCACTTCTTGCGGGGTGGTGACGATGACGCCGCCTGAAAGTTGTGTCGCCTGAACCATAGTCAATTGCGCATCGCCTGTGCCCGGCGGCATGTCGACGATTAGATAATCAAGCTCGCCCCATTGCACGTCGCGCAAGAACTGGCGAATAGCTTTGTCGAGCATTGGTCCGCGCCAGATGATCGGTGTTTCTCTGTTGACGAAAAATGCCATGGAGATGACTTTTACACCGTAATTTTCGGTGGGCAGAATTCTATTGTCTTTGGCGACGGGCTGATAGTCGCTGACTCCCATCATGAGAGGAACGTTGGGTCCGGTGATGTCGGCGTCGAGAATGCCGACTCTGGCACCCAGGTGTGCCAGGGCGATCGCCAGGTTGACTGAAACAGTGGTTTTGCCGACTCCGCCCTTGCCAGAGGTGACTGCGATGATCTGGCGAATGCCTTCGACCGGCTCTTTTCCGCCTGGCAGGCGTCTCTGACCGGCTACTGCAGCACCTGATTCCATTTCCACTTCGGTGACGCCGGGGATTTTGGCGACTGCCTCTTTGGCTTCGCTCTCCAGTTTTTCCTTGACAGGGCAAGCCGGCGTTGTGAGGGTGAGCTTGAAGAAGACCTTGCCGCCGTCGATTTTGATGTCGGAAATCATGCCCAGGGTGACGATGTCGGTATGGAGATCGGGGTCCATGACCACTTTGAGGGCGTTGTTTACAACTTCTGGGGTTATCGATTCTGTCTTCGCGCCAATCATTGCTGTCACCTATCCTAGACTCGGCCCGGGGATTCGCCGACACGTATGCGTGTTGAGCGTATACCTGTGTTAATTTAAATAATAACCGCGTGTTCAGAGCCTGCCTGCCAACATAATCAATTCTTCTTATTGGCACTGATTTTCTGAGATAACTGTCATCTGTGCTGTGCATCTTCTGCAAGCGGGAAGTTGGCGCAGACGACGTTTTTGAGCAAAAACTCTTGGCCGGCATTGAAAATGGCACAGGTAAAACCGGATTGGGTACCGGAATGGAACGATTTGTGAGTGGTTAGATTCAACAAACATGGCATGATCGCTGTCTCTAAAAACCCGCTTTTCTGTCCCTTTGCTTTCTTTTTGCTGTCGCTCTTATCGAGCTTTTCGGCACGTTCTGCCGCCAGCACAAGTTCGCGAAATGTCGTATGAGTGGCAATGCACGGCAAAACAAGGCAGCTTGAAATAAGTTGTTTTGCAGCAGGAATTTGATTGGCTTTCAATGCATATTCCAGGCAATCACTGGAGAATCGTTCAAAGTCATCTGGTGATGCGGTTTTGATGTAGGTGAGGAAAAAGTGCAGCGAAATACCGCCGAACTTTCCCTTTTCTCCTGCCGCATAAATACCGATCGGCCGACCGTTTGTAAGTGTCAACTGCCGCCAGATGCGCAGCCTTTCGCCTGACAGTCCGGCATCAATTCGCAGGACAAAATCGAGATAGTCGATCATTTTTGTTTATTTGGATGGTTCCTTTTTTATGCTCATTTTTGCATGCTCATCGCTTTCGTGAGTGCTTTTGCAGTCTCAAGAGTATCAGGATGTTGAGGGCCAAGAAACTGGCTTTGAGTTTTTAACGCCAGATTGAGATTGGTAATTGCATTTTGACGGTCGCCCTCTTTGATGTTTAGTTCTCCTAAGGACGAAAGCGTGCGCGCAACTGTCGGATGATCAGCTTTGAAAAAGTGTTGACGCGTCGCCAGAGATTGTTCGAGAAAAGTTCTTGCTTCCTTCAATTTCCCTACTTGCATGTAGAGCCTGCCCATGCCGCATTGATCGGAGGCGACGTCCGGATGTTTCTCTCCAAAGGCTGTTCGGTCGATTATGAGGGCAGATTCGAAGTACCTTTGTGATTGCTCGAAGGCGCCTTTTTTTTGTGCGATCTTGCCGAGATTTTCCAAAACCGATGCTGCATCAAGCGAGTTTTTACCTGATTCTTTCTCTTTCATTGACAGTGCTTTCTGCGCTTGAGCCTCGGCTTCGTCGAGCTTTCCCTGCTCTCGAAGCGATCGCGCCAGTCCGTTGTAAATGGAAGCGAGCTTCGAATCACTCTCCTTTTTGATGTTGTCTTTCCATACTAGAAGAGCTTTTCGGTAAACTTCCTCCGCCTCGCTATATCGCCCCTCGTCGTTGAGAAGCGCGCCTTGATTGCTCAAGCTCATGGGATATTCCTGTTTTTTCTGAAAGTGCTTTTCGGCGATCTCAACTGTTTCTTTGACATAAGGTTCTGCCAGCCTGTAGCGCCCTGTGCCTCGATAAATCATTCCTAGATTGTTCAAAACGCGCGCCAGACGCGGATCTTTTGCGTTTTCTGTCTTGCACTGTTCGTAACAGAAGAGAAACTCTTTTTCGGCCTCGTTGTACAGGCCTTGTTTGAAATATGATTCGCCTTTGCCGATGGCGGCATAATATGGCAGTGATTTGATGGCTATGAAGATCGCCCAGGGAATGGCTATCGCATACAGTACGATGCGTATTTTGTTGATTTTGTCCTGGTATGGGCGAATCTTAGCCTGGTATGCCTGTACTCTTTGCTTGACCGCACGAAATTTTGCGCTCAGTGAGCCGGTCGTTTCGGGGACCAGATCCGTGGCGTGGTTCGCGGATGGAGAATTGTTTTCCGGCATGGTGATTTCCATTCTTAGCAATGGCCGCCCATATCAACATAATGCAGAAGTACGTGAAATTGAAATGGCGGATTGGCTCTTGGCATTTCTGCCAAGTACGCTTTTATTGTTCGTCTGTTTGTCTAGTAAGTGCCCCGGGGCTTTTGTTTGAAGAGTAATAGCGGCGGCTGGTGAAGTCAATGAGGGAAAACCATGGGTTATATAATGCACTGGTTGGTTGGAGAAGCAAAACGTGCCGGCGTGAATAAAACAAATTATCTGGTTCTGAATCTATCAGTCTTTCTTTTGGGAGGGACGACGGTGCCTGTTTTGGCGCAGGACAGCGATCAAAGTTATTCTTCGCCACCGAAGTTTAGACCCGCTGCGAGGTTTGTCGAACGGCACCGCCAACTGCGAGAAAAGCGCCTGCAGCAAAAGCAAGCAGCGCGCTTCCAGGACAATGCCAGCTCATCTACCAGCATTCAAAAAACGCAGGACCGCTCGATTGAAGTCATTTCGGGGCAGGATGTCTTGGAGAAGTCAGAAACTAAAATCAGAGTCGAGGAAAAAGATAACCCGACAAAAACAGATCTTGAAAAGACGGATAAAAAACTGACTGGTGAAGCGCCCTGTCTGTCCTGGCTAAACCCTCTGGGCAAACCAAGAGCAATTATTCTTTGTGTGCACGGATTGGGATTGCACAGCGGCAGTTTTGAGCAATTCGGCAAAGCAATGGCGCCGCGTGGTTATGCTGTTTATGCAGTCGACGTGCGTGGATTTGGATCGTGGATGGCAGCGAAAGGGCGAGAGAAGTGTGACTTCAAACATTGTACCGACGATATCGTCTCCACGCTCAAAGTCTTGCATATGGTCAATCCGGGCGTGCCGGTGTTTTTGCTGGGTGAATCTATGGGTGGAGCGATAGCGCTTGATGTCGCTGCCGAGAACCCCACTTTGATAAATGGGCTGATATCTGCAGTTCCGGCTGCTGAGCGATTTAAAACAGGAAAAACGGATTTTAAGGTCTTTATGCATTTGCTCACCGGCAATCGCAAAGTCAATGTTGAAAAATCCGTTGTTCATCAAGCCACGTCCGACCCATCGCTGAGAGAGGAATGGACAGAGGATCCTCTCGATCGAATGAACTTGTCGGCAAAAGAATTGATGCAATTTCAAGCGTTCATGAACGACAACCACGAGCGAGCGAAAATGATAGATAAGATGCCGGTGCTTATCGTTCAAGGCGGAAAAGATAAGCTGGTGAAGGCAGAAGGCACCAGGGAGCTGTTTGAAGAGCTTGTTACCCAGGACAAGCAAATGGCGATGGTGAACGGTGCCGAACACCTGGTATACGAGCAAGGACAATTCTCGAAGGAAGTGATTGACCTGACCGACGGCTGGATCAAGCAACGATTACCGGGACCAGACGGACTGGCCGCCTCGCCCGGACTGATGAAGGCTCGTGAAATGATGCAAGCCAAGCAGTTTGTGCGAGTAATTCCGGTATTGAAGCAAGTGATCGAAGCGGAGCCGCAGAATCCAGAGCCTTATGTATTGCTCGCTTTGGCACAATTTAAAACCGGACATCCAATCAAGGCCAGAGAGAACATACGCAACGCATTCATGATTGCTCGCGCCAGTAAGGATCCAGAAAAGTCTCGCCGGGCAAACGATTTGCTACTTAATTTACCATCGGAAATAATTGGTCCTGTGCTGGCCCGCAATGCCAATTTGCAAGGGCCCGCCTTTCCAGGAGGGAGGCCCTTGCAGGACGCCTGTAAAGTCTTGATCTTCAGCGCGAAGTGGTGCGAGCCATGCAAGGATTTGGAGCCGATTATCAACGAAGCCAGGTCACGCTTCGGCAAGAAAGTGGAATTCACTGTTGTCGATGTTGATGATGAAAATAACCAGGAATTGGTGGAGAAGTATCATGTAAGCCCGATTCCAACAATGATCTTTCTTCGGCCCAATGGAGATGTAGCTGACTACTCAGTAGGATTCTCCGGCGTCTCCGGGATGATCAAAGGAATTGCGAAGATGTTTTTGCCGGGATGACAATGCACGTGCTGTGGTTGATTGCTTTGGCGGTGCTTGTGGTTGCAATGATCCTCTGCTGGTACTGTGGTGCAGTGCCATTACTCTGGCTCATGCCTCGTTTTTACGAAGGCTGTTACGCAATGGGAGAGGATATGAGCATCGCATACGGTGCCGGAGCTTTCGTGCACAAAACCGCTTTGTCGTTTCTAAAGAAACGCCTGGGTTCCTATGACATTAGATTGGCACCGATAATGGTTCAGACAGCGGTATTGCTCAACGCACAGGGAAATTTCAAAGAAGCCGAGCCGTATTTTCTGAAAGCAAAAGAGGTTTATGAATTAAGCTTGAACCACTTTCAGCAAATCGGGGATAAATCGACGGTCGAAAAAATCGCACGCGAGTTGGCGCAGTTGGGACTGGATTATGCCTCGCTGCTGGAATTGACTGGTCGCGTCAAAGACGCTCCAAACCTGCTTTTGCGGGTAGCACGGCAACTGGAAGATAAAGGACATTCAAACCTCGCGGCCTCACTTTCGAAAGAAGCGGCAAAGTACGAAAAATAAGATCGCGTTATCTTGTTTTGAAAATTGAAAGCAACAAGGATTCGAATCCATCCTTGTCTACGTTTGTGGCGACTTGCACCTTTCGACCGCCAAACAGCGAGGAAGAAGTCTTTCCCATGCTTTTGCCTTGAGTTGCCACGTCAATACGCATCTCTTTGAAGGTAAAGAGATCCGGCTTAATTGTCGCTGCTGCAGTAAGAGTGTCCCAGAAATAGTATTCAAAGCCCTTCACCAGGGACCATAGACGCAGAGCGAGTTTGCAGCCACGCGAACGATCGGAGGATTGGTCGAGCATGGTCAAAAATTCTTTGGTAACTGGCAATTGATTGGTTACATCAAGAGGAATCAACTTAATGGGAACCTTGCAGTCCAGCGCTGCCTTGAATGCCTCTGGATCTGCATAGATGTTCCATTCTGCAGTACCGTCATGCCCATCCTCCTGAACATTGCCAGGAACATTGAAGGCACCACCCATGATGACGAGATCTTCAACTTTGCCTTTGAGGTCGGGATGGTCGCGCAACAAGTGAGCGATGTTCGTTAGCGGTCCCGTGGTGACGACTGTCATTGGCGTTTTTGTGTTATTCAAACAATCGTAGAAAACCGACTCTATCTTTCTGCCTTGTTTGGGCTGATAGGACCGGCGCATTTCTATCTCGCTAAACAGCGGCAATTCGTTGATGATAAAACTCTCTTTGCGCCAGTTGTCTGGAAATGGGTTTGGGACTGGATCCTCGGTAACCGCAATCTCTGCGCCTTCCAGCTGCAGGTAGGTGGCAATTTTGACCATTGCGCTGTATGCCTGATCTGCAAAGCAGTCACCATTAGTGATACCAACTGCCTGGAGATCCACTTCCGGCGCCATCCAGAGCAAAACGGCGCTCAAAATGTCGTCTACGTGTCCGTCATGGTCGTGCAGTACAGGCTTTGGCATCAGTAAGACCAGATTTCCCCATTTCTTCTTGGCAGGCTTTGCCCTGAAGATTCAGTTTACTTCCACTGGAAAGCAGTTTCATGAATCGGAAGCGAAACCTGAAGGGTTGTCTATAAATGTTGAAATAAGGATTCTGGAGACTGCTAGCTCTATAGAATGCCCAATTGCATCTTGGCGTCTTCACTGGCCATTGTTCTTGGGTCCCATCTTGGCGTCCAAACCAGATCGACCTTGACGTTTTCAACCCAGGGCAGCTTCTTGACCGCCATATGCGCTTGCGACTGAATAACCGCACCGAGCGGGCATGCCGGGCTCGTGAGAGTCAATTTGACCGTAACGCTTGGTCCCTCAACCTGGATTCCATAAATAAGACCAAGGTCGACAATATTGACCCCCAATTCCGGATCGATAACTGTCCTCAGATTCTCTTGCACAACATCTTCTTGCAACGAGGACATTTTTCGTATCTCCTATTGGGGTGGGATTTTCGGGCTTTTGGGCTGGATTTTCAAAACTGAACCGTTAACGGTTCGGTTTGAAAATTATGGTAGGGGTGATTTGAGTACGTTGCCAAGCCCCTCAAGCATTGTGTTCCAGGGCAAGAGTGCGCATTTAATGCGCACGGGATATTTTTTGACTCCGCGCAGGGCTTCCAGGTCTTCCAATTCTTCTGGTAATTCGACTTCTTCTTTTTTGTCCAGCATCATCCGTTTGAACAAGTCCACAATCTGGTTGGCTTCTTCAACGCTTTTGCCAAGCAACAATTCTGACATCATCGAGCCAGAGGCCGTATTGATCGAACAGCCCTTTGCGGTCAGTTTTACGTCTTCGATTTTGTCGTCTTTGACTGTCAGATAGAGTGTCAGCTCATCGCCGCAAAGCGGATTGACGCCTTCAACTTGCGCGGTTGGATGCTCTATTGCCCCGTGGTTGCGGGGATTGTGATAGTGATCGAGAATGGTTTCCCGATAGAGATCATCTGCAAGCGACATGACCTAATACCTTATCTGCTTCCTTCAGCGCTTCAAATAAAAGATCGACTTCTGCCTTTGTATTGTAGATATAGAAACTCGCTCTTGCCGTTCCCATAACGTTCAAATCGCGCATCAGAGGCTGGCAGCAGTGGTGTCCGGCTCTAATTGCAATGGCGGCGTCGGCGCAAATTTGTCCGATGTCGTGTGCGTGAATGGCGTCAACGTTGAAGGAAATTACGCCACCGCGCAGGGTAGCATTCTTGGGTCCAAAAATTGTGATATCGCCAAGCTCATTCAGCTTATTAAGCGCATACTTGGTGATTTCAATTTCGTGCTCACGGACATTGTCCATACCCAGAGCGCTCAAATATTCGATTGCTTTTCCTGATGCGATCACATCGGCAATATTGCGGGTGCCTGCTTCGAATTTCCAGGGCAGTTCCGACCAGGTCGCCTTTTCGCGCCATACAGAGGTGATCATATGACCGCCGGATTGAAATGGCGGCATTGCATTCAGCAATTCTGTTTTGCCATACAAAATTCCGACGCCGGTTGGTCCCAGCATTTTGTGCATGGAGAAAGCCAGAAAATCAACATTTAGGGCCCTCACTGAGGTCTTCACATGCGGGACACCCTGGGCACCGTCAACAAGGATAACGGCACCTTTTGAGTGGGCCAGTTGAGCCAGTTCCTTTATAGGATTGATAGTGCCCAGAACATTGGACATCTGGGTAACCGCGACGAGTTTCGTTTTTTCGCCGATCAGTTTTTTCGCTTCCACCATGTCCAGCTGCCCATCTTCAGTGAGTGGGATGAAGACGAGTCTGGCCGATCGCTCGGTCGCCAGTCTTTGCCAGGGAATCAAATTGGAGTGATGTTCCATGGCGGTAAGGACAATTTCATCGCCTGGAAGAATATTGGCGTTGCCCCAGGTATAAGCGACCAGGTTGATAGCTTCGGTCGTGCCGCTGGTGAAGATGATTTCGTGAGTTTGTTCGGCATCAATGAATTCGCGAACTGTTTCGCGAACGCCTTCGTAAGCATCGGTTGCTTCTTCGGCAAGGGTGTGAATGCCTCTGTGAATGTTTGCGTTGTAGCCTTCGTAGTAGGCAGTAATAGCGTCGATTACAGAGCGAGGTTTTTGCGATGTGGCTGCGTTGTCCAGATAAACGAGCTGTTTACCACTTATCTGGCGCTGTAAAATTGGAAAGTCCTTGCGGATTTGTTCTACGTTCAATTTATTGAGATTCTCACTCATCTTCTATTACCTCGCACCGCTGGCAGTGGCTTGTGCCGCTACCCAAATTTCATCCCCACGCAATTCGACTTTGTAAGTCGGCACCGGCATTATCGCCGGTAAGCACAGGGCCTTGCCCGTAACAACGTCAAAGCGCGCACCATGGCGGGGGCATTCTATTTGATTTTCGACAAGCTCGCCTTCTCCAAGCGGCCCGCCGTCATGAGTACATAAATCGGCGATGGCGTAAAATTCTCCATCGACGTTACAGAGGACCAGCTCCGTATCAAAGGCGGTGAAAACGCGTGCTGCGCCAAGCGTAATATCCGCTGCCTTTGCCACTCTTACGAATTCTACGGTCATCTGGAAATTACTCCTAAGAAATAAATTCATGCATCTTTCTATACATTCGGATTCTCGCTGTGGATTTTTTCTGCCACCAGGGTGTTTATCCAATCGCCTGCTCCATCTACCGGGCAGGACTGCACGACCTGACGGAAAAAGCCTTGGACAATCAGCTCTTCAGCTTCCAGATTGTCCATTCCACGGCTCATCAGGTAGAAAATCTGTTCTTTGTCTGCCGGACCTACTGTGGCACCGTGAGAGCATTTGACGTCGTCAGCCAGAATCTCCAGTTTTGGAATCGAGTCTGCGTGAGCGTCGGAGCCGAGAAGCAAGTTTTTGTTGCTTTGAGTAGAATCGGTGCGCTGCCCTTCTTTGCTGACTCTGATTGTCCCCAGGTAGGCGGAAGAAGAACTGTCTTTTAAGGCAACCCGGAAATTGATTGTCGATGCTGTATCCGGTGCGATGTGATCCTGGATGGTGTTGAAGCTATAACGTTCGCTGCCCGCGCCTAAAACTACGCCACGAATATCGCTCTTGGCGCCTGGTTCTTTGAGGTTCGTTTGAATGTCCGATTTGATCTGCCAGCCGCCTAATGCGACTGTAGACGAATGCAGTGCAGCATCTTTTTTCACTTCATTGTATACGCGCGAAACTGCAAATGTATTGGTGGAGAAATCGGAGACATCCAGGTAGTAGAGGCTGGCGCCGTGACCGACTAAAGTTCCGATCGATGAGTTGATCAGTGAAAGAGCACTTTTTTCAGATTTCTTACTTTTTGCCGATGTGGAAATATTGACGAATTCGGCTTTTGCTCCCTGCTCAACGATGATTATTACCCGTGGAAAGACAGCAATGGATGTTTCCTCGCCACTTGTAAAGACGTTCAGCACTGGACTATCCAGGCTGACGTTTTTCGGAACGTAGAGAAATGCACCGCAATTGAAAAGGGACTGATTCATCAAGTAGAACTTGTCATCGTGGGCAAAATCAGGCTTCGACAAGTCTTGAGCGGATAGATATTTGTTCAAAAGATCAGCGTGCTGAGTTAATGCAGTTTTCAACGAGCAGAAAATCACACCTTTGGAAAGGAGTTCGCTGTCCGCATTTCCGATCTCAACATTTTGCGGTGTCGTATATATGTAGGGCAGTTTTTTTCCCAGGTGGGCGAACGCCTGTGTAATCACTTCCGGCTCTTTGCCGGCTTGCTTTTCTTTGCTGTCGCTGACGATCACATTGAGAGCAGCGAGATCGAGAGCATCTACTTCTGTGCGGTGCCAATTCTCGTCGCGATTGCACGGAGTTGGAGTCTTTAAATATGACTCGAAAGCTTTCAGGCGGCTGTCTTTAAGCCAGGCCGGTTCAGCCGTTTGCCTGGTTATCTCGTCCACTCGCTCTTTCGCTATCATTTTCACCTTCTCACCCATTAATTTGACTTTCCAGTTGTCACGCCAATTCACATAGGTCTATGGCCATGTTTTTACATGGCTCGCCCCAGTCTTGAATCCCCATGACTAACCTACGGACCCTTCCATTTCGAGCTGGATGAGCCTGTTGAGCTCAACAGCGTATTCCAGTGGAAGCTCCTTGGTGAAGGGCTCAAAGAAACCGTTGACGATCATCGCCTTGGCTTCCGCTTCGGTCAGACCGCGGCTCATCAGGTAGAAGAGCTGCTCTTCGCCGACTTTGGAAACGGTAGCTTCGTGCTCGATGGTCACTTCTTTCTCGTCCACTACCATTGTTGGATAAGTGTCGGAGCGGGAAGCTTCATCAAGAAGGAGAGCGTCGCAACGAACTGAGGACTTGGAATTTTTCGCTCCCGGATACACCTTGATCAGTCCGCGATATGAAGCGCGTCCACCGTCTTTGGTGATCGACTTGGAGACGATGGTGGATGTGGTATTGGGCGCGGCATGGATGATCTTGGCGCCGGCGTCCTGGTGCTGCTCGCTGCCGGAAAGAGCAACGGAAAGCACTTCGCCGTGCGCGCGCTGTCCGACCAGGTAAATAGCCGGATACTTCATGGTCAATTTCGAGCCAAGGTTGCCGTCGATCCATTCGACCTTCGCATCTTCGTGCGCTACGGCCCGCTTGGTGACCAGGTTGTATACGTTCTTCGACCAGTTTTGAATGGTCGTGTAGCGAATGTGTGCGCCCTTTTTGGCGATCAGCTCAACCACTGCCGAGTGCAGCGAATCGGTCGAATAAGTGGGCGCGGTACAGCCTTCGATGTAGTGCACGTAGCTGCCTGGTTCGGCGATGATCAGTGTACGCTCGAACTGCCCCATGTTTTCTGCGTTGATGCGGAAATAGGCTTGCAGCGGAATTTCCACCCGGACGCCCGGCGGCACCCAGATAAAACTGCCGCCTGACCAGACAGCCGAGTTCAATGCCGAGAACTTATTGTCTGCGGCCGGAATAACCGTGGCAAAGTGTTCGCGTACTATGTCCCCGTGCTCGCGCAATCCGGAGTCCATGTCGAGGAAGATGACGCCTTGCTTTTCCAGATCTTCACGAATGGAATGATAAACGACTTCCGATTCATATTGAGCGGTGACACCGGCCAGGAATTTGCGCTCGGCTTCAGGAATGCCCAGTCTGTCAAATGTTTGCTTGATACCTTCAGGCACCTCATCCCAATTCTTCTCGCCTCTTTCGGATGGCTTGATGTAGTAGAAGATGTTGTCGAAGTCGATATCGCCGAGCAATTTGCAATTGCCCCAGGTGGGCATCGGTTTCTTTCTGAAAACGTCGAGCGCACGCAAGCGGAACTTGAGCATCCACTCCGGCTCGTTTTTCATTTCGGAAATTCGGCGCACGATCTCTTCTGTCAGCCCGCGGCCCGATTTGAAAACATAGTCTTCCGTGTCGCTGAATCCGTACTTGTAGTCGGATGCAATAGACCTGATTGACTCAGTGGTTTCGTGTGGTTGTCTAAGTTCGGCTGCCATGGTTGCCTCCTTCAGGCTAAGCTACGCCCGAGGGTGTAAGTTCTTGTGTTACCCAGTCATAACCGCGTTCTTCGAGCTCTTCGGAAAGCTCGCTTCCGCCCGTTTTGACAATCTGACCGCTCTGGAAGACGTGGACGAAATCCGGTTTTACATAATTGAGAATGCGCTGATAGTGTGTGATGAGCAGTACTGCGGTTTCTTTCGTCGCCAGAGTATTGATGCCTGTGGAGACAACTTTGAGAGCGTCGATGTCAAGACCGGAGTCTGTTTCGTCAAGCACCGCCAGTGCCGGCTTGAGCATAGTCATCTGGAGAATTTCCAGGCGCTTCTTTTCGCCGCCCGAGAAACCGTCATTGATATAGCGCGAAAGAAATTCATCCTTCACTTCCAACAGAGCCATTTGAGCTTTCAGCTCCTGGCGAAATTCTTTGACGGGAATTTCTTGACCGCGCACTGACTTGACGGAAGCACGCAGGAAATTCGAAACAGAAACGCCGGGGATGGCGACTGGATACTGGAAAGCAAGCGCCAATCCCATCTTCGCTCTATCATTCGGGGGCAGATCGCCAATCTCTTCGCCCTTGAAGATGATCGAGCCGCGATTGATTCGATAGCGCGGGTGACCCATGAGCGTGTAGGACAGAGTCGACTTGCCGGAACCGTTGCGACCCATGATGGCGTGCACTTCACCTTTGTTGATGGCGAGGTTGACACCCTTGAGGATGTCTTTGCCTTCGACTGAAACCCAGAGGTCTTCAATTTTAAGTAGACTTTCCTGTTTTGAATCGCGTGCTGCCATTTGATTTCCGGTCCTTTTCTTTCTCTTGTTCGGTGCTCTTGTTGTTTCTTGAGCTGATAGCCCTGCAGTAAGTTTTTTATGGAATATATATCCTATCCTTTTTAGATAAAGTCCTCCTTGAGAAGGCACCTTAAACATATCAAAGTTTCAATTGGTTGGCTTTTATAGATATAATAGTATCAAAAATCTACCAAACACTCAGGGTCTTAAGAATAGTTTCTGTTAGACAGACGGTGGCTCCAGGAGCCCCCTGAATGAGAAATTTGGGGTAGGTGATAGGCAGGCAATGTGCAAAAGGCATTGTTGCGACACAGTTACACAATAGAAATATGATCACGCATCCCCTTTCCAGCACACCAGAAACTACTCAAGAAGCCGTGCTCCTCTACTTGAAGCGCCATGGCGAGATGACAATTGGGCAGCTGTGCCAACTGCTGAATATTACGTCTATGGCAGTCAGGCGACATATCTCCGGGCTTATGCAGGAGGGGCTGGTCCACTCTCGCATGGTCAAGCAATCCCGGGGACGGCCGACCTATAAGTACAGCCTGTCCGAAAAAGCCGAGTCGCTCTTTCCTTCCGGCATGCAGACTCTGGCTGTCGAGCTTGTGGATATGGTTTTTGAAGAAGCCGGTCACAAGGGGGTTATGAAGCTTCTTGAAAGGCGCAATGAAAAGCGCGTTGGCCGTCTATTGCCCCGCATGGAGGGCAAATCGCTCGAGCAAAGAGTGGAAGAGGTTGCGAAAATTTTCTCGGAAGACGGCTACATGACTGAGTGGGAAACGCTTCCGGACGGCAATTTTTTCATCTTTCAGCGCCACTGCGCATTACATGACCTGGCCAACAAATACCGCCAGCTTTGCGCCCTTGAACCCCGGTTAATGGAGACTCTCCTGGGTGTGAAGGTGACTCGCGAAAAATATATGCTCAAGAGTGACCCGGTCTGCGGCTATTTGGTAAAGCCTGCCGTCTAGAACCGTTCTAACCGTAGTTACACGATAGGCAGTCCTGGATGGCGGATCTAAGATCAGAGCACCGTCACACACTTTCTTTCAATGAAGTAAGCGCCAAGTGCCTTCACGGTCAAAATGAGCAGTACAGACTCCCCGAACAGAGCCTACCGAGGCGACCGCGAGTCGCCAAACCAGGCTGCTAATGAAAACGCCGAGCACCTGATACCCTCCATTGCGGAAAGTCAGGCATTTGCACGTCGGCAAAACAGTGAGGGAATCGCCGGGCAGGCTGACGCGGCAGGCGCCGCCGCAATCGCCGGCTCCGAAAAGTCTCAAGCTGCGGGCAAAGGCGGCGAAGCCAGTACTGGCACCGCGTGTCCGATTTCCCGAGAATACAATGCCCTGATCGACAAAGCCTGGAGAAATGTCTACGACCCGGCGCCTCTGGGTGATTTGTCCGACTTGAAAAACAAATACAATTGTCAGATCAAAACACCTGACGATGCCTTCCGTTTTGTCAACCAGGAATTGTCGCGTACAGGCGATCCTTTCTCCAGGGTGCTCAACCCTACCCAATCCGCCCAACTCGACCGTGTGATGAAGGGCGCAAGTAAAGGTGTTGGCCTCGAGGTAATTGCAGTCGAGCCGGGGAAAGCAAAAACAACAGGTTCGCTCAGAGTCATCGAAGTGATTCCCGGAAGCGCTGCTCACAAAATGGGTGTCAAAAAAGGTGATTACATTACTAATGTCGACGGTGTCGATCTGACTGCCAAAAAACCTGAAGAAGGTTTTGCCCTCTTGTTGGCTCCCAGTACGCACGACATCACTGTGACAAGAGACGGACAGAAACGCGAACTGACTCTCATCCCGACAACAGTTGACATTCCTTGTGTGGTCGACAGGATGATTCCAGGAACGAATATCGCGTACATTCGCGTTCGCGACTTCATGCAAGATGACGCGTCGTATGAAGTACAAAATGCCGTCAAGCGATATCCATATGCAGACGGATTTGTATTTGATGTGCGCGGCAATCTTGGCGGATCGGTCGACCAGGCGTTGCAGTCAGCATCGATAATTGTCGCAAAAGGCACACTGCTGACTTCCAAAACGCGTACTGAAGACGACCGGGCCACCGGTCCTGCACGCTACGACAATACCGATTACACCCTGGACCAATGGGAATTGGTGAAAAGAGACGTGTTGCCCTCAGGCAAAGTCGTAGAAAAGCGCGACCTCAGATTGCCGGATCTGATTGACAAACCGACAGTCATTCTAGTCAACGGCGATACAGCCTCAGCTGCAGAAATCTTCGCTGCTGCAATTCAGCAAAATGGCGAAGGTACGCTTATCGGCACAAAGACATTCGGCAAAGGCATCGGGCAGACTATTTTCATGGATCAGCCAGCCAGGAGCCGCTTGCAAGTGACGAATTTCCGCTTTTTCACTCCCAACGGCGAATGGATAGGCGACGCCGCCAAAAACCGCATCGGCCTAACACCGAACGAAGAAGTAGAGAACGAAAGGTATGCTGAGCCTGAATCGGAGAGCGACAAGCAGTTTCGGGCCGCTATCAGGGCAATTAACAAGAAGCTCGGCAAATAGTTGTGGCGACGCATGCCATCGCCACGCAGTTCGGTTAAATGCCTTTGAATTCGAAATTGCGAGTTTGCTTCTTTGGATTGATCGTCGACAACTTGACGAAATTTGCCGGACCGCGAGCAGCGATCGGCAGACCGCCCGTGATGATGATATTGTCCTTGGGCGACACCAGTCCGCGCTTCAAGAGCGTCTCTTCCACGAGAGCCAGAGTCGATTCGGAATCGCTGACTTCTGTGAGCATCAATGGGGTGGTGCCCCAGAGAATGGACAATTGTCGGTAAACGTACTCATGCTGAGTGAGAGCGACGATTGAAACCGGCGGTCTGAACTGCGATACCAGCCGTGCCGTCGATCCTGTTTTTGTAAATGTCGCCACCACCCGCGCATCCATGTCCAGGGCCATGGCGACAGCGGCGTGTGCCACGGCCTGTGATGCAGAGTGCAAAGGATGTTCGACAATACGCGAACTCATTGTCGCCTCCGCTTGATAGGCAATCCTGTCCATCATGCGCACGGCTTCAAGAGGATAGCTGCCCGTTGCTGTTTCTTCCGAAAGCATGACTGCGTCTGTGCCGTCATAAATCGCGTTGGCAACGTCCGACGCTTCCGCCCTGGTCGGCCTCGGATTGCTGGCCATCGAGTCCAACATTTGAGTTGCGGTGATTACAGGTTTTGCCTTCTGATTGGCGCGTTTGATGATCATCTTCTGGATGGGAGGAACCTTCTCAGGCGGCAATTCCACACCCAGATCGCCGCGCGCGACCATGACGCCATCGGCGGCATCAAGTATCGCTTCCAGTTGATCGATAGCTTCCGGTTTTTCCAGCTTGGCGATGATCATGGGAGGCGGCCAGTGGTCTCCGATTGCTTCTCTGAGATCGACAATATCCCTGGCATCACGAACGAAAGACAGGGCCACGAAATCAACTTCGTGTTTCAGCCCAACCACCAGATCCGCTCTGTCTTTTTCAGTCAGGGCCGGAATAGAAAGTCGCACGCCGGGAATGTTTATGCCCTGGTGATCTTTCAAATGTGCGGCCGTCAATACTTCGCATTCGGCGTCGGTTTCATTCGACTTGCGCACTCTCAGTTCGATAATTCCGTCGTCCAAAAGAATGGTGTCGCCCGCTTTCACTTCTTTGGAAAGGCGAGGGTAGTTGGCGGTGACGATATCTTCGGAGCCGTCTACCTTGCGGCTTGTCAGAATAAATTTCTGGCCGACTTTCAATTGCACGCCCTTGCCGCCTGCGATTCTTCCGGTTCTGATCTTGGGTCCGGAGAGATCGAGAAGGATGCCGACGGAGATATCCAGTTGTTTGGAGATTTCTCTGAGGTCGGTGACGATGCCGGCGATATCTTCATGGGATGCGTGAGAGCAATTGATGCGCGCTACATCCATGCCCGAGCGCATCAACTCTTCAAGCATTTCCCTGGAGCGGCAAGCCGGACCAATGGTGGCAATTATTTTTGTTCGGGTCATCGAATTCTTTTCTCTCTTAAAATCTGCTGCTTACAAAATCTCTGCAGGTCGCATCTTGTGCGAGTCGAAGAGCCGAATCCTTAAGACTGCAAAACGAAAGGCGCTATGCCGGTGTCGAGACTTGCTGCGATAAGAAATAGCTGGGCGATACATCCGGAAACAGGTTATCGATCGACTCGATTTCGGATAGTCGGTTGCCGTCGAAATTGTTTTCTCGCAGCATCTTGGCCAGGTCTTTGAAGCGCTCGTAATGCCCTTCGAAGCGTTCCTTGGCATAGACTTTCGCCTGCCCGGTGGTGACCAGGAACGGCCAGTCGCTCGATTGAATCAAAAGATTCTCGCGGCAAAGCTGTTTGATCGCTCGCTTTGCCATGTCGTTGCCGGTGTTTTCAAACATAGCGCAAAGCGTTTCTGCAGTGTGCTCGCATTCCGAAATAATCGGCCACATCCACTCTGTGTCGTTATTGAGCCAGACTTGCCAGTGTCCGCCGGAACCCCACGACGACTCTGGTAGCTCGATTGCTTTGGAAGGTGGCGTCGCCTCCAGGAATTCGGATGCTGTGCGCATCGTCACGGCCGTGTACTGACGCAGTTTTTTGATCACTTCTTTAATCCAGGTGACTCCCTCGAACCACCAGTGACCGAAAAGCTCTGTGTCGAAACTGACCATCACCAGACCGGGCTCGCCGGTTTTCTTCAAGTGTTCGGTCAGACACTGTTGTAGGAAGCCGACATAATGATCGGAATTTTCATTCAGCCTGGTCATCGCCGCTTCCGGGTTGTAAAGCTGCTTGGCGCCGAGATCGGTTGTCTTTGAAGTAAGTTTCCAGTAATGCAAGCCCGACTTGTCGTCTTTCTTGTGGAATTCGCGGTAATTACCGTCGCCCGGATAACCCTGGTCTGCCGACCAGACCAGATACCCGGCTTCTTCGTGCCGTCCCATGACAGCGACCGGGAACTCTTTCAGCCAGAAAGCTTCAAATGTGTCGAGTCCGGTTTCTGGTCTGGGCGCCGCCGGAATGTATTCAATCGAGCCGTAAGGTCCGATGATTCTGCGCATCTCGGCACTTTGACCACCCTTGATGACAAAGGACTCAGTGAAAAAATATTGCAGGCCCAGCTCGTGCAGCCATTTTTCCAGGGGCGGACGTTTGCCCTGCTGCGGTCTGTATGCGCATTCTGGCAGCCAAAAGCCCTTCGGGTCGCGCCCGAAATGTCGCTTATAAGTTTCGACCCCGACCTTGTACTGGGCAAAGAGTGCCGAGTCGGTTTCCATAAGTGGTGAAAAACAGTGGGTGGCTGCCGACGTTGCCACTTCAATGGCGCCGGCGTCTTGAAAACGTCTGAAAGCACCGATCAAGTCGCGATTCCAGCGCTCGTGCCAGTCCTTCTGAATGTGTTGGAAAAGATTGACGTAAAAACGGGCCAGGAGCAGTTTGTTTGGATTGGAGTTTTCGCCGCGAACGCTGTAAAGTTTTTCGTCCTTTTGCGCCGCTTCAATTTTGTCTGCAATGAATTTGTCAAAGCCGGCTTTCAGGTGATCGTCTGCCAGCTGTTCGGCCAGTACCGGAGTGATGCCGATCGTGAGCTTGGCTTGAATTCCTTCGTCCAGGAGGTCGCCTATGGCATTGAGCAGTGGAATATAACTTTCTGCGATGCACTCGTAGACACTTTCTTCACCGAACGGCCACATCCCTGCTTTCCTGTAATACGGCAGATGGCTGTGCAGCATGAAGACAAATGAACCGACACTCACTCAAATATACCTCTTAGATTCTCTAGTCCTGAGACTCAGCCATGGCGGCAGCCCGCCTCAGACATCCGACAGCAAACGAGTTGCAACACAGGGACAGGCTGGTTGTTGCAATATTAGGAACAGGCCGAAATATATCAATAAGAGTGTGAGCGTGTCATCAAAAAACTGCTAATCCGTAACTATTCTTGAAAAGGACAAGGTATCCTTGTATTTAAGTGCTCAAGCGGATGTGCTGCTTTTTCAGATCGATCAAAATCCGCCTGGATCGAGTCCCGGAGCGCTTCGTATCAATAAACATCGAAGAAACTGCATGGAAAAATCTTGATGTCAGAAGAAGAAAATCCAACTCCTTCGGAAGAAAACCCGACTCCGGTTGTCCCTCGTCGCGTTGTGGCGCCAAAGCCCAAACCAATTGTTGAAAAAGAGAAGAAAGAAGACAACAAGGTCGTCAAGCTCCTGGAGAAAAATCCTCTGGGCATGACACTTCCGGAGATGGCCGGAGGTACTCGGCAACTGAAAAAGATTAGAACCTTGAGACCCATGCTTAATGAAGCGATCCAATCGGGTCAGGTCATGCCCATCAGCCAGAGGGCGGGTCACACTGTCTATCGACTGGTCAAGAACCTGGGTCCGCGTTAGCAATCTTTCGTATTTTTTGCGCGACGGACAGAAGTTGTTGCTGGGCTGCGTCTTGATCAGGCTCCCGACTTGAGGCGCCGGTTACAAAAACTGTTTTCAGGCGCCCGCTTTTACCGGACAAGATCTGCACGCAGCTGACCGGTACAGCAAAACTGCCGGCGATAAATTTCAGCAATGCGGCATTGGCGGCGCCTTCCTGTGCCTTTGCGGCAACTTTCACTTTCAATCGGCCGCCCTGAATGCCTGCAAATGAGTTTGATTTTGCACCGGGCGAGACTTTTAGATCAAGGGTTATACCCTTCTTACCTTCTTTCTGTGCCAATTTGAGCATCTGATCCATCTAATCCATGTAATCCATTCTAATCCATTCTAAACTTCACGCCTGTCGGGTGGAAAACTCCGTATGGTGCAAGCGATCGAAGCCTGCTATTGGGATTGGCGTCCTGGAATTACGGCTATCTTAAATCAAACTCCCAATACAAAACCCTTCAGATAGACTGTCTCGATGACTGGTCTTGCTAAAATGAGCCCATTGCCTGGAGGAAAGAGCGTGTCGGTAAAAATCGGAGAAATCGAGCTGGGCGGCGGCAAAGATCTGGTTGTGATTGCCGGACCTTGCGTCATCGAGTCTTGGGAAACCATATTCAACACAGCTACTTATCTAAAAGAGCTGTCTGAAAAGCTGGGCTTCTCTCTTATTTTTAAGGCCTCTTTCGACAAAGCCAATCGCACTTCCATTCATTCTTTTCGAGGACCGGGTCTGACGGAAGGTTTGTCTATGCTGTCCGATATCAAGTCAAAATTGAATTTGCCTGTATTGAGCGATATCCATGAAAGCTCGCAGTGCAAGGAAGCCGGCCGGGTGCTCGATGTTTTGCAAATTCCTGCTTTTCTTTGCCGCCAGACTGATTTGCTTGTCGCTGCTGCTGAAACAGGCAGGGTCGTAAACGTCAAGAAAGGCCAATTTGTGGCGCCCACCGACATGCAAAACGTGGTCAGCAAGATTGTTGAATGCGGCAACAATAATGCCGTACTGACCGAACGTGGTACCACATTTGGTTACAACAATCTGGTCGTGGACTTGCGGTCGATTCCTATTATGCAGTCTTTCGGTGTGCCTGTAATATTCGACGCTACTCATAGTGTGCAGCTTCCCGGTGGCGGCGGAACAGTCTCCAGCGGACAGCGTCAATATATCCCGACCCTGGCGAGAGCAGCTGTGGCTGCCGGATGCGACGGGGTTTTCATGGAATGCCACCCCAATCCTGATGAAGCCAAAAGCGACGGGCCCAATCAAGTTCCACTCACTCACGTGCGTGCGCTTATCGAACAATTGCTGGCCGTGCATAAGTTGGCCAGGAGCCTTCCTGATTTGGAACTGCCTCAAGCAGGCCAGTGCACTGCCTACGATTTCAAGTCTTCAGAAAGCCTGGATGCCGCTGCCGGAGCTTGCGGTGCTGCCTACCGTTAAAAAACATTTGCGAAAAAATTCAAACATTCAATCATTTTTTTCGGCTGGCCGGCTTTCGGCTTTTGCCATGATCCATAAGATCGCAGCAATGGCTTTGCTCCTGACTCTGATTTTTCCCTTCGGCAGCGCGGTCGCCCAGGAAGAGGAGTCTGCCGAACTGACAGTGTCGGATATCATTGACAAAACCTTCACCGCCTATGGTGGCAAAGAAGCGCTCGAGCAAATTGATTATCTGTCCGTGGTAAATGGAAAACAGATTTCTACAGCGGGCGGACGGACGGAGCTCGGCTACCGGTGCGCCAGGAAAAACGGCAAGTGGCGAATAGATCTGGAGCGCTTGAGCGAAAAAACAGAAGCGCCTGCCCCTCCGGAAAAATCCTCTGCCGAAAAGGGCGCAGAAGAAAATTCTCACTTTGATAGGGCGGAGGGTGAAGCCGCCAGCAATCCCGGCAAGACACCTGAGCCTGAAAAGGCTGCCGCAAAGCCTCCGGAAACCAGTGCGGCTCAACCATCTGAAGTCTTCGGTTTTGACGGTCACAATGGCTGGCGCTTGTTTGGCAGAGAGGCGTCGTCTTTGTCGGGCGATGAATTGGATGCGCTGACTGAGAAAGTCTGCCGTCATCCCGGTCTATTGACGTACTGGCAGGAGCCGGATACGGATTTGAAACTGGTCGGACGTACTTTATATAAGCAAATGCCTGTCTATACTCTTGTGCTGACGGCTAAAGGGCGCTCGCCGACGACCTTCTATATCGATGAGAAAAATTTTCTGGTGGTCGCGCTCTCATATGATGTGCCTGGCGCCGGAGCCAAAAGTGTGCACTATGCAATTGAGTATTCGCAGTACAGACCAACAGGCGGCACGCTTTTTCCTTTCCGGCAAATTCAACTCAAAGACTCTGGCCGAGACACAGAACTCTTAGTGACCAGTGCGTCTATCGGGCAACCCGTTGAAGATTCGCTCTTCGACAGGCCCAAACAAAGCGGCAGTTTTCGATTGTCGCGCAGCCTGACAATTCCTTTTGAGTATGCAGACAATGAGATTGTCGTGAAGTGCCGCGTCAACAACAGCGAAGAGGTCGACTTCCTCTTCGACACCGGTGCCTCCGATACGATTATCGACAGGCGTGTTGCTGCGCAAAATTTTCTTGCCAAGCAAGACAAATTTGATATTGCCGGATACAGCGGCATGGTGCAAGCCAATCGCTCTGAGTTGAAACGTTTTGAGATTGGCCCCCTGGTACTAAACGACGTACCGGTGCGGGTGCTCGATATGAACGCTCAATCAAGGCAGATGGGCAGACAGATTGCCGGAATCATCGGCACCAATATCATCAGCCAATTTTTGGTCACCATTGATTACAGCAAACCCAATATTGCTTTTGAAGATATAGAAACGGCGGTCCGACCGGTAAGAGCTGCCAACGTACCTTTCACTGTCCGGCAATTGCCGTACATCAAGGTTTCTTTGAACGGTCGCGAGGAGCAGCTCTTGCTGGTCGACACTGGGGCCGCATTCAATCACTTGCCGACCGCTGTCGCCCAGAGGCATGTGCAGGGAGATCCGGCTACCGTCCGCCATGTTACTGAAGCAACCGGCCTGGACGGCAGACCTGTTCAACTGGGGCGAGTGGTAATCGACTCTGTCAGTTTAGGCGGACTCTCGCGTCGCGGCGTGCCTTTTACTTATCCTGTACAGCAAGAAAAAAGAACTGCGCCCAAAAAGCCGACACCTGAAACCAAGGAAAGGGCAGGGTTTTTCCAGGATTCTAATTTCGGCATTCTGGGAAATCCATTCTGGGAAAATTTCATAGTTACAGTCGACTACCGCTTCCAGCGTTTGCTTTTGCAATTGAACCCCGTCTACAAGCTCAGAAACGATATGGATGATGCTCTTTGCCGGGGCGACACGATGCTGGTTGCCCGTCGAGATTACAGGCAGGCTGAGGTTTTCTACCAGAAAGCCTTGATGCTTGCCGATGGCGCTCGCGACATCAAAATGCAGGCACGCTTGCTCGGGCGACTGGGCAATTTGCGCCGCATCATGGCCAAAGATTTGAACCGGCCCGAGCATGCAAAAGCTGCCTATCAGTATTTTGTTCGCGCCCAGGAATTGGCTAAGAAAGTCGGTGCCAGGGATGTGGAAGGCCGTATTCTGGCGGATTGGAGTCTCCTATACAGCGACAATGGACAGAAAGCAATCGCCAAGCAGGCCATTGACCGAGCCCTTGTTCTGGCTCCTCAAGATGCCAATGTGAATGTCGATTGCGCCGTGCATCTCTATCGCGCCAAACTCTTTCCCGAAATGCAGAGATATGTTGAGAAGGCTCTTTTCTTAGAGCCGTCGAACTGGTCGGCGCTGTGGTATCAAGTCAAGCTCAGCGAGAACTTTCAGGACCTACCACGGGTGGTGGCAACCTTGAGAGAGATATTACGCTTCTATCCATGGTCTAAAGTTGCACAAGAAAAGATGGCGACGGTTAAAGCCAGTATGAATTTGCCGACTGTCACTCCGGCTCAGCAAGAGCCGCAGAAAGTACAGCCGGCCAATCCAATCAATCTAAATCCCAATGTCCCTAATAATCCCAATAGTCCGTGGCTGCCGCGGGTGCCGTCGGTGGTGCCTACGGCCCCAGGTAAAGATGTGCCGACGATCTCTCCCTGGGGGCTGGGAAACCGGCAGCAACCGGCTGTGCCGATGATTACGCCGATGAATCGTCCGGTCGGCCCTTCCGCCGCCCTCGGAGGCAGGCCAGTGCCGATGATTGTGCCCACCAATTCGAAAGAGAAAGTGCGTTAGACTTTGCCTGGCTGTTATTGCGGCTTTGCATCGCTTGCCGCGGTCTTTACTGCACCGGAAAGGTTTGTGAATTTGGGTGTAAACCAGTATTTGCGCATTTCCTGATAGGCGGTTTCGTAATCGTAGCCATCTCTTTTCACACGCCAGATACCGATCATGCATCCGGTGCGATCGGAGCCGTGAGCGCAATGGACGAAGACAGCCTCTTTAGCGGTGTTGTCCGTGCTGCTCCCATTAACTTCAACCTTGGCTCTGGCGCGATCGATTTCGTCCAGCAAGCGTTTGATTTGTTTGGTTGTCGGAGCCTTCGAATTCATGGGCATGCTGATATAGCGCATGCCCAAATCTTTAGCTGACTGCTTTTCGTCGTACTTCTTTTCTCCCGGATTTCGCAAATCAAGGATAGTCGTCACACCCATCTCTTTGATCTTCTTCAGGCCTTCTTTTGTTGGTTCGCCGCCGCGATAAAGAAACGGATGGACCTGGTGGAAGTTGGGCAGGTCTTCTTTGGCTTTTACGGACTTTGTGACCGTCCCTTCCGGCTGGGCGGCTTTGGGCGTTATTGCGACCGGCGTTGCGTCCGCTCTAGCTCCTATACTTAGGAAGCAGGATGCGCAGAAAGTCAGGGCAAATGCCTGGATAGGATTAACTGTTGTTAATAAAGGGCTCACAAATTGAACTCCTTTGCACGAAATTACGTATTCAATAATAGCGGACCATAACGTCTTGCTGGTGGGAGATAAACAGTGGACCTTTCCGACGAGGCCATCGTTGAAGAATTTAGACAGACAGGAGACTCGACAAAGTTCAAGTCTCTGGTTCGCCGATACCAAAACCGCATTTACAACGCGGCCTTTCGTATCTTGGGAAACCCGGACGAAGCAGAGGAAGTTACTCAAGACACTTTTTTGAAGGTGCATCAAAGTATTTCTGGATTTCGAAAAGAAGCATCCTTTGCCTCTTGGATTTTTCGCATTGCTCATAACTTGTGTGTCGATGTAGTGAGAACAAAACAAAGGCGAACTGGAATGAAAGTAGTGTCCTTCGATCCTCAATCTACGCAGAACGAAGACGAACCTCCCGGCGAAAATAGTTCACTCTCCCAAATTGCCGATCCGCTGCCTTCGCCGGCGCAGAAGGTCGATCTGGAAGAGCAGCAAATCTTCATCGAAAAGTCTTTGATGGAATTGCCGGAGAGCCAGAGAGCCGTTGTTGTCTTGCACGACATCGAGGGCTTCCAGTATCAAGAGATAGCCGATATCGTCGGCACCAGCGTCGGTACCGTTCGCTCACGCTTGCATTACGGACGCATCAAACTGAGAGAATTGCTCGCTGCCTATTTCGACAATCAAGGTGCCCAGACCGCTTCAAGGTGATTTCTATGTCTAGTAAGAATTCCCAATGTGAAACATTTATACCGATGCTTGACGCATTTGTAGACAGCGAACTGGACAAGTCCGAGAAGGAACAAGTCCTTGCGCATGTTCAGTCTTGTGATCATTGCAAGCGTCAGGTGAAGGAGATTGAGGCGCTTAAGACTACGCTTTCCGGTTTGCCGCGCAGAAAAATGCCTATTGATCTGGCGGACAATTTCGACCAGGTACCGACCAAAGGGTCGCAAGCCGCCTCCACAGAGTCGGTGAATGTCATTGCTATCGGCGGCAAGCGCCCATGGATAGTCGCTTTTGCCTCGGCGGCGGCTGTTGTAGTAATTGCAATTGCCGGCTCGATTGTTTCCAAAGGTAGCGGTGAGCAAGTCGCCAATTCAAATCTTCCCACTTCAAATATTCACATGGTGCAATCTGTGGACCAGAGGACAGGTGATCCGGAAAGTACTGCCAAAGACGGTATCAGTACTGAAGACAAGAATTTACTGGCAGGCAATCAATTGCCGGCTGTTGATCTCCATAAGCACAATGGCAGTGGCACTCAAGTGGAAGATTCTCAAGCAATCAAATCAAGTTTTGATAAGAAGATTGCCGAACACAGACAGAGCCGTCCCGGCGCAGAGACTACGGCCGCCGGCACTCTTGCTAAAACGTCCGGTGCGCATCTGAGCGAGGACATGGGGCAAATTGAGTCTGTCAATACGACCGTTGTCGCTCATGATGAGAATTCCAAAACCAATATAACTGGCACACAGAAGAATCGTTCTGCTTCGTCGGAGTTGCTGGCCTTGTATGAAGAGGACGACGGTATTGGTTCCGATATTGGTATGACGACTGACGAGGATGGCCTTTATGCAATTAAGCTCTAATCGATTTACATATATCACTGGCTGGCTGGCGTTAACGCTTTGCATAAATGTTGCCGTCCCGATCTGCTTTGGCCAGACACCAAATGCAAACCAGTCTGATACCGCTTCTGGTGCCGTACCCACTGACGCTGCCGGAAATTTCAGGCGTAAAGCCCGCTTTCTGCAAGGTGAAATGCAGGGTGCCGACAGCGGAGATGCCAATGCCGATATGGCACGCCGAGCTAGAATGCGCAAGGCGATCATGCGGGCTCGCGAGAGCAATGGTGCGCAGGGCAATGATCCTGCAGAGACTTTCAATCGCGGCTTTATGAATCCGGGCGATGGAGAGGGCGCTGGAATGGGCCGTAATGCCCGGGCAAGATTCATGCCTGACGGTCAAGGAGCCGCAGGTAACGGCCGGCGTGGCTTTGGCGGACGAGGCGGATTCCCTGGAGGCAAGCGGGCACTCGATCTGACGCCGCTAAATCTCACCGAAGAGCAAAAAGGCAAAATCCAGCAAATGCGCAGTCGAACTTCAACACGGGCGCGCGAGTTGAGAAGCAAGCTCTTGAGCGGCGGGCAAGAACTCAGAGACATGATGTTTGATCCGGCCGCTTCCGATGACATGATTCGAGCCAAAGGGCGTGAATTGCGCAAATTGCACGAGCAGGTAGAAGACATCAAGCTTGACGACTTTCTTTCAATTCGCAGCGTGCTTACTGCCGACCAGCGCAAGCATTTACCGGAAGTAAAACCGGGCGGACCGCGGGCGGCAATGGCTGGAGCCCGCGGCAATGCGGGCGATATGCCGCCACCGCCAGGTGAATTTGGTCCGTCCAACGAGTAATTGAGTTACGGCGTTTTCTTTTTCTTCTTGGTTGCTGCCCAGTCGATCAGGAAATCGCCTTCGCCTTCTTCATCCACGCTAGCGGTGTCCTTAGTATCTTTTGCCGCTTCTTTAGTCTCTTTTGGCGATTCTTTTGGTTCTGCTTTCGGTTTTTCCTTTTTCAAGGCGGCATGAGTCTGCAGCAGAGGCCCATTGTTGAAGCCCATCGGCGGTGGAGGAGGGAACATGCCGAACGGAGGCATCATCGGTGGAGGCGGTGGCACAAGACCATTTTTTGAGCGCTTCGGCTGAGTAGTTGCAACGACGGGCGGCTCGATTCTCGGCGCTGGCGGTTTCTCGATCTTCTTGGCAGGCGGTGCTTTCGCCACTTCCTGTTTTGGATCTTCCTTTTTCTTCTCTTCTTTCTTCGGCTCCGGTTTTACTACTTTTTTGGGTTGCTGCACAACCACTGGCTTTTTGACTACGGGCTGTTTAACAACCGGTTTGGCAGCGGGCTGTTCTTTCTTTTTGGCAGCGGTCAATGCCTGTTTCATAAGGGCCGCGACAATACTAGTCGGCGCCTTCACTTTTTCAGCCCCTTTCGATTCCTGTTGATTAGCTTCGGGCTTAGGCTCGGCAGCTTTGGTTGGAGCCGCTTCTTCTTTTCTTGCGCTGGCTTCAGACGGGTGCTTTGTGGCTGTCGCTACCTGCATAGATGCAGATGGGGCAATGCGATGATCTTTGTTGCCTCTCGAGATTTGATTGAGAACGAATGATTCCTGAGTGGCAAGCGCTACAAATCCTTTTTCTTGTAACCAGACAACTAGCGCACGCCTGGCCGTTATCGAATTGCGATTGCGCTTCAGACAGGTTTGTATCTGGGCCAAAGCCTGATCGTGCTTGGAGCGCACTCTGTAGATTTCTGCCAACTTAATTCGGGCCATCTCCGAATTGGGATTGCGCTTCAGTGATTCATTGAGCCAGGACTCAGCCGTATTCTCTTTGCCTGCGTCGAAAGCCAGGCTGCCCATCTCATAGTAAATGTCGGCGACAATGGTGGAATCGTCTCCGTATTCCTCGATCGCTCGCTTGACGGCACGCTGATAAGTTTCCAGCGCCGACTCCGTCTGCCCTTCTATATAGCACTGAAACGCCAGAACACGCAGGTTATATGGGTCGTCACCGGTCATCATCATGCGATTATCGGCACTGGCTTTGCAGCCGATTCCGGCCAAAAGACAGATGATGAGAGCGTAGATTGAAAGTGGTACTCGTCTCAAAAGACTGGCTTCTCAAAGAGCTACTGGATGGATGGCTTGTAGGCAAAACTCGGCTCTTTCGAGCCCTTGCGGCGATAACGGCAATTCGGATAGCGGATCGAGCCTGTTCAAAGACAAAGCGGCACCCGAAAAACCTATTTCATTGTAAGACTAAATTGCGCTCATCAAACGGGGAAAAACCTAGTTTTACAAAACTGATGTTTAATACATTTGCGGCTTCAGACGGCATTCGTGAGAACTGGTGGCTTTCCCTGGTAGAATCTAAGTTTCAAAACAGCTTTTCAGCCCGTTTTTGGGGTTGAAATTGGTTTTGCCGAATAGGTTCGGCAGCAAGGAGGATTATGCGACGCGGAAGACAGCGACCACGGGGAACTCGCGAACCAGCGCCCGCTCAGGTCAATCAGTCTCAGCAACCACCAACCGCGAAGTTGTTTCTGCGCCACGGAATAGACATCAACACAAACATGGGTGAGGGGTTCGGCCCCTATCGCATGCCGGGCGAATCAGATGTCCTGCCTTTCATAACCTCTGCAAATATAGCTTGTGGTGCTCATGCCGGCGATCCTTCGCTGATGGAGGCGGCCCTGGAAGAGGTCCGCTACTACGGGCTGGCGCTGGGTGCCCATATTGGTTATCCAGATATTCAGGGATTTGGCAGAAGGGAGATTCACCTTTCCACATCAGAACTGCGCGCTTCAGTCCTCTATCAGGTTGGCGCCTTGTCCGGTATGGCTCGAACCTTTGGTTTCGAACTGACTCAAGTAAGACCGCACGGCTTCCTCTACAGGCAGATGTCACACGACGTTCGTATCGCTGCCGTGGTCGCCAAGGCTCTGGCTGAATTTGACCGCTGGCTGGTTTTGATTGGCCCGTCCGGAAGCAATCTTTTGGCCGCCGGTGAAAGAGCCGGTATTCGCGTTGCGCAGGAAGCCTGGCTGGACAGAGCCTACGACAATAACGGCAATCTTTTGCCGCATACTCACAGCCGCGCTCAAATGCGCTCGCATAACGAGATCATGAATCAGGCCCGTTCGCTTATCAATCACGGAGAAGTGATTGCTGCCGATGGCTCAAGAGTCAAAATCGACTTCCAGACTATTCATTTGCATGCTGGCATGCCGCAGGCGCGTGCTATTGCCGAAGAATTGCGTTACATGATTCCTAATCCGTGCGCGCTGACCTCTGAGCCGTTTACTGTCGACGAAGAAAAAGATTCTCCTTTGCCATATCTGCTCTAGCTTGGTTTTTCAATTTGAGCGCCCTTTGTATGGCTATGGCAGGCGCTTGGCCGGCGGAACGATTTCGTCGTACCAACTGCCGTAATATTCAGGATAGTCTTCGCCTGTGGTCGATGTGATCGTCTTTTGCAGAGCTTTCATTATTGCTTTGCGTCCACCGCGCTTGTAGCGTTTCAACCATTCCAGCTCTTTGGGATCGATTTTGACGCCTGCCAATAGCAGTTCTTTGACGATGCTGATTTCATGCACAATTGCTTCGGTTTCTTCTTCCAGGCAGCGCGTGACGAATTCCTGTCGCCCCGTCACACCGGGCACGGGGTCGATGGTCGGACGTATAACCGCATGAACAAATTCGTGGGCAATGCTAATCAGCTTATAATTACGCGGGCACCATCTGCCGATGTAAATGGTGCGTTTCTTGCGGTCGTAATAGGCCCGGCAGGGTCCATCTACCAGCCTGATCTTCACGCCTTCCTGGCGGATGCGTTCGATGTCCTCAACCAGAGTTGGACACTTGAGTGCACACTCGACCAGGCGTTTTCCGAACTGGCGTTTCAGGTTTCTGAACTGTGATGCCGAGGTCATTTAAAGTTTCCCTTTTTATATTAAATGAACTTACATTAATTCTATACCAAATCGCGCCCACTTTGAAACGTGCCGTAACGCCCGCTGGATTTGCGTTTTGATAGCCAGTCAAGAGAAAGGGGTGTTTGCGGCAAAAAAAATAAACACTTGTTAATCTTGTTTTCTCGTACCTGGCTACTTTTGGGCGGTGACTCTTTGCGGTGCAAGCACTCAGGGCTCCGGCATCTGAATGTTGTTGACAGCCGCGCAGGGCTGTATGTTCCCGGCAAAAACGCCCGCCCGCATTAGAAGTTCGGCTGAACATTCATTGCCGGCACTGGCAAAAACCCTTATATGGACAGTACCCTGCCTTATAGGGAAAATGGGAGTATCACTCACGGAATCCGCCCCAATCATTTACACCGCTTCCCAGCGGACAATTCGTTGAACATTCCCAAGGAAGTGAAATCGTTGAAAGCAGCAAACTCTGCTGCCATGTGGGCTTTGATGAATAAGCTCAGTGAAGTGGTGCGCGGTTCTTTGAAGAAACCCCGCGCAATAGCGGACTTGGCTGGGCAGATTGTCGATGAGCTGGGACACGCGCTTGCCATTGAGCGCTGTGCAGTTTTGCTTTTCTGTGAGGAAGGATCGGCCTTGGAGGTGAAGGCAGAGTACGCCGGCGGACAGAAGTCAGCGCTTGTAGGCAAGACTTACCATTTGGGCGTGCGATCCGAATTTGTCAAACTGTTAAGAGATGGGCGGCCGTTGCCGCTGCAAGATATTCTCACAGTCGGCGCCACAGCCCTCGAGACATTCGTCGGCGATGGCAAAAGCGGCTGTGTGATTGCATTTCCTTTAATCGGTCACGCGGGCCCGCTCGGTTGTTTGACAATGCACGCCGCCGAAGGAGGGCACTTTTCCGATGAATTGATTGAAATTTGCGAGGCTCTTTCTCAGCAGGTGGCGATTGCCATTGATCTTGCAGAAACGCTTCAGATCCGCAACCGACAGGCGAGTTTTTTCACTCAAGCAAAATCAGCGTGCCTGATTGTCGATTCGGAAAGCTTGCTGGTTCTTAGCGCAAACGCCAGTGCGGCGCGTCTTCTCACCGGTGCCAGTGTCACTATTGATGGAGTCAATTTGACCGATCTTTTGGCCCCGAAAAAGACGGTTTGCGACATTGTCTCAACGACGATAAATTCGAGCAGAGCGCAATTCGCTCAAGATCTTACTCTTTCGGCCGCTAAGTCCGACTGCGGTTTGATCGGAATTCTGGCCTATCCAATTCACGAAACAGATGCTCACACTGACTCAAAAGATCTAAAACTGGCCGTGATTTTGTACGACCAAAAGCGCCCATCTCTTTTGGCAAAACCAGCTGCGCAAGAGGATGAACGTGAGCTACACGGAGAGAGCAGCCAGGTTGCACTTTCAAAACAGCTGACCTGGGAGAGATGGATGCGCCAGATCGTATGTCGGCTTCATTCTTCGCTCGATCGAGATAGCATTATGCAATCGGTTGTCGATAGTTTGGGGCGGGCACTCAGTGTTTCGCGCTGCATGGTTGTTCGAACCGAGTCGATAACTTCTCCGATTGTCACGCACGAATTTGCCGAACCCGATGTTTCGCCTCTGGGATTGGGGCGGACCGGACAGTTTCCCGCCCGCACTGCCGGGCACTTTAAGACCAGAGTAAAGGCAGTGGGCGATATCGTCGCCGAAAGACCCAACCTGCAAATCAGCGATGAAGAGCTGGAATGGTTCCTCGACAACGGTTTCAGCAGCATCGCCGGGGCCCCGATTTCGCATCATGGACAAATTTACGGCGTTGTCGTTGCCATTTCCTGTGGCATACCGCGCAAATGGTTGCCCAATGAGCTGGATATGCTGGAGGTGGCTGCAGCCGAAGCTGCTATAGCTCTGGAAAACAGCCAGGCATTCATGCAGGTAAAAGATCAGCTGTTCAACATGAATTTGCTCGGCAATCTAACTCAACAGCTGACCAATACTCTAGAGATAGCCTCCAGAACTAATCGCCCGGAAGGTCTCGAGGATAAAGGACGCTCAGACACAGGCGGGCCGCCCCTGTCGTTTCGCGAATTGGAAGTCTTGAAATTGATTGCCTCCGGACTGGCCAATCGCGAAATTGCCCAGCGACTCTTTTTGACCGAGTCGACTGTTGAATTGCATGCTTCTCGTATTCGCAAGAAGCTCAAGCTGAAGAGCCGCACCGCGCTCGTGAAATACGCCTGCGACAACGACCTGGTCTAGAGCAGTTTATCGACTGATCCAGACCGATTTACAGGCGCCCGCGTGTTTTGATTTCCAGATATGTATCGACCAGTCTGTCGGAAAGGTCTTGGGGCGGGCAATCCAGAACGAGGCAGCCGCGCCTTTGCAACACCGAAAGGGCCAATTCTCTCTGGGAAATCAAATCACAAGCGATGGCGCGCTGATAAATTTGATCGATGGGAATGCTTTTGTCGAGACCATCTTTGAGAATGCCTTCATGGGACATCTTGCTGACCTGTCTGTCTTTGAGGGTGACGCAAAAAGGTAAATGTTTGCCTCTCAAACTGGCCAGACCGGCAAGCATCGATTGAGAACCGACTGCGTCAGTCAAATCGGTAAGCAAAACCATCAGGCAACGCCCTTTCTGCAATGACGAAAAATAAGAGAGCATGCCCAGATAATCAGGCTCAACCATGCGTGGTTCTATGTCGAATACCGCCTCCAGTATTTTTTTTAAGTACGCCTTGCCGCGACGGGGAGGCAGGTAAGCCAGTGGTTTGTCTGCAAACACTGCGAAGGAAACCTGGTCGTTGTGAGTGAGGCCGGTGAGAGCCAGACAAAGTCCGGCATTGAGGGCATGATCGAAACGAGTCAGCCCTTCAAGATCAGACAACATCATGCGTCCTGCGTCCACTAATATGAGCAGCCTTTGCTCTTGCTCAACTTCATAAGTTCTGACCACCGGGCGGTCGCGTCTGGCGGTGGCTTTCCAGTCGATTTGTTTGCTGTCGTCGCCGACGGTGTATTCGCGCAGGCTGGCAAAATCCGTACCCTGTCCGCGTTTTCTCTGTTTTAAGTCACCAAGCTCGGTGGTGCGGCTCAGCTTGATGGAAAGATCGTGCAGAGCCTTTAAGTCGCTGTATACCTTTGCTTCTCGAGATGCCTTTGAAGTCGATTGCCGGTAGAAGAGTCCCAAAAAACTGAGATAACGCACGTGAATATCTCCGAATTTGTAAAGTCCACGCCGGCGCGGAGTTACGTTATAGCTGAGCGTGACCTGCTCACCGCTTTTGATTTTGCATTCGAACTCTTCCAGGCTGGCATTGAGATTGAGCGGATAATCATCTCTGACGCGCACTCTTAAATCGGTATTGCTTTTGTTGTGCACAAATAGAAGGACATCATTGACTCTGCCAATGGAGAGACGATCCTGATTCTCGCGACTGGCTGAGATCAGACGGGGTCTGGCAGTCAGCTGGAAATCAACTGCCACCGCCACCAGTATCAACGCATCATAAATAAGACCGAATGTGCGAGCACCTTCTACAAAATAGGTGAGAGCAAAAATTGCTGCTCCTAGAACAAGCAGAAGATACAGTCGCCGGCTGGCAATTAATTTCATAGGCGCCGTCAGCGGGGAACTGCAACTTGGCGCAGCAGGTTTGCAATCACCTGGCCGACTGTAACGCCGTCTAACTCGGCCTCGGCAGTAAGAATAAGGCGGTGGCGCAGGACCGGCTCGGCGACAAATTTGATATTGTCGGGCGTGACGAAATCCTTGCCCTCAATAGCGGCATGTGACTTGGCGGCCGCCAGCCAGCTCAAAGCGGCCCGGGGGCTGGCGCCAAGCTGAAGATCAGAGAGACTGCGAGACTTATGCACTATTTCCATCAGATAAGTCAAAATCGATTCTTCTACTTTCACTTTGTCTAATTGCTGGCGGGCGCTGAGAATTTCTTCCACAGTCACGCAAGGCTCAAGCGGCGGAGACTTCTTGCGATAAAAGCCATCCTGCCAGTTTTTGAGCATTTTTCTCTCAGCATCGTGCTCCGGATATCCGATCATCACTTTGAGCATAAAGCGATCGAGCTGCGCTTCAGGCAGTGGGTAAGTGCCTTCGAATTCAACCGGGTTTTGAGTGGCAACAACCATAAATAGATCGGGCAGTTTTTGGGTGTGCCCATCCAGCGTCACCTGTCTTTCTTCCATGGCCTCCAGAAGTGCCGACTGAGTCTTGGGCGGTGTGCGATTTATTTCGTCTGCCAGAAGAAGGCTTGTGAAAATCGGGCCTTTCTTCAGAGTAAAAGTCTTGTTATTTAGATCGTAGATGCTTGTGCCCAGAATGTCTGAAGGCAGCATGTCAGGTGTCAATTGCACGCGCCCGAATTCCGCACAGATAAGTGACGCCAGTGTTTTTACCAGCATGGTTTTTGCGGTGCCTGGCACGCCTTCTAAAAGCACATGCCCTTCGGCAAGCAATGCCACCAGCAGCTGGTCAATCACCATCGGTTGCCCGACTATCACTGAGGCTATGCGTTCTTGCAAGCGTTTGAAAACTGTCCCGATTTCCGTCATGTATTAGACTCCGCCTTTGTTTTTTCGTCTGTAGAATCGGCAAAAGTTCTGGTTATCTTATCGCAGGTGCCGACCAAGGTTCTCAAATCCGAGTCACTCAAATGCTTCTTGCTTAATGCTCGCTCATAATTGTTGATCAGCTCGTTTATATTTATGCTCGTTGCCTGTTTTGAAGAATTCCAGGCTGAAACAATGTTTTCAGAGCTTTCGTGCGGTGAAATGCCAAGCGCTTTGCAAAGGCGGTTCTTGAAAGATTGCCCGAGGATTTCCAGTACGGCCGTGTTTGCTCTTGCACGTCTGAATGCATTTGACAGCCCGAAGATAAACTCGAGATTGGAAATTTTTCTCGCTACGACAACCTGGCGCATTGCTCCAAACCGCTGAGCGGCACTGAATACTCCCACTGCCAGTACCAGCATCAGTTGCCAGAAAACGAGGCCGGACGGGCCTCTGAGAAGAAAGTGAAAAACGTTTGTTGCCGATGAGAAGCCATGGCAGCGTTCGTCGAAAATTACTGCACCATTGACGGTGCTCATCCAGTTGGCGAGAAATTGAAAATTAGGCCAGGCCTCCTGATTGGATAGACGGCGATTCGAACAGAGACTGGGAACAGTGCCTAAAAGAACGCGCCCTTTTCCGTGTTTGACGAGAGTAACAAGCGTCCCCGACTTGTCGGCTAGCAGGGCCGTTCCGCCGATTAACCGGCGCTCGGCGCTGACTAATAGCGATGGGACATGTGCGAACTCCGGTACGGACGTTTGCGTTACTGCCAGTTTTTTGTCAACCAGGTCGTCACCATCTTTGGATTTGATACCTAACTTATCGATAAGGCGGCGCGTCAATTTGTAGGAAAAGTGATCGAAGTAAACCAGATCGTTGCCCTTATGCACCCATTCGAGAATTTGCTTGGCATCAAGTTCGGAAAGCGATTCTGTGGGCTGGCAGATGACGAGCATACCTTTCGTATCCGTCAGGTTCCTGTAGGGCAATTGCCAGGTGCGGTTCTTCTGCCCAATTTTTGTCACGATGTCTTTCATGCCGGAAAGACCGCTGGGCTTTCTATTGAACACTGATATGAGGATCTCCGTCTCGGGCCAGAAGCGGTCTTTTTGCTCGTCGAAAGCAATGCCCGAATAAACGGCCAATCCGCTGACCAGAAGCAGGGCAAATAATTGCCACCATATGCGGTTGGGTCTGTCTTCTGCCGCGACGGTCATGAAACTACTTCAGACTCCTTCGTTTGAGTGTCATTTTTTTCAGACAGCTTCTCAATTGCCGGGTGGGCGGAATCTATCAATTGCAGGCAACGATCGAAGTCGTTTCGATCTGCTGGTTTGCTTCCGAACCAGACAAGCTCCACAAGGTCCGCCAGTTTCCGAAAAATCAGCTGAATCTCCCGGCTTCTGTGCAGTTGATACCAATACTCGTAATTGGTTTTCGTCGGTGCAAAGGGAGCCACGTTTTTTTCATCCAGAAGACGCAAAAAAGAAAGATAAGCGGCCCGGCATGCGGATTTGAAATGTTCTCTTTCGGCCAGCGACTTGGCCTCGACAAGCCAACCTTCAGAAGTCAAAAGTCTTTCGCTTTCCAGCGCACCTGCGCGGGCAAGGCGGCTCATTTGGGTCAATTTCGTCATGCGCATGAAGACCATGTAAATTATGATCAGAGCACAGAGTCCGCCTGCAATGTACAGAAGAATTTGCATTAGGTTGCCGACCATGCGCGTGTCGGAAAAATCTGAATTGAATAAGTGCAGTTGCTCGAATAGATCCTTCAGGAATCTCAGCACCCGGCTGAGCATTTCCTGCAGATAGACAAGAAATTGCGGCGGCTTATGGTAATGGTAGCGACTGGCGACGTCGGCAATTGCAGCACTAATATCTTTGAATTCCATGAATTAAGCGCTGTCTCAAGGTTTTTCTTCAGCGATGGCGGCAGCAGGCTTAGATATGCTGTCGAGCTGACGAAGCAGATCAATGCCTTCTTTTCTCATCCGCAAATCGTAGTAAAAAAGACCGGTCGCCATGAATGAAATCGGCCAAGTAACCATGCTTATGATCGATTCCCAGGCCTGGTTGACGAGAGTAAAGTAAAACGGCATCTTGCCCGGATCGGTAACGAAATCTGTAGTCATGCCCTGTCGCATGAATTCAAAAATCGAAACCAAAACAATTGGCAGCGACAGCGGGTACTGAACAGCCATTAAGGCGATGAAAAGCAGAGTGCAGAAATATCCCGCTCGCCAAAAATCTTGAAATAGAAGGCTGAGGCTGCGTTTAAAAAGTCCGACTATCGGCAAATCTTCGCACGCACCTACTCCAAATGCCAAATAGAGCGCTATGGAAGTGATGGTTATCGTCACCAGAAAGCCAATTAAGGAAAAAACGATGCCAGCAAACAATGGATAAGTGCTGGCAGTGTTGGCTTTGAAAAACGCCATGCACACAGACATTGCGACCAGCCACAAGATTGAAGTGCCAATTATGAAAAGGTAAGAAAGCAGAATCAAACCGACAATTTTCCACTTTCGCCGCATGACATATGCATTGGCGTTGTTGTACGTTGAGTCATAACCATCAACCAGGCGAATAAAGGCAAGTTGCTTTAGCGTCAGATAGAATCCGACACTGATCAATCCCAGTATGCCAATCAGGGCGACGAAGGCGGAGATGCCCATTAATGTCCAGTCTTTTTGATCAAAACGCAGTGAAAAGTTGGTTACACCCCAGTGAAACGCTACCTTGGCTGCGGTAAGGAAAACGGTTGGCCATATAAGAACGTGGAAAAAAAGTTTGATATTTTTCCGATAGAGTCTTACGGCGCGACCAATAAGGTCACCAACCGACTGTAACTGTTGGGGAGGTGGATCAAACAAAACTGTTTCCATCACGTCAATTTTAGCGAATCCTAAACTTGTCTGCCGGTCAAAAGATTGGCTGGATCCAACTTTGCTGCCCCCGGCTTCATCCTGTCCGGTTGCCATGGTTATATTCTGGAAGCCGAACCGTTATCGGTTGAATTTCAAAAATTTCGCTAAAAGAGCGTTTCAGTTTCCAAAGGAGTCCTAAGCGGCATGGCCACGAACGGTCCCACACTTTTTACGCATCTTTTGCCGCCTGTAAAACCAGTGCCGAACCACTTTACGGCTTCCGCTGTTGTCATAGAGGAAGGTCATATCCTGCTTGTACATCACCGGCGCATCGGGGCGTGGCTGCCGCCGGGTGGTCATATCGACGAGGGGGAATTGCCGCACGAGGCGGCCATGCGGGAGGTTTTCGAGGAAACCGGGGTGCAGGTGATGGTACTGACTTCTGAATTGCCGATTTCCATAGATACTGATGCCTTTTTTCTTCAGCAGCCGTTGTGCATGCATGGAGTTTTTGCTGTGGAAAACGGAGTTGAGCTGTATCACGTCGATCTGGCCTATCTTTGCGCAGTTGACCGCAGTGAATCAGGAGAAATGCCTCTTTTGACGGTGGCGGAGGAAGTTCATGATGCCGCCTGGATACCAATAGGCGGACTTGGCAGCCTTAACTTAGCTAAAAATGTAAGAGAAGTGGTCGATATGGCTCTTTCAAAATTGGCTGGGTAACAACACAAACAGATCTAAATAAGCGATACTAGGATCCTGAGGGGCACTTTGAGGCGCGCAGGACTCTTGTGATATTGCCTACGGCTCCGCGAGTCTTCCGAGCAGAAAGAACTTTCGATGACCGTAGCGCTATTGCAAAAACTTTCAGGGGTAAGGGATTTAAGAAAAATCCTTGAGACCACTGTTAAGGAAATCGGCGAAACGTTCGACGCCGATTCCTGCCAGATCATGGTCAGCAATCCACTCGATCCCAATGTCACCTCTATTTGCGAATTTAAACCGCACAAGGATGTCAAGCTGCCTGACAACCTGCCTCATGTTTCGATGCCTCTAGTCATTCAGGGTCGGACATTCGGTGCGCTGAGCTTGACCAGGAGTGCAGATGTTTCGCGTGAAGAAGTAAATTCCATGCGCGTCGCTCTGGGAGAACTGGGTGACATTATTCGCCATGCGCAAATCAATGACGTCATTCAGAGAGACACTTTTAGAGATACGTTCCTCGTCGAAATCGGCAACGTAATGGCCTATTCGCTGGGTATCGGCGATGCGCTCTTCATGGTGGTCAATATTCTTGGCAAGGTTTTGCAGGCCAGCCGCTGTCTTTTTATTTGCACAGACGACACGCAGGCGGGCTGGAAGTGTTATGAATTCTGGCAACAAGACAAAGTGCAAAGCTGCCAGGATTATTACTGGCCAACTACACATTCGCCTTTGATTGCCCAGGTCTTACTCAGTCGGACTCCGCTCAAGGTTTTCGAAGGGCAACTCAATTCTTACGTGTCTCCTGTTCAAGACGAATTGCAATTGATCAGTGTGAAGTCTTTGCTTGGTATTCCGTTGCGTACGGAAAACGCTACTCACGGCTGCGTTATCCTTCAACAGTGCGACTATCGCCGAGCCTGGACGCGTGGCGAGCTGGATATGGTGCAGAATGTGGCCGACAAAGTCGCCGAAGCGCTGCTTAAATTGCCTGCTGAAAAGCGTGCGCGTGAGCCGATCATGCAACTTCACCAGCGGGTGGTGCAAGACACTACCGGTCCGAATGAAAAGGCATCGATAGGATCGGTGCGCAATGCGCTCAAAGGTGCTCTCGGTGCGCAGGCGATTCCTTCGGCGCGAAAAACATCGCAACCGGCTGTGCCGCCGCAAGCGAAGGCTGCACCAGCCCTGCCTCCGCCTCCGCCTCCTCCTCCCGCGCCGCCTCCCGCGCCACCTGTTGCGCCACCACCTGCGCCACCGCCCGCGCCACCACCAGAAGCGGCTACCGTAACCTCCGCTGATACTTCGGCCAGTATTCCGGTGCCGAAAATTACTCCTGTAGTGCGCGGTCAGGCAAAAGGACAATCCCAGCAGACAGGCGCCGGCAATGCCTTTGCTAATTTTCTTGAACCGGCCCAGTTTGATAGCACTGCAACGGCCGACGTTGTGCCCGTTAGTCCAGATGAAATCCTTACCCAAACAGCAGATCTAACCGAGCAACTGGGCGAGATCAAACCCAAAGATCCATACGCGGATATTGATTTTGGAGAATTCACGGACTTTTCGGACTTTGCGCCCCAGGATGCGGCCGCAGCTGAAGCGTCATCTGGTCAACAGTCGGTGTCGGCTACTGCCGATGGTCTACCTGCGGTTCAGACCGCCACCGAAGCGCTGACACAGAGCCCGCCGCTGGCTTCTACTCCAGCCACTTCAACAACTCCTGCTCCGGCGCCCACCCCCGCTCCTGCTCCAGCGCCCCCCCCCGCTCCTGCTCCGGCCCCCACCCCCACCCCCACCCTCACCCCCACCCCCGCTCCGGCACTGGCTGCTGGGGAAACGCCTGCCGCCAATGATTGGTCAAATCTCGATGCCATTCCCACTCCCAAATCTGCCCCTGTTGCTGCCAGCGCCTGGGGAGATCTCGACTCCATTCAAACACCCAAGGCGGCTTCCAATGCAGCTGCCGGCGCCGGATTGCGCGGCAAACTGGGTAAAGGCAAGGCGCCCAGTGCCGCGGCTCAAGGCAGCGCGCTGCTTGCTTCCATGCACAAGGATAAGTCACAGTTCAAAGCTGTTGAAGCTCAGCAAGCTGAGCCAGAGGCGCCAGCGGCTAAACCTGAATTCATTCAAGGTCCTCCGATTGAAATCGACGAAGCGAAAGCTCAGGCAAAATTGCAGGAAATTCTCTCTTCAGCTAATCCGACCAGCGATTACATATTCGCTACACCCGGTCTTGATGCGCGAATGCTTGGTCGTATAGACGGTTGGGTCTCGCAAATCGAAGCGAAAGACAAATATTTGAACGGGCATGCCAGGCAGGTTGCAGAGTATTCCGTGGCCATCGCCAAAGGCATTGGACTTGACGAGACCGCTCAGAATTTAGTCAGGCAAGCAGCCTTGGTTCACGATGTCGGCAAGCTGGGAGCCGCTGCACCAATCTTGCAAAAACGTGAAGAAGAATTGCACGATTCAGAGCTGATTACCGTCATGCGTCACCCGATTGACGGTGCTGAGCTTTTGGAGTCTTTCCCTGATCTCGCTCACCTGGCGCCGATCGTGAGAGCGCATCATGAAGAATACAATGGTGAAGGTTTCCCTGCCGGTTTGAAGGAAACCGAAATTCCTATCGAAGCGCGCATTATTTGCCTGGCCAACGCGTATCACAACATGGTCAGCGATATGCGCTACGGACCTGGTATAGATCCGCAGCAAGCTCAGGCGGAAATAAATCGCGGCGCGGGAAGGCAGTGGGATCCGACTCTGGTGCAGGCCTTCTTGCAGTGTTTGCAGAGCGGTGTTGTGCCGGCCAAACATAACTGAGAAAAGTGTGACAAAAATCGAAAATATTGGATTGCCAGTCCGGTGCATGCTAATCAAATGCATTTGCGTGTTTTTTAAACAAAAGCGACACTCAAAAAGGAAGGGGTGAAATATATCTACCCCTTCCTAGACTATTTCTTGATTGGCGCTTCGCCTTAGGTTTTATCCACCGATCAGGTCACTGACGTCCATGCCGCGCAGGCTCAAAGAAATCTTGTGTTCTTTAGGAGAGAACTTCTTGATGATTGCTTTGACTTGCTGACCGACTTGCACTACTTCTTCCGGTTTGACGTTCGGTGTATCCGACATTTCAACCGTTGGCAACAGCGCATCTACACCCGGGTAGATTTGAACAAATGCGCCGAAGCTCTGGATCTTGCGCACCGTGCCTGACACCACTTGTCCGTCCTGAAATTTGTCTTCGATTTCTTTCCACGGATCAGGCTGCATCTGTTTCAAGCTGAGAGAGATATGACCCTTTTCTTGATCGACCTTGAGCACCTTGGTGGTGATAACCTGACCGACTTTGAGTACATCTGACGGATGGGAAACACGCTCCCAGGAAATTTCCGAAATTGGCAGCAAGCCGTCCAGTCCACCCAGATCGATGAAAGCACCGAAGTCAGCGATACGAACTACTTCGCCGGTCACTTCTTGACCGGCTGCCAGTGTGCTCAAAATCTTTTCGCGTTGAGCGGCTTTCTCTTCCTGCACTGCCAGTCGTTGGCTGAGGATCAGTTTGTTGCGCTTGGTGTCTGTTTCCAAAATCTTCATGGGGATTTCCATGCCGATCAATTCTTCAGGCGTGGTTCCTTTGACTCGCAACTGGCTGGCCGGGACGAATCCCCTCAACCCATAAACATCTACGACTACGCCGCCTTTGACCACTGCAGAAATCTTGGCGCGAATGGTGTCGTCGTTTTTCTTTTGTTGTTCGAGCAGAACCCAACCGCGGGCCTGAGCAACTCTTTTCAATGAAAGTGTCAGCTGTCCGTTCTCGTTTTCCTCACGCAAGATATAGAATTCCAGCTCTTCGCCGTCTTTGACAACATCTGAAATCTTGTCGACGGGAACGTTTGAAATCTCCTTGAGAGGCACGAAGCCCTCTGACTTGCTGCCCACATCAACCAACACTCCGTCACGCTCGACTCGAACGACGAGCCCTTTGACGATGTCGCCCTGCTCATAGCGGCGCGTATTCATCGTTTCATCAAGAAGGCGCTCGAATTCCGACCGCGTGTCCTGGTCGTGTTGTAACTGCTTTTCCGTCACTGAAATTGCCACTCCTTTAACCTCTAGAAGTTGTTGCATCGATGCGGTCGAAACCTCGCTCACGTTTTTCCGCGATATGCCCGAGCACTCGCTGGAGCATCGACGCGCCGAAATGTCGGCAGGTCACAGACCGAAGATCTTAATCTTGGCATGCGACCGAAACTTTCCGCCACGCGGCGGAAACGTACAATATAAGACAACCTGCGAGGGGACTTCAAGGTTATCTGTTGAGGTTTATTTCAACCTTTAGACTTGCTTTATAGTTTGCCTCAGGGGAATTTCTCGTAACTGCCGCTCCAGCGCCTGGTTTCTGGCGTTGCCCCGGTTGTAGATGAGGCGAATTTAGAGAAATTGCCTTATCCTCTATTTATCTAATTTGCCGTAACTTTTCTCTACGTCACCGTGACTTTTCCTTTATGCAGGCAGAACTTTCCCTCCAGCGCCGAAACTTTTCTCCATATTTACTCAAATGCCCCATCTCCTCATCGAGTATTTCCCATCAAAAGGTGCGCTTGGCTTCTGCGGTTTTGTTTCTCTCCAACCGTTCTATATGTATTTGGGCTTAAAAGCGAGCAGGCGCATAGCCGACACCCATCCGTCGCATAGCCTGATTTTGTGAGCTTTTTCATAGTTGCGCGCAGCTGTTAAACAGGACATATAATTTGGCCGGTTTATTGTTCATCAAGGTTTTGACAGGCGAGGCAAGCACATGAAGCCAGCAAGCTTTTATCGTAAATCAGTCGTGGGAGCAACAAGCGTTCTTACACTCTCATTAGTTCTTGGTATCGGCGCTGGTGCGCAAACAGCGGCAATTCCGGCTGACCCCCCGGAATTGGTTGCTTCCAGCCACGCAGTCGAACAAGCAAAAGTAAAACTCGAGCAGTGCCGCAAGCAGCTGGATGCATCCAGAGCACTTCTTCGGGCTGCTGAAGCTGAGTACAAGGCGGCAGTAGCCAGTAAGGCTGCTTTGAGTCTGAGAACCCATGCCAAGCAGCTTGCCGACCTTTCCGGGCTGCCTGCGCACATTTCAGACTCCGCGCCTGTGGTCGTTCCGGTAGATCTGCAAAGCCTTCCCGCACCGGGTGTAGGGACGCAGGTGAAGCCAGGGCAACAGGTCGTATCTGGGCAACCCGCGCAACCACTGGACCTGTCTCCCACGCGAATCAATGCTGTTGATTTCAATGCCGAACCGGCACCCACCCCGGGAATGCAGCCAGCCAATGGTGCTCGGCCTTGAGGCGTTACGTCTCTGGATACAACGTCCCAACCTAATAAAGCATCTGTCAGCGGTCGCCCTGTCGGCCGCTTTTCTTTTGGGCTGAAACTCCGATCTTTTCAACTGCAGCCTTTGCTGCCATCTGCTCGGCCGCCTTCTTGGTGGTGCCGCATCCTGTTGCCAGCGTATTGCCTCCCAGCGCTACAGAAACTGAGAAAATCGGTTCATGCGGCGGACCTTCAATCTTGTCCACCGTATAAACTGGCACACCCTGTCCGCCGCCCTGGCTGTATTCCTGAAGTTGAGCCTTGTGGTTATCTTTGGCTTCGTCTTTGTCCACCTCTGTGGCTCGGCTGCCAAATAGCCGCAAGACCAGGTTTTGCACTTCAAATAAACCGAGATCGTTGTAAACGGCTCCGAAAATGGCTTCCATTGAACGCGCCATGATGGAAGGGCGCATCTGAACCTGTCGCCCGAGCAGGATGTACTTACTAAGCCCGAAGTCCTGGGCGATCTCCGCGAGAGTTTTGTCCGAGACCAATACCGAGCGAATCGCCGTCAGCTGCCCCTCGTCATAGTCAGGAAAGCGCTCCAGAAGATATTCGCTAACCACAAATCGCAATACTGAGTCGCCGAAAAATTCCAGGCGCTCGTAGTCGCGGCAACCTGGTGACTCGGCGGCGAAGGAAGAGTGGGTGAGCGCTTCATTCAAGACCGCCAGGCGGCCAAAGAGGACACCTAGTTTGTGGCAGAGTTGCTCAAGCTCTTTGATTCGTTTGGGATTCAGTGCGTTGTTTTCTGACATTGATGATTCTTCTGGGATTCCAAAAAGACTGCCTGCGTGAGTATCCATTATTTTTGCTTACTGAGGCCCTTATCTTGAATACTTGAGAGAAACAGAGCCATGTTTGTTAACCATTGTTGCACTTGCGACCTTGATAAACCCAGGGGGTCTAGGTTTTAACGGTTGGTAAGGGTGCAAAGAGGAAAATAGTCAAGCGATTGTGTGGCTCGAAACCCGCCCAGAATCAGTCTGACCGCTAACTAGAGATTCTTGAAATTTTTGCCAGTTTAGAAAAAGACTGAATCGATTACCTCTCAGTTTTCAAAACCGAACCGTTAACGGTTCGGTTTTCCAATGCTGTTTCCGCTTGGCGTCGACTTAGTCTGCACGCTGGTAATCAAGTATTGAACAAATTTCAGAAGCAGACCTAAACCGGCTGCACGTCCACAAACTTTGCATTTGAAAGCTAATTTCAGCTCTCTTCTTACCTGCCTATAATCTAGTTACTGTGTGGCGTTAAGTCAGGCCTGATATGCTTTACGCGGCGGTGAAAGTGACCGCCGATTGCCAGAATTTTGGGATCGGGGATAGCGATGTATCAACTTCAGTTGGCGCAGATTTTCTTGTTTGTTCTGATGGGCTTTGCCCTTCCGGCGCTTGGAATGATCCTGCTTGCCTGGGTTTTTCAGCTAATGTTCGGTTATCACAGACCGTCCAAAACCAAAATCCAGCCATATGAATGCGGTATGAAGCCGCTGCAGGAAGCCCATGTGCAGTTTGATATTCGCTACTACCTTTATGCTCTTCTCTTTATTCTTTTCGATATCGAAATCGTATTCATAATTCCCTGGGCACTGGCAACCGACCAGGTCGGCAAAGCGCTCAATTTCAAGATGTTCGGACCGATTGAAATGACGATTTTTCTATTCATCTTGGTGGTTGGCCTTGCCTATGCCTGGAAAAAGGGCGCTCTTGAGTGGGAGTAATGATAGATGATCGAAGGTAACGCTCAGGGTGTTAACGAATTGGCTGATGAGTTAAAAGATACAGTCACGCTTACTTCGCTTGAGAAAATGATTGAAGCTATGGGCGAGTTGTTGTCGCCTATAGTCAGCCCGATTGCCAATGCGGCCCGCTCTAATTCAGTCTGGCCTTTGACTTTCGGAACCTCTTGTTGCGCAATCGAGATGATGTCGGTCGGTATGTCGAAATTCGATATATCGCGTTTCGGATCTGAAGTATTTCGAGCCACTCCCAGACAGGCCGACATGATAATCACGGCCGGCACAATCACCCGTAAAATGGCGCCGGCACTAATTACTCTCTACGAGCAAATGCCCGAGCCAAAGTACGTCATCGCCATGGGTGCTTGCACTGTAACTGGTGGGATGTTCAATGACAGTTATTCCGTCGTCCAGGGAGTTGACCGCATCATTCCGGTCGACATCTACTTGCCCGGTTGCCCGCCGCGTCCGGAAGGCATTCTTGATGCGCTTCTAAAACTACAGCAAAAGATTCGCACGGAGTCTTATGCAGAGCGCAAAAACAAAAAATACAGGCAGAACGCCGTGCGTTATGTGGACTATGACACAGGACGCCCTCTTGAGGATCTCATTGATGAAGCCAGATACGAAACAGCATTAGCGCTTGATCCCCTCAAGGGTCTGCAAGAGAAAGCGTAAAACCGGTCTGGAAAGCTACACGAACCTAAAAGGGACCTGGAAATGTCAGAGACACCAGCAGCAAAACCACCCGAGGAGCCGAAAGGCTTGGGGTTGTGCGGGCAGTTTTTGAAGGATCACGGCATCGCCACCACGCGCTTGCCTGATTCTTGTGGTGTAGAGACAATAGAAATAGACGGTGCTCATCTTGAAGCGGCAATGAAGCTTTTGAGAGGCTCTTCTGAAATCAAGCTTGATTACCTTGTGGCAATAAGTGGTGTAGATAGCGCTGATACTTTTGATTCGGTGTACCAGCTCTGGTCTTATACGAACAATAACGAGCTTATCATTAAAGTAAGAGTGAAAAAGACCGATGTGGTGGAAGGGCAATTGCCTTTAGTCCCGTCTCTGGCTCGTTTCTGGAGTGCAGCCAATTGGCATGAGCGAGAGACTTACGATCTGGTCGGCATACGCTATTACGGTCATCCGTATTTAAGGCGGATTCTCAATGTTTGGGATTGGGATGGTCATCCCTTGCGTCGCGACTACAAGCAATTGGTAGACGCCCTCAACGATAAGGCGTCGGGCAGCATGCGCTGAGAGTCAAACTCAATTTATAGATTTTTTGAAAGGACAGAGGCTAAGGACCAAATGGCAACGGATACAGAAGTCGATCTGACACCACGGTTAAAAACAGACGAGATGCTCATCAACATGGGTCCTCAGCACCCGGCCACTCACGGTGTGCTGCGTTTGATTTTGACCCTGGACGGAGAAATCGTTCGCCATACCGAGCCGATTCTCGGACATTTGCATCGAGCGCAGGAATGGCAGGGGCAGAACCGTACCTGGTTTCAGTATCAAGCCTTAATTGATAGGGTCGACTACCTCTCAGGCATGTTCACATCCTGGGCAATGGCTAGAGCTGCCGAAGTAGTGGATGGTTGCGAAGTGCCGGAACGCGCCGAATATTTACGCGTCATGGTCTCCGAGATGAATCGCATCACCTCGCACTTGCTCTGGCTGGGCACATACCTGATCGATCTGGGCGCGATGTTCGGATTTCCGTTTTATCCATTTCGCGAAAGAGAAAAACTGCTCGAGCTGTTTGAAGAAATTGCCGGCCAGCGCATGATGTTTAACTACATCAGAATCGGTGGTGTCATGCGTAATCCTAAAGACGCATGGCTTTCCAAACTGAAGAGATTTACTGAAGAGTTTCCGGATCGCGTCGATGAATACGAAGCCATTGTTACGCAAAATCCCATTTTCTTAAAGCGCACCAAGGGTGTTGGCATTCTCAGAAAGGAATTGGGCATGGACTACGGAATTACCGGTCCATCAATCAGGGCCTCCGGCGTGAATCTCGACCTGCGCCGCACCAAACCCTATTCTGTTTATCCGAAGTTGAAATTCGATGTTCCTTTAAACGATCGCGACGGCGATACTTTCGATCGCTACATTTTTCGTATTCGCGAAATGCGCGAGTCTAACGAAATCATCAAGCAATGTCTTGACATGCTGCCCCAGGGCGAAATTTCCGGTAAGAAACAAATCGCCGGATTGCGCGTTAAAGCGGGTGAAGGATTTGCTGCAGTTGAGTCACCGCGTGGGACCCTTGGATGCTACATAATTTCAAACGGCTCTGATCGAGCTTACAGAATCAAATGGCGCAATCCTTCATTTTGCAATCTTTCTATTCTGCCGGAGCTTTTGAAGAACCATCCGATTGCCGACGTAATGGCAATATTTGGTTCTATCGACGTAATCCTGCCCGACGTAGACAGATAAATACAGACCGATAGTTACCCAACCCATCTCCTTAGAACAAGGACAGCTTTTAGAATCATGAGAAACGGCGCCGAAATATTGAAACTGGGAACACTCACCTTGGTTTGGTGGTGCATCATATTCGGTGCGGTATGGGCAGCTTGCTATATAGTCGGCATTTTGATTCCGATGGCGCTTACATCATATGAAAGCGATGCTGCGCGCATGACTGCCGAAACATGCCGAGCCCTTACACCAATTCTTTCAGTTTTAGTCTTTATTCCAATAAACGCGATGTTCATGGTGCTCTTCGAACGTCGCGGGCTGGCCATCTTCACCGTTCGTCTCGGGCCCAATCGCGTCGGCCCCGACGGCTATTTGCAAACAGCAGCCGATGCAGTGAAGCTGCTTTTTAAAGAAGACATCACTCCGCGCGGAGCTGATGCTTTCATGTTCACCTTGGCTCCGATCGTATTTTTCGCACCATCGATCTTCGGCGCCATGCCTCTTCTAGCGGCAGTGACCAACTATCACGAACTTTTCCAAATCGCCAATCTGCCGACCGGGATTTTCTTCATCCTGGCTGCATCATCGGTTCCGGTAGTCGGAATCGTTATGGGTGGCTGGGCAAGCAACAACAAGTACTCACTAGTCGGCGGCCTGCGTTCTGCTGCGCAAGCTATCAGCTATGAAATCCCCCTGGTGCTTTCGCTTGTCACTGTCTGCCTGATGGCGGGCACGCTTGATGTGGTTCAGATTGCCAAACAACAATCGGGCGGCATCCTCAATTGGAATATTTTTGGCGGCGGCGCATTGCGTGGTTTGGATCAGGCAATCAGCCTCAAGTTTTCAAGCTCCGCACCGGCACTGCAAGAGCTATCCAAATCTTCCTTTGAGCAAGTTCTGAAAAGCGTATATCTGGAGCCGACTGCTCAGGCTCTCGGTCTGGGCGCCGGACAAGAAGGTCTGGCTGGCATTATCGCAGCCTTCGCAGTTGTACTTCTGATCGGTTCCATTTGGATAGCCTACGGTCTCTATATGACTGGCGCCTGTGCAGAAATCAACCGCATTCCTTTCGACCTGCCGGAAGCGGAGAGCGAACTGGTAAGTGGCTACAACACCGAATACAGCGGCATTAAATTTGCCATCTTCTTCCTTGCTGAATTCACGAATCTATTTATTGTTGCTTCAATTGCCGCCGTAATGTTTTTTGGCGGTGGTGATTGCCCTGTTCCTGCCTGGCTGGGAACAGCTTTGGGTGGTCCGCAAATCGCCAGTGTAATCAATCAGGCTCTTACACCCCTTATTGAGATAAAACTAGTCGATCCGCCCACACTTTTTGCTACTATCTGGGTGATTTTGAAAGTCTATTCGATTGTATTTTTTGCAGTATTGATCCGAGGAACCTTGCCGCGTTTTCGTATCGACCAGCTCATGGATTTTGGCTGGAAACGCTTGATTCCTCTGTCTCTTATTGTTTTTGTATTGGTTGTCTATGCAAGGGAGTTCGTAAACGTTCATGTTGGCACTTAGTTTAGTTACACGAGCCAAAGACAGCCTCTATCAAATCTGCCGCGGTTTGAAAACAGTTGCTATGCATACGTTTCGCGAGCCTATCACACAAGTCTATCCGGACAAAATGCCGGATACGAATATAAGGGGAAGGCTGGCACTTGCGGTAAATCCGGAAACCAGTGAGCACCTCTGCATCTCTTGCCGTCAGTGCGAGCGCGTTTGCCCTGACAAGTGCATTGAAATCACAGCGCACAAAAGTCCGGAAACCAACAAACTTGAATTGATCGAATTCAAGATCGATCATGGTCTCTGCATGTTTTGTGGACTGTGCGCAGAAGTCTGCCCGACCAGCTGCATCATCAATACTAACGATTTCGAAATGTCCGAGTACAGCCGTGAGGCGCTCGTTTATGACTTACGGAAGCTCACCTTGAGCCAAGAAGAATCCAGATATTACTTCGATCGCAAAGAAATTCCGCTGCCTAAACCAAAACCAGCCAAAGCAGCGCCCGCCGCTGCTGGCGCTGCGAAACCCGCTGCTGCAGGCAAGCCTGAAGAGGCGAAGTCTGAAAGCGAAGCAAAAGTTGCAGATGCAAAAGCCGCAGATGCGAAGGACGCCAAAGAAGTGAAGCAGGCTGACGAACCTGAAAAGCAAACCGCAGCTCCGGAAGAAAAGGAAGAAACAGAGAACAAAGAAGGCTCAGACAAGTCAAAAGACTAGTGATGCGATGCTTCAACAAACTGCATTTTGGTGTAGAGGAGAGAGGACAAAGAAAATATGGATCAGTTTGAAATGCTCAAAGCGTGGGCTGAAACCAATGTCGAGACCACTATGTTCTACTTTCTCGCCACCGTGGCCATTCCTCTAGCCTACGGTGTGATTCTCGACAAAACTATCATCAGAAGCGGTTTTATCCTGATCGGTGTATTCGGCTCAATTTGTGGTTTCTTTCTTCTATTGCAAGCGCAATTTCTTGCCCTTGCGCAGTTGATGATTTACGCCGTTGGCATCACGCTCGTTATTGTTATTGCTCTGATGTTGACCAATCCCCGCATGGAAAAAAGCCAACTCAGCAATGCCACTCCCGCCAATCAGCTGGGCGCGTTCATGGTTGCCGTGGGACTTTTCATGACCATCTATCTGTCAGTCAGACCGGAAAATTGGACACTGAGCAGCGAACCGCTCGATACCAATAATGTCGAAGTTCTCGGACGCGCGCTGACAACAGATTATTCACTACCTTTTGAATTTGCATCCGTATTGCTTCTTGCTGCCTTGATTGGCTCAGTGATGCTTGCAAAAGCGGAAAAACCGTCGAAACCCGGCGAAGACGATTATGAGTACACAGTGGTCGAAGACGGACCGATCGCCGGCGACCCAAGGCAAGACCGAGAGCCTGCCGTTTCTAAGAGGTAATCAGATGACTAGCCCCACAGCTTCAAGCACTCAGTCACCGATGCAAGCAATGTCTTACGCATTGGCTTATGCAATCGCCGTGTTCTTTGTAGTAAGCGCATACGCCGCCGGCAGTCTCGGCGATTTCGTGCAAATGGTCGGCCTTGCACCTGTGCTTGAGTCATGGGCGCTGAAAGACTATACAGAACTCCTTGCTTTCATTTTGATAGTTTTTCTGGGCTCCGCTGTCGCACTTCTAGGCGGACAGACATCAATCATTATGGCTGTGGGAACTGTTGGCAGTTTCTTTGCTCTGACACTAAATCAGCATCCGTTGATTCAGTATTTGACTCTTGCAGCAATCTTATTTTCAATCGGACTGTATGGCATGGTCGTATCGCGTAACGCAGTCAGGGTGCTGATGTCGATTGAATTGATGCTCAATGCAGTTAATATCAATCTTGTTGCCTTTTCGCGCTATGTAGATCCTAGTCAAGTAAAAGGCCAGCTTTTTGCCATCTTCGTTATTACTGTCGCTGCCGCTGAGGCCGCAGTCGGCCTGGCGATTGTCCTTTCTATCTATCGCAACACTTCTACGGTCGATATGGAAAGATTCAATCTGCTGAAGTGGTAATTTCTCCCACCGCGAAAAATTAAACCTACCCATTAGGCTTCTCCAAACGAACCGTTATCGGTTCGTTTTTTTTTTAACAAGTTGGGCTAGAGCTGGATGTCAGGCGCCACAAAAATCTTTTAACACCTTTTTTTGAACTTTTTCCTTCTACTTTGCGTACTCACTTGTATGTATGGGCACAAGTTGAGGAATTCAATATGTTTGATGATCGAGAATCAGCAAAATTGAAAGCAACCTCCACAAAGGAGGAAAGAGATCTCTGCTTTGCACGCTTTTATGAGCGTTTCCCGACAAAGTCCGAACGTGAGGAAGTGATTTTTCGAGCAGCGTCTCCTTATGGTATTAAATGCGAGTGCGGAAATCTGGTAGCTAACAGAAAGTATGGTGAGCGCACTGCCATCTGCCCCCGTTGCAAAAAGAAAGCCTCCGCTACTGCCAACACCTTGTTTCACGGCGCCAAGCGACTGAGTGCATACTGTTGTGCAATTTTTGTAACTGGAGAAGGACTGGCAATCAGCGCAAATGATTTTTCAATGAGAAATGGAATCGCTACCTCCAGCGGAAACATCATTCTTCATGAGGTCTCCGCTGTGGTTGTCGATCAATTTGGTGATGCGGCAGAAATGATCTCTGCAATTCTCTGCAAACCGGTCGCGAAGCGCAGCAAGGAGACACCCGCCCGAGAGCATCCAAAAGCAGAGCAAATCGAAGCAGAAAAGCGCGCCTCCACGAGTGTCGGCCTTAAGCGATCATCAGGAGACAATCCGCGTGCAATGTCAGAAGCCACTCGACCTGCAAAAAAAGTTCCGGAGAGTGATTTGGAGAGGAGAATCCTTGATTTTCTATCCTTACAGCCTCTTCAGTTCGAAGATTTAGCTAAGCAAGCAAGTCTTCCACAAACTGAACTGCTGTGCACACTGACGATGCTTGAACTGGGTGGATTTGTAAAACAACTGCCAGGCAATTGTTTTGCGGCAATTGAAAATGACATGCCGCTTTCATTTCAACAACCAAGAACGCCGGTTGAAGCACGAAAAGCAAAGCATTTTTTTCTTTTCATTAGCAAGACATTCCACGCGATAAGCAGAAAATATTTGCAGCGATATCTGGCTAGATACTGGTGCTTTGTTGATCGAGAGAGATGGAATTTTGCGACGCTACTTGAAGCCTGTGCGACAGCTGCAAAGAAAAGCTACGCGCAACTTACAAGTTACGTAACGCCGTTATCTGTGAAGGTGATGTTTTCAGAAGCCTGCTGATTTAAGGCTTGGCTCTCAATTCTTTGTACAAACCATCGCCTTCTGTCGTCCTCCCCATTTTGTAGAGAAGGCGGGCGTAGTCTTGCATTACTTTGTGGTGCCTGGCCGGATCGATTCCAGTTGTGGCTTTTCCGAGTTCGCAGGCTCTGCTCAAAAGCGGAGCTGCTGCTCTCAGCCGCGCCGTAATTGCATACATTTGAGCAAAATCGGCAAGCAACAAATGCAATTCAGCTCCCTGAGCAGGATCGGCTTCAACAGCGGGCAAAGCAGCTTTGAATGCCGCTTCGGCTTCTTTGTAATCATGTAATTCAACGGCGCAATTAGCCACCGCATGTTGAGCTTTTGCCGCTTGCAGACTTTGAGCACCATACTTGCTTTCTTCTTGCGCTAGCCTGCTTTTCAAAACCAACATACGATCTTGTGCCTGTGCTTCGCGTTCTTGCAATTTACGATTGATGGCAGTATCGACGTCCAGCGGTTTGAGTTGTGCACCGCTTGATGAAATCTGATAGTCGCCTTGAGGCAAAGGGACGCCGTTGAATTGCATTTTGTTGACAACGTCTTTTCCAGGACCGGCTTGAAACGTATAGTTGACAGTCATTTTGTCGCTCAGTGTTGCAGGCATGGGCGGATACGGCTCTGCCCGCTTTGCCGCCTTCACTCCAGCTTCATCGACAAGTCTGTTGCCCGATGATTTTGTAATCTCCGCCTTTACCAGCTTGCCCGTTTTAACGACCGTGATTGCCACTGTGACCTGGTAATCCCTATCGACTTTGGGGTTGCGCCAGCAACTATTGACCTTGCGGCTGAATGCATTTATGTACGCCTCATTATCGGCCTTTTTTGACTGATTTCGGTTGCCGGCATGGAACGTATAATCGAGAGTCATTCCGTTTATTGCAGCTTTTGGCATGGGCGGCAGATTTCCTATCGCCCGCATCGATTCCAGAGTGGCATCATCAAAAAATTGATCGCCCGACGGCTCCTTTATGTTCACATTGGCGATCTTTCCGTCGGCGGAAATAGGAGCGATACAACAACTTTTTCGGCAGTTGTTTTATCGGGCGTCTTCCAGGCTTGTTGAATTTTGGGACTGACTTGTTTGATGTAAGCATCAACAGGGTCTGCCGTTGCCTGTGTCTGAGCGGCTTTCTTGGCAGGCGCGTTCTTTTTGACCGGCGCAGCTGCAAAACCTTGCTGGACAGCCAGTATCAAGAACACAATTGCTATGGCAGAGAGAGTTTCTTTCACGGGCTCATCTCAAACAATAATCACTTCGTTGCCGCAACTAATTTGATATGAGCCATGCTCATCAGATTTCTTGCGCAAGACCAGAAAATCACCGTTGGTGAAATCTAATTTCAGATCTTCGTTCTGATTCATTTGAAAAGACATGATCTGCGTATGAAGAAGCCTGAAAATTGCCGGATCTTGCAAAACATGACCGGGACTCCAGATCTCAAACGGTTGAGCGCTTCCCGAGGCATACTCGACCGGACAATGAACGGAAATGAAGTCCTGATTGAGAGTGAAAACGAGTTCGTCTCGACCGAAGGCGATTTGAAAGAGCTCTTGCCCTCTCAAATAGCCAAGATCCGCTGCAATGTTTTCGACCATGGATTTTCGATATCTCGCTTGTTAATTGCCGCTTGCTTTGTGTTGTTCCATACTAACGTATTCTTTGCTCATTAATTCGTAAGCGTTGTAGCGGACTTTTTCCAGTTCGACGGCTTTGTTGTATATTGCCAGCGCAGTTTTTGCCAGAGGAATGTTGGTGCCTGAGTCCGGGCCTATCAACTCCTGCAGTTGATCGAGTGATTTGTTGATCGCTCGTACATCCGCTTGCCAGGTCTTCCAGAGCGGATTGATCTTCGCCTCTATATTTGGTGGCACTGAACGGCCATTAGTGTCGACATCATTGATGTCGTCTGTCAAAAGCTGAATGATAGGCTCCAGAGTGTTTATGTAAAAGATGAGCCAGTCCTTTCTGGGCGCCAGGTATGTTTTCTTCTCGTTCAACATTTCTTGACTTATGCTTGTCGGTGAGAAGTGCAGAGCAGACTCGCCAGGTCTTACAACCGCCCTTGTTGCCTCCAGGAAAAGATTCACGGCCTGTTGTTTTACTTGACCTATGCTCAGGCGAGTGTCTCTGAGATCCGACAGCATCTCATCAGGCAGCAATTGCTGTTTATCGTCGCTGGTTCTGCGCCGGAGAATCATCTGGTGCTCCGTTGCACGATTTGTCTGTTTTAATTGCGCCGCCGCATCGCCTGCCGCGATTGCAACATTCTGCCCTGTGTAAAGAAGCGCTTCGGCTAAGAGTAATGTCATCACCTGGCTTGTCTTCATGAAATAGAAATTCCTCAAATTGTTTGACTCAAACACGGTTAAAAGGCGAACAAGTCCTCAGATAATCCTTTATTGGTTTCCAAATTTTGAAAGAGCACTAGGGCATGCGGCACACCGTTTTGAAAGGTGTGCCAACCAACCGGCGTTTTGGTGTCGTTGCTAATGTACAAAACCTCCAGAATCGGACTGTCTGCTGCCGGTCCCGATTTGAGGACTATTATGCTGACCTCTCCCGGAAATGCTTTCACACTGGCAGATGCTGTCATTGTTGCCGAGGCGCCGTTTTTGACGCTTTGTAAGAGCACTTCGTAAAGAGAGCCGAAATCGCTCCGGGCTAGACTGTATCCGGTCGGCAATTGCAATGTGCGGGAATCTTCCTTGAGCGTTATTTTCATGAAGCTGAGTGTGCCGCCACCGCAGCCTTTTATTATGCCCGCGGAATCTCTGACCACAACTGAACCATTGCGATAATCCTTTGTCCTGATAGTGGCTTTGAACAATCCTCGATATTTATACAGATAATCCGCTCCACCATAATCCTTCCAGGCATTTCCTTTGCGCGTATAAAGCCGGCAATAGCATTGGTAATCGCGAAGCTTCAGGGCCTTCTCTTTAAGCGAATTGACGTAAGTCGCAGGCAGGCTAGTCTTGGCCATGCCCCGCAACGCGTCGGCATCGGGCAGGCTCGATTCCACATCGATGTCCAAAGATGCCTGAGCAAAGGGAGCAAAGAAGGTGAGCGACCAAAAAATGCTCACTGCCAATGCGGCGACTGTCTTGCCAGCAAAATCCACTACCCTGCCCTTACTTGCTCTGGAACACGAAAGACATATACAAAGTGTTTATTTCTAGCACATTTTCGAACGTCTACGGCTTTCGATGCTTGCTCTTTGAAAGGACCAATTTTTCCAGATCGCCGCAATTGCATTTGTGGTGGGGGTCGAAACTCATTGATGTGTGAAATGCTTGGACGGCCTCAGGCACTTTACCTTCTCCCATGAGAAAGTAGCCAAGGTATCGGTAACCTTCAATGGTGCGCGGATTCAGTTGAATTGACCTGTTGATATGTTCTTGCGCTTTTTGCTTTTCTCCCAGTTGCAGATACGACCAGCCGAGTTTTGCCTCTGCAAAGGCGTCCGGTTTTGACTCAGCCAGCTTGGTCCACAGCACTATTGCTTCTTTGAATTCGCGCCTGTCAGTGTGAATCTTAGCCATTTTGAGAGTGTGAGAAGCGCTTTTACCACGGGGTGATGCCATCGTTTGGCTTTCTTTCGAATCGCCCCCTTTACCGGAAGACTTTGCAAATGCATCGGGACAAACAGATACGAGAGCAAGGCAACCTGCGCTAAGGTAACTTGGGATAACACAATTTGCAGTAAGGCAATTTGCAGTAAGGCAAGCAACAGCAGCGCAAGCTTTGCCTATAAATCCACTGGAATTTGGCTTCAGGGTCTGTTTCAGTTCTACTTCCGGCGGCAAAGGCAAATCGAGTTCACTTAATAGAGCCTGTATAATCCGGGGCAATGGCCGAATGTTCACTGTGGCGTCCTTGAATGGACTGGCGCAGGAAGCCCAGAGCCCAATCGTGCAACTGATTCCAACCTACCACTCTGCGCATTGAATTCATGCGCCGGCGCTTTTCTTCCGCTTCCATGGAGAGCGCCTGAGCGATTGCCTGGGCAATCGAATCGGGGCTTTCTGGATCGACCAAAAGCGCTCCCTGCGACAGTTCTGCCGATGAGCCG
>JADZFV010000192.1 GCA_020854255.1 Candidatus Melainabacteria bacterium | reverse complement strand
GCAGATGAAGGACATCAAAGGCGCCACGCAAATGTTGCGCATCTTCAAGACTGGTGTCTGACAAGTTAAGTTAAACAGCCAAGCAAGTGACCGGTTTCAGCGCCAAACGCTAAGACCGGTTACTTGTCTTTTTAGACTCTGGTTATTTCGCGCGAGACGATAGACTGAAGATTCGAGAAATCACGATTTTGGAAGATGACCGTGGTGCCTGAAAGTCTGTCGGCAAGCCTGCGCCCGTTGCCCCTGTGCATGAGATAGCCTTCAATCGGCAAGAGAAGAATTGCCCAGGCTTGCGCGATGTATTTGACAATCAGAAGAACTGGTTCGCTATGCGGCATCGGCACGAGGAAAAAAATCAAAACAGCCAGTTGGTAGATCAAATATGGCCCGACGAATGGAAAGTTTCTTATGACTGACTGCAACATGGTCGGACTTCCGCCGGTTTTTGTATCGATCACCTGCAATCCGAGAAAGTTTTTGCCGATGCCTCGCCCCTCGAAATAGTAGTCTCTCGTCAAAAACAGCAATAACGCCGGCACCATCAATGGCACTTTCTCAATTATGGCTGCTCCAAAGATGTAGCTGAGAGCCTGCATCGAGACGACCGCTATCCAGTAGTAAGGTAGAAAGTCATACACCCACGCGGCGACCAGGCGCCGTCCCGGCTGGGCACGCAAATTAGGTGGGTCGAGAATTATCGCTGAGCTTGACATCATTTGCGGTTGCAATTGTTAGATGGTGAACCGGCGCAGGAGTATAATGCCGCATATTGCCAAGATCCGGATTAGCACCGGTTTACCTTGCTTTTCGCTGTCTCCGCTTCGCTCTGATGCTTCGCAAAGCTGTCTACAAGTTGTTCTCGCGCCTGGCGGCTGAGGAGGCCGAAAGTCTCGAGCGTGCCTGTCGCGCTCCTAGAGAGGCACAACTCAAAAGGTTGAACAGCATTCTTGCCGCAGCGAAGGACACGAAATTCGGCAGAGAACACGGTTTTGCTGCAATAAAGACTTACAAAGACTTTCAGGCTGCCATGCCGATTGCCGACTACGAGACTTTTCGCCCTTATGTCGACCGAATGACTGCAGGAGAAAAAGGCATTCTTACCAGGCAGGACCCTTTTATGTTCGCCACTACCAGCGGCACCACCGGGTCGCAAAAATTCATACCGGTAACTCAGGAATATGTCGTCGAATATCGAAGAGCCTCTCGAGTCTCTTGCTTTCATCTATATCGCTGCTTTCCAAAAATGGCGGAAGGATGCTCGCTGGCGATCGCTTCACCTTCGGTACAGGGAAGGACTCCGGCAGGCATACCGTTTGGTGCGATTTCGGGCGCTCTCTATCAGACAGAGCCGGAGGCGATAAGAGACGTGCTGGTATCGGTTCCGTATGAAGTTCTCACCATTCCTGATTATGAAACTCGCTACTACTGTATTTTGCGCGCAGCACTCGCCAATCCCGTCACTTCGATATACACGGTTAACCCAAGCACGATCGCGGTAATGGCGCGCCGACTTCAAAAACACGGGGAAACTTTAGCCAGAGATTTGTTCGATGGAACATTGACTGCACCAGGTACGGTACCAAAATCAATTGTCGATAAAATGTCCCATTTGATTCGAATCGACAGACAAGGTGCAAGAATACTGGAAAAACTGGTTGAAGCTGATTCCTGCGTACCGCAAAGAGTCTGGCCGAATCTCCAGAATGTATCGTGCTGGACCAAAGCAGCAGCCAGTTTCTATCTAAACGATTTCAATGATCTATTTGGGTCTGTTCCCATATGCGATGTCACATATGGTGCCAGTGAGGGCCGCGGCACAGTCTTTCTTTCACAAAACCAACAGGTTCTCGCGATTCGTTCACACTTTTTCGAATTCATACCAGAAGCTGAAATCCATTCGCCGGAGCCGCCCGTGCTATTGGCCGACGAGCTGATTGAAGGAGAAACTTACTACATACTTTTCACGACATCGGGCGGATTGTATCGCTACAACATCAATGATGTAGTTAAGGTCACAGGGTTTCACAACCTCGCTCCGCTGCTGGAGTTCCAATACAAAGGAGGCGCCACGTTCTCCTTTACGGGTGAAAAAATCACCGAACTTCAAGTTACCGAATCAATGAAACTCGCATTAGAAGAACAATCGTTTCAGGCCCGGTTTTTCACAGTCATTCCCGAGTTTCGCCCGATGCCGCATTACAGTCTCTGGCTGGAACCGGGAGCGGCGGAACGAACTCTGGATGCTGCATTGCAAAACAAACTGGCCCGCTCCTTTGACAGACAGTTGGCGATGGCAAACACCGAGTATGCAGACAAACGCAGATCAATGCGGCTGGAAGCTGCCAGCGTGCGGATACTAAAGCCAGGCAGCTATGAAATGCTAAGGCAAAACCTCGTAGCAAAAGGCATTGCAGACTCGCAAATTAAACTGAGCCACTTGAATCCGCAAGACGAAACACGCGAATTTCTAGTCGGCAGGTTAGCCTAAACACTAATTTTTATGACAGAAACAGTGAGGTCCAATTAAGGCGGTGGACCGACCTCAACTTCGGCCGGAGCCGCTGGCGGCGGCGGTGGTGGTGGCGGTGGTGGCGGCGGCGGTGGTGGAGGCGGCGGTGGATTCTGAGCATTCCGCGCCATTGCGGCAGCATTCTGCTCTCGCAGCTCTTGTTCGCTTTGTGCGGTACTGCCTTTACTCGCCCATACGCCGGTTGCCGAAATGGCAAGGGCTATAAGTACAGTTGCAGAAAGAGCAATTGCAGGAAGAGTGTACTTAGATATCAAGCGCCTATGGTTTATCATCAGGAATGCGGAACTCGCGCAACGGCATTTAAATTCAACGACATGATGACATATTGACAATCGCCTGATTCGTAAGACTAGGTACTGCGGTGGGTTAAGTCTTTGTAGTTTGTCGCCAATTGCGCACAACTAAGTAAATTTGCGCCTGAAAAGGAGCAAAGCCAATCCGATACTTGCAAGCAAAATGCACGGAAACCACGCTCCGATCAGAGGATCAATCCGCTGATTTACGGACAATGATAGGCAGATTTGCTGCAAAAGGAAAAAGGATACAATCGTCACTCCGCCGTAGCAATAAGCGAGATTATTTCCGCGCCGGCTGCGAGGCACCATCAACGGTGCTGCGGCTACGACCAAAAGCAAGCAGCTCAATGGATGCGCAAAGCGGCGAT
>JADZFV010000191.1 GCA_020854255.1 Candidatus Melainabacteria bacterium | reverse complement strand
GCCGGAGCCTGGATCGCGGCTGGGGCCGGAGCAGGAGCGGCCGCCGGGACCGCCGCAGCTGGAGATGGATTAGGTTTGGTCAATGCCTGGAGCGCTTGAGAAGTGGAGCTTGGAGACTTTGCAGGCGGAGTCTGAGCAAAAGCAGGGGTCGCAGAAGGGGTTTGAAGAGTGGTACCGTCTCCAGGCAGTGTCCAATCACCTCCTTGTGTGTGACGAGAAATCATCTGGGTGACTTTATCTTTATCGGCCGCAACTACCAGGAGTTTGGCTTTGACATCAATGATTCGCTGTTCCATTTCCAAAATTTGCTGCTCGACAACGCCTATTTCGGCAGCATTGAGCGCTTCCTTCTCGTTGAACTCTTCAAGAAGCTGCTTCAGCATTTCGGGGTTGATGGACATAATTTATCGCGACTCCAAAAAGTCCGGACAAGAAAAATAGACCCCTGCGGTCCCTAAGAAATTATTACCACCAAACGGACAAATACTCCAGCTTCAGACCTTATTCTGTTCATCTTCTTCGTCTTTCGTTGCTTCCTTGGTCTCTTCAATAAGAGTGGTGAAAAGCCACATACAAAGCTTATCGAGAGAATCCACAGGAGGAATCGCGTCTGCCATACGCCACATCATGCCTTGTTCCGTGATCCTGACTTGCAGGGTCGACACGGGTTTATATTCGCTTTCAACTAAACTGGCCGCCAACATGCGTGTGGTCGGTATTAAATAGAAGTCGATGTGATCGTCCTTGCCTCTCACAATCAGGCTGAACAGCTTGGTTGAAAAACGAGCTCTGAAGAAGGTTTCCGTCTCTTCAATTTCTCTCATCCTGTTCACTTTAGTCGCCTCGGTCACGTCACCGGATATGGTGCCGGAAACGTGAAGATCGGTGCCCCCGGCTATCTGGTTGAATTCAAAGGCATAGCGCTGCAGAAGTCCATAGATCTTGTCGACCAGAACTTCCACGCCTTTTTTATAAGCCGCTTCTCTGTAGAGTTGTTGGAGCTGTACCCCTCTTTGCTCGGCAAGAAAGTTCATGGATTCTTCTTTGAGGCGGCTCATCCAGTCGGATCCACTGCTGGAGCCACTTTCGGATTCATGATAAACGAGGACCTGCTGAGCGACATTGCTCAACTGGTCGGACTGCTGCATGGCGTGAAACTGAACGCTGTCCGGTGTGGCATTACCAATTTGACCAGGCCTTCCTGGCTGCTTTGCAGGATGGGCGTCTAGAAACTTCCGCTTATCGCCATCCTTACGAGATCCCTTTTTGCCAGGGTCCTCTTTTTTCTGCCACATCAGACGGCCTCCTTTCCAGCTGCAAGCCCGTACTTTTGCAACCGGCCTCAACAGATCCTTTACCCCTACAGTTAAAGGTCAAAACTAGTGTATGCACGCGGGGACAGCTTACTGTTGAAGATAAAGTACACCTGGTGGCGGTTTTACGATTTGACCGCGCATGACGGCAACTTTGCTTTCAAGTGCGCAATTGCCTTGGCTGAAAGTCGCAAACAGCCACCTAACTCAAGGTTCTTGAGATTTGTAAAGCGCTCCAACTTCGGCAGCGCGGCATTACTGATATTGGTGCCGTTGAGGCTCAGGAAAGTAAGTCTGGGGATTTGCGCAAGAATTTCGATGTCGCTGTCGGTGACTTTGCTGCCCGAAAGGTTCAGCCGATCCAGTTGACCGATTGAAGCCAGTTGTCTCAGCCCTTTTGTCCCGATGGGGACATTGACCAATCGTATTTCGTTCAACGCCTTGCATTGAGAAACCGAATCCATAGCGCTGTCAGAGATATCGCATTCTGAAAGATCAATCCTGTGCAGTTCGGACAGTCGGTACAGGGGTTTGAGCGCTTTGTCGGAATGTATGGAATCGACGAGCGACAAGTCTCTGAGACCGGCACATTGGCATAGAACCTCCATCTTGCCTTCTGTAAGTGAAACCTTATCCAGTTCAAGATGTCTGAGAGTCTTGATGCGAGAAACAGCCTCCAAAAAATTGTCGTCGAATTTAGCTTCGGATAGAACCATTTTCTCAACTTTCAGCGCAGAAAAGTATGGAAGGTATACTTTCGGAAGGTTTACAGTCGCAGCTGTAAAAACCAGTTCTTGAAGATTGTCCGTATGGGTCAGGCGGCCAACGACCGTTTTGTCTACAGTGTCATAGCTGAAGCTACCGACTCCATCTGGGAAGACATATCCTCCTATTTCCTTTGTAAGCACACCGTTTTCAGCTTCTGTGCGAATTTGCGCCTCGTCGACCATGTGCCTGAGGGTGCCGGATGAGTAATCGGCTCGAATCGGGCGCGCTTTCTTATCGCCGGAAAAGCCGGCAATCGACCAGAGCAAGAAGCCGATCAATAGAATAAATGTGATAGCAATCGAAGAAGCAAGAATCAAGCTGGCCGGATCTCTGTCGACGATTCCGTAAAACTTCGCCTTGGATTCGTCCTTGCCGATTGGGGTTTGGCAGTTTTCAAGAACGGCAGAAACCGCCTGGCGCATCTCTTTGACGTTCTGAAACCGTGAATCAGGACTTTTCGCCAGTGCTTTCAGCACCAGTGCATCTACCCCGTCCGGCAAATCCACACCGGAACATATCTGCTTGAGCGGCTGCACCTCATCCTGCAGATGTTTGATTATCGTTTCCACAGTTGTCTCAGCACGGTGAGGAGGCTGCCCGCAGATGAGTTCGTAAAGTATGCACCCGACAGAATAAATATCGGACCTTCCGTCAAGCGGCTTGCCCAGACACTGCTCCGGACTCATGTAGAGCGGGCTGCCGAACACCTCCCCCGTTTGGGTGAGGTCCTGACCCGATGATTCAGCTTCCGGCATTAACTTGGCAATTCCGAAGTCGAAGACTCTTGCCCGTTCAGTTTCTCCTCCCGGGCTGGAAACAATGATGTTTCCTGGTTTGAGATCCCGGTGCACTACACCCTTTTCATGCGCGTGCATGAGAGCGTCGAGAACACTTTCAATCAATCTCAGTGCACGCAAAGGTGAGCATCTGCCAAAAAAACCAACAACATCGGCAAGCGTCTTTCCTTCTGCAAAATCCATGATCAAGAAAGGCTCGCCGCCTTCCGTAACACCCACATCATGAACACTGACGATATTCGGATGATTAAGACGCCCTACCGCGGTAGCTTCTTGCTGAAATCGGCGTATGCTTTTTTCATCCGCCATGCGCGCAGCCGAAAGCATCTTTAGTGCCACATCTCGGCCAATCACCTGATCCCGAGCCTTGTACACAACGCTCATGCCACCAGTTCCCAGGTGTCCGAGAATTTTGTACTTGCCTGCAATCAAATCACCCTCGGAAAGCAACTTGTGTTCCTGAGCGGGCGCCGATCCGATTTGTTGAGTCAAGGCGTCGGACAGGGTTTGTGAAACCGTCAGCTCGGGCGGTGTTTCTATCTCAGAAGGTTTCAAGTCATCTTGAGAGGTCATGAGCAAGCGTACTCGGTGGTATCAAATTGAAGCCTGAGCGAACCCTTTGTCTTCTTCCGTCTTGACACCACATACGGTATCAATGGCCGGACCATACACACCAGCATAACTCAATTTACCCTCCAGCCCCGATCAAGCGTTCTGCAGGTACCGGACCAACTGAGTGTACTCATTGAGATCAGAGGAAGTTTGCTGCAAATCCAGCCCATCGGCGTAAACATGCACCAGAGGCTCCACCGCATCGGGCAGTACCAGAATCCAGTGCTCCGGCCTGGTCTGAATTTTCACTCCATCGAGCAATTCCATCGGTCTGTCCTGATGTTTCTCCACAAGCAAGCGCATTACGCGGCCCTTACGCTCCCACGGGCAGTGGACGGAATCGACCTGGTAGATGAGGGGCGGCAGATCGTTGACCGCTTCGCTGAGAGTGCGGCCCTGAAAGGTCAAATGTTCTAAGACTTGTCCAACCGTGAACATGGCGTCATAGCCGTTCTGGAATTCCGGGAAAATGAAGCAGCCGTTGGCGCTGCCGCCCAGAACCGCACCTTCCAATTTCGCCGTTGTGCTGCCGATTTCGGTTTCAGAGGCCTTGCAACGGACAACGCGGCAATTGTAGCGAGAAGCTATGCGCTCGATGGTGGAGCTGCTGTTTACAGGTACGACAATAGAACGTCCTGATTTGTCTCTTAAGATAATATCGGCAACGACAGCCAGCAAAAGTTCGCCTCTAATTATCTGTCCGGTCTCGTCGACCAGGGTCATTTGCTCTCCGTTGCGACCTATTTGCACTCCAAGCTCGGCGTTGAGAGCGCGGACGACGTCGGCCAGCTGTTTTCGCATGCCGATTCTTTCTTCCGGCCGTGGTGGCATGTTGCGGATTGATGAATTGAGAACGACCGTTTCAATACCGATCTGTCCAAGCAAATCAGGCAGCAAGACCCCGGTCTCAGCCATCGCATAATCGATTACCACCTTCGGCGCTTGTGTGGCGATGGCACCGGATTTGGTTTTTCTTGTGTAATTACTTCCCGGTACAATGCAGAATGGCACTTTATCTTCTTCGAAAACTTGCCCTTTCACGTGCTTGAGAAATTCGTCGGCATAGTATTCCCGAACACGGCTGGGAAAGGTTATACTGCCTACATCCGCAGGCAAACAGCGAGGGAAATCTTCCTTAAAAAAGGTAGTTTCGATCTTTCTTTCCATTGCCTTCGTAATGGCAATACCTTCACTATCGAAAAATTCGATCGATAATTTGTCCGGTTCGCGCTGCGAAACGCGGATGTGCATCAGTCCCGCCGCTCTCTGGGTTTTCACATAATATCTGGCGATCGGCAGTGACATGGATTCTAGGTTTTGCACTTCAATTCCGACTGATACAAGACCACTGACGACAGCCCTGGAAATCATCTGACTGACGCGCCAGTAATCGCGGCTAACCAGTACGGGTCCTGACTTTAGAGTAGAACCATAAGCTGCAGCCAGATTGACTGCAAACTCGGGTGTTATATCAATATTGGCCAAACCGCGAACGCCGTGCGCACCAAATAAAGTGCGAGGGGCCTTCGTGCCCCAGATGACTGACGATGTGACACGGGCGCCGGAGTCGATGAGCTTATCCGGCCAAACGCGCACGTCCGGACTGATTTGCGCTTCCTGCCCGATATTGCTGTTGGCTCCGATAATGGCGCCTTCCAGAATTTCAACCGAGTTGTGTATGGTTGCTCCGTTGCAAATCACACAAGCAGTCAGATTGGAATTGCTGCCGATATATGAGTTGGACCAGATTACCGGCCGCTTCAAAACAGACTTTTCCTGCACCACTACGTTATCGCCCAGAACACTGAACTGGTCGAGCTCTACGTCTCTGCCAATGCGGCAATTGCGACCGATGATAACCGGTGGCTCGATCTTGACTGAGGCATCAATTTCGGTGCCTTCACCTACCCAGACTCCAGGACGAATTTCAGGCGAAAGGTTCTTGAGTTTCACTTTACCTTCAAGCACATCCTGGTGAGCCTGACGGTAGACGGCCAGGTTGCCGATATCGCACCAGTAGCCGTCATCGACATAACCATACATGGGCTCATTGCGCAAAAGCAAAAGGGGAAAAAGATCGTTGGAAAAGTCCTGCTCGCGACCTAAAATCACATATAGCATCACTTCCGGCTCGAGAATATAGGTGCCGGTATTGACCGTGTCGGAAAAAATTTCAGAGGCACCGGGCTTTTCTACAAAGCGCTTGATACGCTGTTCTCCGTCGGTTATGACCACACCATAGTCGAGCGGATTCTCCACTCTCTTTAGAACCAGGGTGGCTTTCGATTTCTTCTCTTTGTGAAATTTGACCGCCGCGGTCAAATCCATATCCGTCAAACTGTCGCCTGAAATGACCACAAAAGTCGAATCGAGCTGGTCTTGTATCTGTTTGACGCAACCGGCTGTACCAAGGGGTTTTCCTTCCTCGACAGAGTAAGAAATCCGGCATCCGAAATCGGTGCCGTCGCCGAAGTGATCGCGAATGGCGTCAGGCAAATAGTGAAGAGTGAAAATGATCTCTTTCATATCGTGGGTCTTCAGCAGATTGACGATATGTTCGGCCATCGGCGCATTGGAAACCGGCACCATTGGCTTGGGCAGATTGCTGGTCAGAGGTCTAAGTCTGGTACCTGAGCCTCCCGCCATGATCACCGCTTTCATTTTCGTGACCTCCATGTTTTCTTTATCGACTTTGAAATGAGCTGTAAGAATTTGCTGAATCGGCGTTTTTTGGAACCCGAAACCTGTCTGGCTATCCGCCCGAGCCCGGAGAAATGGCCGGCTTGCTTGCACTGACCGGCACTTTCGGTCGCGACGAGACTCCTTCCTCACCGATTTTTCCAGCTTCCAGAAGCACTTTTTCGTACAACTCTTCGGTGCGTTTTGCAATCACTTTCCAGTTATAGATGTGCTGCACCTTTTCATAGGCGTCTTTAGCCATACGCTGAGCCATTTCCGGATTGCGAATCACTTCATTGATTCCCCAGGCCAGGCTCGCGGAGTCGCCCGTATACGTAGTCAGACCGGTAACACCATGTTCAACGAAATCAGTCAAACCACCGGTGTCGGATGTGACGACCGGCTTTCCTGCCGCCATGCCTTCCAGAGCGACTATGCCGAAAGGCTCATAAAGACTGGGAATGCAGACGACATCGGAAATCTTGAAGAAGCGCTTCAATGAATCGTCGTCTACATAGCCGAGGAATTTCACATAATTATCAATGCCCAGAGCGCGCGCCTGGTTTTTCAAATTATCCATGTAATATCCGGTGCCGACGATCAAGAATCGCGCGCCCGGGGAGCCGGCAAGGACTTTCGGCGCAGCATCAAGCAAGACTTGCACACCTTTTTCATTAACCAGCCGACCGACATACAAAATGATTTGTTCGTGGGGTCCTGCATACTGGCTGCGCATCGGGCCGGGATCAAACATAAAATCGAAGCTGTCGGGATCGGTGCCGTTGGGAATGACGACGATTTTGTCTTTGGGCATGCCGAACAGGCGTTGCAATTCCGCATGCATGCTGTGACTGTTCACAATCACTTCCCAGGATTCAAAAGTGAGGCGCCATTCCATTTGGTGAATGTAGCGATTAAGATCGTTGTGGATGCCGTGCATGCGTCCGGCTTCGGTGGCGTGGATGGTGGCAACCATTGGAATGCCACAACCGGTTTTGATCGTCCAGGCCGCATCGGTAACCATCCAGTCGTGGGCGTGCACGATAGAAAACGGACGTTTGCGATGCAATTGGATCGCATGTTGCAGCATGCCGAAATTCAATCTGTGCACCCAGGTGAGAAAGTCCGGTGTGGTGTCGGTTTGATTCTTGACGCGGTGCACGTGCACACCGTCTACTACGTCATGCTCGGGAGTATCAGGATGGTCGGCTGTGACAACATGCACTTCCCATTTGTCATTGGCTAATTGGCGAGACAATGCCTCGACTACACGAGCCAATCCACCGATTACACGAGGCGGGTATTCCCAGGAGAGCATGAGCAGGCGTTTTTCAGTCATAGGTTACTTTGGTTCTCCCTTAGCCCAGTGATGTGGTTCGCTATGTCCGGCAGCCGACTGCGACTTCTCGTTAGTATGGTCCTTAAAAGATCTTGCCTCGCTTGAGGGCGGTCTGGACATCAGAGTCATTATCGCGCCTTCCGGCGTCGTTTTTCCGTCCAGCATCGACTCCACGGCAGAAGCAATGGGAAGCTCCAAATTGAGCCGTTTTGCAAGTTCACAAACGGCAAACGTTGTAGCTACCCCCTCGGCAACCGCTCCCAGTGCGGACTCAGCGTCCCTGGTGCTGGATCCTTTTGCAAGTGCCAACCCCAGCCTGTAGTTGCGCGACGTAATCGAAGCCGACGTAGCAAAGAGGTCGCCCATTCCGGCCAGCCCGGCCAGTGTAGTAGTCTCACCGCCCAGAGCCACTGACAGCCTGGTCATCTCAGCCAGACCGCGAGTAAGAAGCGCTGCTTTGGAATTGGCGCCCAGCTTGAGCCCATCGCTGACGCCTGCGGCAATGGCGATGATATTCTTCAAAGAACCGCCCAGCTCAGTGCCTGTGATGTCAGTATTGGTGTAGACGCGGAATTTTTTCGAGGTCAAAACCGCCTGCACGGACGATGCAATTGCCTCGTCGGTAGAGGAGACGACCGTTGCCGCCGGCATCCCCAGAAGAATTTCGTCCGCCAGGTTGGGACCGGAAAGCGCGCATATCTTGGCGTTTTCAATGCTCTCTGCGATTACCTCAGACATCCGCTTCAGGGTGTCGAGCTCGAGCCCCTTGACGGCACTGACTACCACCGGACCTTTGCCGTGTCCAAAAGTTGGTGCGGTCGAGGAAATCTTGCAAAGAGCCTCGTTTATGGTCACGGACAGCTCTCTTACAGTTTGCGATGTGCAGGTCAAAATAAGCAGGCGGGAGGCTGAGGCGGCCTCTCGCAAACTGCAGGTCACCTTTACTGATTCAGGTAATTCAACTTTGACTGGCTCGACAACCGAGCGCTCGGCGGCCAGTCGCTCGGCCTTTTCAGGGCTTCTGGTAAAGAGAATCACATCGTGCCCGGAATTGCCCAGAAGCCAGGCCAGGGTCATCCCCCAGCTGCCGGCGCCGAAGATTGATATTTGTGCTCGTGTATGAGCGGAATTTGCCGCGTTGTCAGCCACAGTTTGCCGTCGTCGCCAGTGAAAGCAATATTCTACGCGGTTTGCACAGAAGTTTCATGCCCGAAAAACATGCCGCAACACAATGCAATAGCACCATATTTAGTATCAGTCATTTAACTTGCTGACCGGCCGACTGCGGTTGATTTAGATTGCTCGGTGCAGCCAACGCGCAGTTGCGCCCTGAGTCTTTGGCTTGTTTGAGCGCCTTGTAGCAATCGGCCATCCAGCCTTCCAGATCCATTGTCTTGGGATCGAGCATGCACACGCCGGCGCTGAGCGTGGCGTAGAAGCCCACGTGCGACGGCGTCGTGTGACTGATGCCCTGGAAGTCGGCAATCAATCGGCTAGCCAGAGTCAAGGCTTCGGACTCTTCGAGCCCTTCTGCAATGACCGCCAACTCGTCTCCACCGATGCGCCCGAGAATGTCCGACTGCCGGACGCGCCTGCGCAAAAGCAGTGATAATGCCTGCAAAACTTTGTCTCCGCCGGGATATCCATGTCTTTCGTTGATCGAGCGGAAATAATCGACATCGACGACAATCAAGGCGGTGTGTTCGTTGCGCCGCTTTCTTTCGGCAATCACGCGCTGTGCTTGATCCATGAAAGCCGAGTGGTTGAGCATGCTTGTCAAACCATCGCGATGCAAAAGAGTTTTCAAAAAACGCGAACGCTCTATGCGTGACGAAACAGCGGAAAGCAAAAGCGCCGGCGGCACAGGCTTTACAAGATGGTCGTCGCCACCGGCTCGAGCCGATTCGATGCGCGCTTCTAAATGTCCCTGCGTGGTCAAAAACAGGACGGGCAAAGTAGCATAGCGCTCGTCCTGGCGGATGAAGCGAGCCAGCTCGTAGCCTGTAACTCCAGGCAACATCGCATCAAGAAGAACCAGATCGGGCTGGAATTGCGACAAAGCCGACTCGAAGTGCTTGGGATCGGTGACGGTGCGCACCTGATAACCAGCCGATTCCAGAAAGGCACGAATAAAGGCGGCCTGGTCCGGATCGTCTTCTACGGAGAGAATCTTTACTACTTCTTTTTTGTGCTTGTCGAGCAAATAGCGCAGGCGCCTGAGCATCGCCTTCGTATCGATCGGCTTTTCGAAGTGCGAATCAGCCCCGCAGTGAATCGAGCGCACTTTATCGAGGAAGCCCGTCCGCTTAGACAATATAATGATGGCCGGTTCATCGCCGCCAGCCATAGAACGGATCTGCTCGACCATTTCATAGCAATCGCCGTCCGGCAGGGGAATTTCGATGATCACACCGACAGGAAGCTCGGCTTGAATTTCATTGACGGCAGTGGACATTGACCGCGCTGTTCGTACCGGATAACCTTCACCCTCAACCAGGCGCGCCATCGCCTGCAGGTCATTCTGGTCTTCGCCGACTATAAGAATGTCATTCTCCGTGCGCTTCTGCTCGCTCAGAGGAGCTGGTCCCAGGGTGACTGTATCAGGCGGGGCGTCCTGCTCCGAAAATTGGAAAGACAGCTCGTGCAACAGCGCTTTCAGCCTGTCCACATCAGCTTGAGGCAGGGTGCCGCGAATTACTTGCTCGCAGTGCGACTCGCCTTCAGAGCCCAGCGCCGACACGGCTGGATAGCCGTACATGGTGCCTGAGCCAGCCAACCAGTGAAAATGCCTGGTCAACTGTTTCACAGTTTCCAGGTCGGTAGGCTTTTCAATCAGAATGCTGACCATCTCGACAATTTTGCCGAGCCTTTCTGACGAGCGCCTGACGTACTGCTCTTTTAGTTCTCCGAAAGTCTCTTTCCACTCTTGCATTGGGCCGGCTTATCTCCCCAGAAGAGCTTTCACTTGTCCGGCCAGGGCGGTCGGGTCAAACGGCTTGGTCAGAACTCCGATCGCGCCCAGGCGCTTGAGGCGCTCGATTTCAGTGGTCATCGCTTTGGCGGTGAGAAAAATTACCGGAATGCCTTTTGTTTGTTCGTTGGTAAGCAACTCAGCAAGAGTGCTTTCGCCATCCATGACTGGCATCATGCAGTCAAGCAAAATACAGTCAGGCTGTTCGGCCGCGGCCTTCTCGACGCCAACTTTGCCATTCTCCGCTTCCACTACGTCCAGCCCGCCCAGAATGTTCAAACTCATGGCGGCGATACTGCGAGTGTCTTCCTCGTCATCAATGATGAGTACTTTCATGCCGATATCAGCCCCGATTGCGTGCCTACACTCTTCATATACCCGGTTTTGCCAATCTAACAAAAAACTTTGAACGCGTTAATTCCCCGCAGATTCGAGGTTTCCAGCGTTCTAGCTGAAAAGAATACGGCAAAGACTTGGCAAGGTCGTTACCTGCGTCAATTCAGCCGGAAAACTCAAATAAAAGCTCACGGCTGGGCAAATTGCAGATACCTACGAGACCATTTTCTCCTTTTCGCCCGGCACAACCACTTTTGCGCCTGCCTAAGCGGGTGGAATGCGGAACCAGAAGACCGAGCCTTTGCCCTCTTCGCTATCCACGCCGATGGTTCCACCATGAGCTTCGATAATTCCTTTGCAGATAGCAAGACCGAGACCGGTACCACCTTTGCGTTTGGCGTCGGAAGCTTCCACTTGCTGGAAACGCTGGAAGAGCAAATTCTTGAATTTGGCAGGAATACCGCGCCCGCGGTCGATAACTTTGACCTCGATCCAGTTGGGGATCTCGTCGACCCTGACTGTGACTGTGGCGCCTTTGGGGGAGAATTTACAGGCATTGGACATCAAATTGACTATCACTTGTACAAGTCTGTCCCCGTCGGCGTTTACATGGATTTGCGATGGCACCATTTCCAGAAGCACGCCCGCGTTGTCGGCAAAAGTCTTCACCGACTCTACGGAGCGCTCCATGACTGAGCTCAAGTCCACATCCTGGAAGACCATATCCATCTTTCCGGATTCAAGTTTTTCAATATCGAGAATGTCGTTGATAAGTCCGATCAAACGAATAGTGTTGCGTTCTGCAATATGAACGACTTTCATGGCCTGATCGGGCAAACCACCCAGAGCGCCTACGCTCAGTAGGGTCAGAGAACCGCGGATGGAGGTGAGCGGCGTACGCAATTCGTGTGAAACCGTCGATACGAATTCTTTCTTCAAGCGCTCTACTTCGCGTCTTTCCGAAACGTCGAGAATATTGGCGAGATAGAAACGGCCATCGGCCATGTTGAATTCGCTGAGCGAAAGCTCGATCGGGAAGTCTTCACCGGTCTGCTTGAGGGCGTCGAATTCACCGACCCGATTGAGAGCTTTATGGAACATCCCATCCATGAATTGCTGCAAGTCTTCCCGGCTGTTCATCGAATACAGGCGTGCTTCGGTGAACAACGACATCAGGTGGCGGCCGACGATCTGGCTGGATGTAAATCCGAAGATCTGCTCGGTGCGGGGGTTAACCGACTCAATAATACCTTCCGGGCTGATGATGATCAAACCGACAAGCATATTCTCGATGATCGTTCTGATTCTCTTTTCACTGGCTTTTGTCGCTTCTTCAGCCAGTTTACGCTCGGTGATATCGTGAGCGACGCAGAACATGGAGCGTTCGGTCTCAGACCAATATGCTGACCAGAGAACCGTTACTGTTGTCGTATCTTTGCGTTTGATGCGGTTTTCGAAGTTCATCGTCGCCTGCTCGGCACGAATAGCACGCACGGCTTTGATGGTTTCTTGCACGTCTTCAGGAATGATCAAATCAATAAAGCGCTTGCCCATCAGTTCGTCGGGCGCGAAGCCGAACATAGTCATGGAGGCAGGGCTGACGGCGACGAATTTTCCGTCGACATCGATCGAGCAGATGACGTCGGCGGAATTCTCGATAACGGCGCGCTCTTTACGCGATGCTTCAGTGAGCGCGTCTGCCATGCTGTGGAAAACACCGTCCAGGTGAGCGATTTCGTCACCGCCTGTAAGCGGCGGATTGAGCGGCTCTCCACGAGCCAGGCGAATTGAGTTGTCGGTAAGAACGTTCAAACGTCGACCGATCCCCCGGCTGAAGAAAAGTGCCAGTGCCACCGCCAGCAAAATGTTGAAAACCACGCCGACAACGAGGAAGAGTTTGACTGTAGCTCGGTTTCGGTTTTGAACCTCAGGGCTCTCGCTTTCAATTTTTCTTTCGTCTTCCGTGAGTCCACGCAATTCATCCTGCAACCTGTCGGCAAGTGAACGGATTTCCTTATACATGTGCCGGGCTCTGAACTGCGCGACATCGACCCGGTTGTCGTCGATGGCGGCTTTTGCCTCGCCCAGGATCTTCAAGCCTGTGACGGTGATGTCGGCCAGGTTTTCGAGGATCTTTTGTTGCCTGGGATTGTCTCCTACCAAACTCTTCAATTCGTTCAAATCTTGCGGAATCTGGCGCACAATCTTGTCATAACGATCGCTGAAAAGTGGGCTCTTCGTGATTGAATATCCGCCCATTGCCACGCCGGCGTCGTAAAAAAGTTTCGAGAGAGTATTGGCTTGAGAGATGATCGCCTTCGAACGGATCTGGCGCTGCACCTCAATTTCCGCCTGACGGAGAAGCATGGTCAAAGTAAGCAGGAAGATCAACTCAAACAACAGAGGTACTGAAACAAGAATCAGTCCCTTGTGAGAAAGTTTGAGATTTACACGCTGCAGACTCAGAAAATGTCTCCTTAATTAGCGTTTCTTAAACTTATTGAGAAAACGATCGAGATCTTCATTCGTAATCGGCTTGCCGTTGTTGCCCCCGCCTCCCTCGTTACCGAGGTCTTTGCTCATGTCGTCAATGATTTGCTTGGTGTCCTCATCAGCCATCACTTCCACGCTACTTTTCACGGGACGATAGCCGCTCGGCATCGAATAGTAAGATATCGGAATGGGGCAGCTTTGTGATCGGTAAGTATCAAGCTGCACTTTGGTGCCCTGCTCCTGTGTAGTGACCGAGAGTCTGAGCGGCACATTCAGCGTATTGGGCAGTCCGTACATAGCCGAAAGCAAATCAGCCAGCTGCGGCGGTACTTGAATCTCTTCAGAGACCCAGTAGTCGGCACCCTGAAGGTGTTGCTGTACGCGTTTTTTCCCGCGTGCGGCCATTCTCGCCTGGACGCCTGCCGCATCGTTCATGACATATTGGGTGGCGCGCAAATTGGCGATGTTCGAAACAGTTCCTCTCTGCCATCGGCCTGCGCCCAACTCATCGCGGCGCTGCGGGAGATTTTGCGTTACCTGTCTTTTGAAAGTATCCAGGGTTGCCGAATAGCAGACCTTGGTCCGGTCGTTGAACATAATCACGTCCCAGTTCGGCGAACGGGTAACGAAGTTAACGCCTGCTTTGGGGTTCACGAATTTAAAACCGGAAGGACTGACGTATAAATACATGTCGCCGAGCATCAAACTCTTCTGAGTGAGCACCCAGCCCTTGTCATCGGCTTGCGCAGGAGCAGACGAAACAGCCAAATGCGCTACCAAAGCCATGGTCAGCAAAGCCACCCGGCTGTAGATTCTCGGCAATCTAGCGCGGCGCGTCATTTCAAGCCCACCCTCCCGGGATCGACACCCTCGTTAATCCATGTACCCTGTAACTATGGCTGAAAAACTAAATTATTAGATCTATCGGCGTTCAGTCACGGTCTGGCTGAAAATAACGCGACTAATGTTTCTTGCCTATGCTCTTGCCGGCCGGATCGCCGCCGCCAAAGAGTTCCAGCTCGTCCGTTTGCAAAGAATACTCGGCTCCGGTCTTGTGATAACCGGATGGAATCTGGAATCTCTCCGGTTTAAAGCTAGTCTTCTTGACACTATAGGTATCAACTCTGGGCTTGACGCCGGCTTCTGGTTTTGGCTTTTGAAACTTGAGCGGCAACTTGTGAATGGTTGGAAAGCCCTCCATTTTGAGAACAATATCGGCCGCGCCGGGCGGAATATCCAGATTTTCAGCCACCCAAAAACCAGAATTACGCATTTGCGAAACGACTTTCTCGCCTTTATCGGTGTAATGTTTGGCAGGCAAACCGGCATTATCAACGACATAACGCCCGGCCTTAACACCAGCAATTACACCGTCTTCAACCTTCTTCCATTTTTTCGGATGGGGATCGCCACCCAGAATTTTCAAAAAACGTTGAATCATGAAGCTTCCGGCTGCCTCGGGCGTGGTCTCGTAGTAAGTCTTCCTGGCGGAATCATAGGCAACGACAGTTTTGAAAGGGGCGCGACTGACGGTAACACCTGAGCGCGTCGGACTGGAAATACTGAGAAACTCAGGCGTCACCGCAATTTCAACATCACCCCCCAGCCACGAATAGCGCTTTATCAGCAGTCCATCAAGCATCTTGGCCGGTTTCTGCCCTTGAGCGGCTGCCGGTTTTCTACCTGCCGCCGCCCCAGCCGCCTTGTCTTCCTGCCCAATGGCTGGAATCGTGGGCACGAGAAGCCATGACCAAGCAGCAATAAATCCAAGTCTCTGAGACAGAACGCGTGATTTCCATCGAGATAGGCGCGGCAACTCGATCATTTGAACCTCTCAAACATGACACGTGTTTTGTCATCTAAGCAGACTTCTGCTTCAAGGCCAGCCCTCTTGCAGATCTGCAAAAGGACAAACTTGCCTGTAGAGAAGTTTGCTTTTGAGGACACGAGTTGAGATCCATCACATTGCTAAAAGACACTCGGCTTCCACGCTCTAGCTTAACAGTACAGCTTAGCCTTTGAACAGGCGTGTGCGCGGATCAAGGACGTCGCGCAAACCATCGCCCAGACAATTGAAAGAAAGAACGGTCAGGAAGATAAACAGGCTGGGAAAGGCCAGAAGATGCGGATGAGACCGCAACGAGCGCCATCCGTCGCTGGCCAGAGTTCCCCAGCTGCATTCGGGCGCAGAAAGTCCCAGTCCGATGAAACTCAAGGTCGACTCGGACAGAATTGCCGAAGGCACTGTGAATGTAAGAGCAACGAT
>JADZFV010000190.1 GCA_020854255.1 Candidatus Melainabacteria bacterium | reverse complement strand
CGCGTCCTGAAAAGATCAAGCTCTTGCGCAATAAACTTGCTTTTTTCTCGCACCGTTTGCAGCTCGGATTCAAGAGCATGAATATGCTCAATCAAGGCGTCTGGAGTTCGATCTAAGCGCACCTCAACAGCACCAGCAGAAATGCAGCTGTTGTCTTCAGCTTGCTTACAAGCTGCCACTGAATTTGATACCAGCCCATGAAGATTATTCATCAGGCATCAGCCCCCGAACCGACTAATTCACCTGATTTGTAAAGCATTTGCATATGACCGCTGGGCGGCAGCCAGCCCGTAGCGGCACCGCTCTCATCAGGCAATGATATCAACCGGAAAACGAATTCTCGACGCCTGGAATTGGCAATTGGATCGAATTTGATTTCAATGTCGCCATCATCTCTGTATTGGAGAACCGAACTTGATGCTTCTCTTAAGGAATATCCCTCCGGCGTCAGCACCTCCAACATAAGTCTGCCGACTCTCTCTCCGTCCGGCGATTCACCGGGTATGCGAATTCCATACAGACCCAAAAAATCCGCGCGCACTCTGATATCTCGTGCTTCCACAGCTGTCCCGGATTTAGCGGTCCTCAAATTCGGCGAAAGCACGGAGGCAATGTCCACCATCCACTCGTCTTCAACTAATTCTTGGCGATACTGTTCATATACATATGTGTAAGCCTGTTCTTTGATGCTTGCAATCAACGACGGATCATCAATCAGCTTTACTATGCCTTGAAACCAGCTCTCCGGTGTATTGTCGACCAAAATTCCAGTCCGACCGTCTTCAATGCATGACGAGTACACGTCTACATTCGAGTAAACACCAGCCACTCGGCAGGCTCCATAATCTCTGAATTTTGTGTTGTTCTTTGAGCGGTGAAACACTGTATTGGGCAAAGGTGCTAAACCAACATCAAAACCCTGCGCATGGAAATCCATCAAAAATTTGTCGTAATCGGGTAGCAGAGGGATCAGATTTACACCCCGTCTGGCTGCCAGCTCTCTTGGTTTACAACCGCAAATCGTCAGAGTCACTTTGTCCTGATAGGCATCCAACACGCGAATGATGCCGGTCAGAAACTCATGATATTGGTCATCGACAATGCGACTGGTGGCATAGACTATGCTTATGTTTCCGCTCTTCTTCGGCACTTTGCCAGAAACTAAAGAGAAGTCGAATCCGGATTTCAGCAATTTGATCTTTTTGCTGAATGCGCCAACGCGGTCGGCAAGCACTGGACTGTACACTCGAACAAGACTCGAGAATGAAAGATACTTTTCCAGCTGGGCAAGCCTGGGTGGAAGTCTGTGATAGCGAGCAAGCTCGGGATCGGTGTCGTAAGGTATATCCCAAAAATTGTCATCTAGATCAAATATGATCGGTTTGCCTGCGCACACGGCGGCATTAAGCAAATGCCCATAGGCAGGCTCTGTATTTCGGCAAAATATAACTACATCAGACCATGTTACATCGGAGACGTCCGCCTTTGTTTCCTGGGCCCAACGAAACTCTACTTTTCCCTGCTCAGCCAGCCTATTTAAAGGCTTGAGTACGTTGATCTGGCACGATGCGATCAAAGACGGAATAATAGCTAGTATTTTCGGTGCGTTCGACATATCACTCTAACTGATCAATACCGGTCTGGCAGCGGCCGCAGCCGGCATCGAAACAACCGGTTGTGTAAGAGTTTCGGGTAACGGCAGAGGATCTACTTTAGCGATATTGACGCGGTAGTAGTTCACCATTTCAAAAGGCTCGCCCTCTGCGACTAACTTTCCTTTTTCCAAAACGATAACTCGGTTACAGAATTGAACAATATGCTCCATGCTGTGGGAAACGACAACAACAATTGAAGACTTTGAAATCAACTGCTCCATTCTCATTTTCGCCTTCTCGACGAACTGCGCATCACCAGTCGAGAAAACCTCGTCTATGAGCAAAATTTCCGGCTCCATAATGGTGCCGATTGAAAAGGCAAGACGACCGAGCATGCCGCTCGAGTAATACTTGATGGGCATATCGATTTTGTCTTCCAGTCCTGAAAATTCGACAATTGCCGCTTCCAGCGATCGCATTTGTTTGAACGAACGCCCCAAGAGAGACCCATTTAGATATATGTTTTCCCTGCCGCTCAATTCATGATCGAATCCGGTACCCAGTTCAATCAAAGGCGTGACTTTGCCCTTAACGTGCACTGTGCCGCGTTGTGGTGGGTAGATTCCGACAATCATTTTTAGGAGGGTGGATTTGCCTGCGCCGTTCAGGCCAATGATGCCGAGGCGATCTCCACCTTTTATGGACAGATTGAGATCTTTGAGAGCGTCAAATTCCAATATCTCGTCGGCCCTGACCTTGCGTGGCGACAACACACGGATTACCGTCTCTTTCAGAGCGGGTGTGCGATTTCGATAGATACGAAATCTCAAAGTAGCGTTTTTGACTTCGATTAATGCGTCCACGAGTCCTCACAAACGGAAAATAATGTCGCGCTCAGTCTTCTTGAGTAAGAAAAATGCAGCAAAGAAAGCGACGACTGTAACGCAAACAGGTGCAATCCAGACGTCCAAGGTCGGCACCTTTCCTTCATAAATCGACAATCTATAAAGCTCTACAAAACGTGCAAAGGGGTGGTACGCATAGAACCACCGGAAATCCTGAGGAATCATGGCAATGGGATAGATAATCGGAATCGT
>JADZFV010000189.1 GCA_020854255.1 Candidatus Melainabacteria bacterium | reverse complement strand
GCAACCAGTGCTCCACCTGTGGCCGGGCGTTTCCAGATGGGCTGGGCAATGTTCAGGGCTTCAGGCAGAGTCGGTCTTGTGGAGGCCGAGACCTGGGCCGGGTTGCCTTCGCGGCTGTGGGAGATGGCGATGAGATAAAGGAAAATCGCCCCTGCGATTATGAATCCCATCGGGAAAATGCCAAATGCGTTGATCTTGCCTGTCTGCGAAGCGACACAGCCTATCAGCCCCAGAGCTACCGTAGCTGCTACATAAATATCGGTGCGCTGGCGAAGGTCAAAGGTGAGAACAATGAGAAGCCCGCACAAGACCTGCATAAAGGCCGGAAGAAATTGAGCGTTGCCGAAGAATTGTTTGATTGCTTCGAAAACGAAGTGTCCCAAAACGCCGAAGGTGCCTGCCAGAATCAGAATATTGACGAAATAGGATTTGCGCGCGCGAAACACATAACTCAGATAGCTGCCCAGAGCCGACAGAGTTACGCAGGCTACAGTAATGACGAACGGAGCTTCCGAGTACAGGCAATAGGCGACGATTGTCAGTGCCACCATGATGTAATTCATGACGCGCAACTCGACCGAGTTTTCCACTTCTATGACTTTCGCCTTTGGTGCATCTTTGCTCATAGCCTGATGATGTCCTCGGCGCCGGTAATGATCGATACTTGTTTCCCGACTCTCGAGATGTCGTCGGGCTCGTTGCGAGAGTCGTAAGTGTTGGAAAGTTTGGCTTTATCTTCCACATGCCTTTGCGCTTCCGGCTCATTTGATTTGGCTACCGATTGCCATTTGTCGGCGTCGGTCTTTCCCACAGGCTGTACCAAAACCAGCTCAATCTGTGCCTTTTCCGTCCGGGGCGCCAGGAATATCAGGGCTCCTTCCTTGGCCTTTCTGATCAAATCGTCCAGCTTGTCGACGCGCCTTCCGCGACGGGCCGCCACTTTGGCAATCTCTTCGGTGCGCTTGAAAGGCTCCAGCCGGGCCAGCATTTCTATCGATGCAGTCAACCCGGGCGCCATCGGGGGCGGCTCAATGACCAGGACCTGGTTTCTGACAATCAGTTTGGGTGACAACCCCCATCTGTGTCCGAGCGTGATCAAAGAGGCAGCGGTAATGAGGGCAAGCTCGTACATCTCTTCTGTGCCCCAGTCCCATTTTGAGTCGATGAGAAGGTCGAAAGCCGGCAGACCTTCCGCTTCGAATTCTCTGGAAAGCAATTTGCCTGTGCGAGCACTGGACGCCCAGTGGATGATGCGCGGGCTGTCGCCGCGAATATACTCTCTCACTCCTCGGACAATGGCTGTTTGCTGATTGAAGCTCGACTTGCGGGACAATAATCCGACATTCGGTGTGACCACATTCAGTTGCTGGAGGAAATTGCCGCTCACCGGATAGACCTTGGGGTAGACGACTGTTTCGGGCGGCACTTCTTTGCTTTCTGGATCATCAAACTTGAAGCGAATTTCTTTCTGGCAGAAAACCAGTCCGAAAGGAAAACAGGACGAAAAGGTGATGTTCTGTACCCTGTAGATGCCACGTCTGAGCGGTCCGGCCAGTAGCTGCAATGTTTCTTTTTCGCCCATGCTCGGAATCAAAAGCGGCTTGGAAAGCGGTGATTGAGAAAGCGAGCCCAGGCGCATCACATTGACGGTCATGCGCAGCCAGCGCAGAGGAAAAAGAATTTGGAAAGTGCCGACACCGAATATTCGCTCGAGCGAAATCTTAATGGCTATTTTTTCGCCGGCTCGTGCATTGGGAGGCAGCGATGCTTTTACCGTCATATCTGAGACTTGCAAAATCGGCAAAAGCAAGCTCAAAACAAGCGTGGCAATCATGCCTGACGACAGCAAATACATCCACTGGCTGTTGCTTTCAGTGGAGAAAACATAGAGCAGGATAGTCACTAATAGGGAGCCGAAGAATCTGGCATTGAGAATCAGCACCATATCTGGTGCCACTGGCAAGCGCCAGCCTTTCAGATTGTCGAGAGGAGGCAGAGCCTTTGCGGCATTGCTCACCAGATACGGCTCGGGTGGAGCGGCGTTCTTGTAGGAAGGTTGGTTCTTTTGTTGGTCTTTCGGTTGCTCTTGAGCAGCACTAGACAGGGACTGAGACATCCTCTAAAACTCTCAAAATAAGGTCGGCGTGACTGACTTTGTTGTCCTGCATCTTGGGAATGATGCGGTGTCCGAGAATAAAGGGAGCCAGGGTCTTTACGTCGTCCGGTTTGACGAAATCGCGACCTTCAAGGAAGGCGGCTGCCTGTGCAGACCTCATCAATAGCTGCGTGCCGCGCGGGCTGACGCCCAGAACAATGGACGGGTGGCGGCGCGTGGCGTGGACGATGTCGACGATATAGTTCTTTACTGATTGCTCCACATAAATATGTCTGACTGCTTGTCTGGCCAATAACACTTCTTCGACTGTCAAAACCGGCTCTACAACGAATCCGTCCTCTGCAAGTGTCTTGTCGAGAATCTCGAGTTCTTGCTTCAGGTCCGGATAACCAAGCGAAATGCAGATCATGAAGCGGTCGAGCTGGGCTTCCGGCAGTGGGAAAGTACCGTGATATTCAATCGGGTTTTCTGTGGCGATCACAAAAAACAGGTCCGGCAGCTTACGGGTTGAGCCGTCAATCGTCACTTGATTTTCTTCCATTGCCTCAAGAAGGCTGGATTGCGTTCTTGGCGTGGCCCGGTTGATTTCGTCGGTCAGAAGGATATTGGTAAAAATCGGTCCGGGCATGAAAGTGAAGTTGCCTTCTGTCTGACTGTAAATGCTCACGCCTGTGATGTCCGATGGCAAAAGGTCTGGAGTGCACTGGATGCGCTTGAATTGTGACTGCACCGACATGGAAAGCGATTTGGCCAGGAGCGTTTTGCCAACGCCAGGCACGTCCTC
>JADZFV010000188.1 GCA_020854255.1 Candidatus Melainabacteria bacterium | reverse complement strand
TTGAATCGCATTAGTTGGCTGAAACCAATTGTTTATGGGCATTCTCACCCGGATTGGAATGTGCCCGGCATTCTCAATATTCGCTTCGAAGGCATTGAGACAGAAACCTTGATCATGGCGCTGCCTGACCTGGCTTTCGGCACAGGAGCCGCATGCAGCAGTGGCGGAGCCAAATTGTCGCATGTTGTCCGTGCCATGACAGGCAGTGAGCAGGCGGCACGCGAGTGTTTGCGATTGTCGTTCGGTCGTTTTACAACCCAGCAGGAAATATGCAGGGCTGCCGATTTGATAATCGACGCAGTAGAGAACATCAAAGAACTTCAGGGAGTTGCATAAGGATGAAAATCGCGGATCAATGCCTGGCAGACGATCTTTCGACACAAGCAGCGGACCGTTCCAGGCCGAAAGTCAGACCGGCAATGCATCCGGCTATTGAACGTTTTCTCTCTGATGAAAAACTTGTTTTCTCGCTTGTTGACGGACTTGGATCACCTCTCAATGTCATCTTTCCCAGGCAAATTGAGGAAACCATTGGTCGTTTCGAGAGAGTCTATAAAGACAGGCAATTGCAGGGGACTATTTTTTATACATCCAAGCCTAACAAATCTCACGCTCTGAAAAAACAAGCATCCACCACAAAGGTGGGATTGGATGTGTCCTCGGAAGGTGAGTTGAAAAGTGCCTTGACAAGCGGCTTTCATCCGGATCGTATCGAGGCCACCGGACCGAAGAATATCGATTACCTTGCACTGTGCATTCAGCAAAATGTTTTGATCAACGTCGATAATTTTGCAGAGCTAAAACAAATTGTTCGGATGGCGAGTTATTCGCCGAAGGGAAGAAAGGCTCGTATACTGATGCGCCTTGACGGGTTTGAGCCGGGAAGGGTGAAATTCACTGCGCAAGACAGCGCTTTTGGAACACCGGTAAAAGATGCGCCTGCGATTATCGATCTCCTTGTCGAACACAAAGACACGATCGACTTTCATGGTTTTTCTTTTCACTTCAATGCGGGAGATTACATTCGCCGCCCACCGGCAATTGAAGCCTGTCTGCAACTGACTTTCCGCTGCATTGAATTGGGCCTGACCCCGAGTGCCATCGATATAGGCGGCGGCTATCGGATACGCTATGCTGCCTGCCAAGACGAGTGGAATACTTATGTTGAAGAGCTGAAAGCATCGGTCCTCGGTAATCGTGATTCGCTCACCTGGAACGATTCCGGATTGGGCTATTACCGTGAAGATGGCGTGCTCAAGGGTGCTCCCAACTTCATGGAGCATTATCACAAAAATGACGGGCACGAAGATTTTGCCTCTGTTATAGACACGCCATTGCCCGCATTCGATGGTTATTCGACGGCAAGAATAGTTTCTGACAATATGTTCGAGCTGCATATCGAGCCGGGCCGCGCTCTGCTCGATCAATGCGGCATCACGCTTGCCCATGTCAATTTTGATAAGCAATCGATACTTGGCCAGCAATTGTCTGTTTTAGATATGAATCGGACCAATTTGAATTCTACTCAATTGAAGCTGATGACCGACCCGGTGGTGATTTATCGAAACCTTGATCGTAAGCCGGCTGATAAAGGCGTAATGTACGTGGGCAATCTCTGCCTGACACACGACATGATTCAGTATCACAAAACATTCCCTGAGTTTGTGCCGCAAACTGGCGATGCTGTTGCTTTCATAAATACGGCCGCGTATCAAATGGATTTTGCGGAAGCGCATGTTCTGGAGCAGGCGATAGCTAAGAAGATTGCCGTCATTGAGGACGAAAATGGCGCATTGCGCTGGTTTCTTGATGAGCTGTACAACCCGATGGCGATTGCGGGAGGGATCAAACCATGAAATACGAACACATCACCGATCTGATAGGCAATACTCCGCTGCTCAAGATTCCGGCGCATGTACATGGTCTGAAAAATATCGATTTGTACGCCAAAATGGAAATGATGAATCCATTCGGTTCGGTGAAGGACCGCATCGCCTGGGGGATTATCAAAGATGACATCGAAGAGATTCAAGCCAAGGGCAAAACTATTTACGAAAATTCCAGCGGCAATACGGCGAAAGCGCTGCAAGTAATCGCTAACATGCACGGCGTGAAAACGCGATTGATCACTTATCTTGCTAAAGTGGATGGTGTAAAAGACATCGTGCGCATGCTCGGCGCCGATATTGAGGAAGTGCTGGGCGGCAGCGAATGCTTCGATCCAAACGATCCAAATGATCCGCAGTTTCTAATCGCCAAAATGGTCAAGGACGATCCTGAAAAGAACTATTTCCCCTCACAGTTCACCAATCCGAAAAATCCTGATGTGCATTACAGGACGACCGGAAAAGAAATCGTCGACGATTTGAAGCAAGTTGACTTCTTCTTTGGTGGATTGGGCACCAGTGGATCGACTCTCGGTGCCGCTCGTCGCATCAGGGACGAAGGCAATCCCGATCTGGTTTCGGTCGGTGTGTGCGCCAGCAAGAATGATTTTATTCCCGGCATTCGCAGCCTGGATCAAATGTGGGAATCCGGGTTATTCGTTAAGGAGAATTACAACGACTTTGTCTACGTTGATTCCGGCGAGTCGGTCGACGCGATGATGGATCTGATTCGCGGAGCGGGATTGCTTTGCGGGCCAACCAGCGGCGCCAGCTATCTGGGTGCGCTTCGCTATTTAGAAAAACTCGACCACGAATTGACTGAGAAGAAAAATGCCGTCTTCATTGCCTGCGACAGGGTGGAGTGGTACACCGATTACATTCGCGAGCGCCGCCCGCAATTGTACGGGCTGAAGATGAAGCCCGGTTCTCTGCGTGCGTTCGAGTTCGATGCCGGTGCCAGCAAAGAAAGATTCACTGTCAAAGTGGACAAGGCTCAGGCCTGGATCGATGATGAAAACCCTCTGATCATAGATGTTCGCGGTAATCTCGCTTACAAGATGACGACAATCCCCAATGCTATAAACATCCCCTGGGAATTGTTCGAGACGATGATCGACGCTGCCGATCCGTTTCCCAAAGATCGCCCGCTTTTGCTGGTGTGTCCGGTCGGTGAGAAGACGTCTCGCTACGCTGCTTATTTGCAAACGCGCGGCTACCGGTCTTTCAGTCTGGACGGCGGTATTCTCGAATGGCGTAATGCCAGCTGCCGATTGGTGAAAGTTTCTTAGCCATCCTGGCGCGACTGCCCGCCCACAGTCCTGTCGGAATCCTCTTCATTATCCGATAAGGCGTAGTAAACTGTCATAGTGATAGCGCGGGCTGAATGTTTGTTGAAAGAGCCAGGGTGGGGTTGTCATTGTGTGCCCCCCGTGAATTCAATTTTCAGTCAAGAGGAAACAACCTGCATATAAGCGTTTACAGTAATATCGGAGACTGGGAGTCTCTCAAAAGGGTGTAATAGAGAATGAAAAAGTTTGCCGTTGCCATGATGATGTCGCTCTCACTGCTTACCGGTTGTGGGCAGACGACCGCTCCCCAGCAGACAGCTTCAGCGGGCTGGGGCTACATCGATCCAACCGGCAATATAACCATTCCGCCCCAGTTCGAGGCGGCTATGCCATTTTCGCAGGATAGAGCCGCTGTCCTTAAGGGCGGGCGCTGGGGTTTTATAGACAAAACCGGCAAATTCGTCATTCCGCCTACCTACAACACTGCCGAATCATTTTCCGAAGGGCGGGCAGCTGTGCAAGTCGGCGAAAAATGGGGTTTCATAGACCTGACCGGCAGAATGGCCGTGCAGCCCATTTACGAAAATACGATGCCGTATTCCGACGGTGCCGCCGCTATCAAGCAAAACAATGCCTGGGGTTATATCGGCAAAGAAGGTGAGCAGATTGCTTATCCCAACAATTTCAACGTGATGTCGATGACGGAAGGCCGCGGGGCGGTGCAAGTCGACTGGGAAGCCACCTGGAAGCCATGGGGATTCGTCGACGAAAAGGGCAAGGTCGTTATCAAACATAATTATCGCGACGTGGTTCCGTATAAGAACGGCGTAGCCGAAGTGCACACCCGGGAAGGGAAAACCGGACTTCTGGATAGAGACGGCGTTATCATCTACAAAAATGAAACCGAGTTGCCATCTCTATTTCACGATGGTTTGGCCATTACTACCGCCAGAGGCAAGCAAGGCTTCGTGGATAACAAGGGCAATGTGGTGATTCCAGCCGAGTACGACCAGGTGGAGCCTTTCTCTGAAGGGATCGCTCAGGTCCGCCAGGACTTGCGTTGGGGATATCTCGACAACAAGGGCAACGTCGTTGCAAAAATGCAATACGACAAAACCACGCCCTTCAAAGAAGGCCTTGCAGCCGTGAAGCTGCAGGGCGGGCGCTGGGGCTACCTTAACCAAAAGGGCAAACTGGCTATCGAGCCTATCTACGATGAAGCACAGCCCTTCTCCGAGGGGTTGGCAGCCGTAAAGCAGGAAGCAGCCAAGTAACAGGGACAGTCCTGAAGATAGTAATTGAGCCCGGCTAAATTTGATTTTGCCGGGCTCGTCGCTTCATAGGGGCTCGGGCGGGTTATCATATCCACAAGATATGTGCGGCGGGCTGGGGTCGGCAATGCGCAGTCAAGGGTCAGGAATTTGGCAGGGGAGCTGAGTGAGAGACTTTGTTCTTTTGTACGTCAATGGCGTTGAGCACCGGGTCGCCGGTGACGAAGCTTTTGTGCCGCTCTCCGATTTCCTGCGCTATTCTTTGAGCCAGTGCGGCACCAAGGTGGTATGTGCCGAAGGCGATTGCGGAGCCTGCAGCGTACTTCTCGGGCGGCTGAATGCGGCCTGTGACCGCATCGAATACGTACCTGTAAATGCATGCATTCAGTACATGTATCAATTGGATTGCACCCACATTGTCACCGTGGAAGGTTTAAAGGTGGACGGCGATCTCAACACAATCCAGCAGTCGATGGTTGATTGCCACGGCGCGCAGTGCGGATATTGCACGCCCGGTTTTATTGTGGCAATGTGCTCACTTTTTGAAGCATGCGACAAATCAGGCGAATCCTGCCAATCAGAAAAGACAGAAAAGCCCTGTGCGATTACTCGGGAAGCCGTAAGTGATGCACTGACCGGCAATCTGTGCCGCTGCACCGGCTACGAATCAATCATCAAAGCGGCAATGAGCGTCGATGAGAAAGAGTACAAACGGCTGGAGAATTTGTACCCTCCTGCCACTTTTGTCGGCGCCTTCAAAAAACACTGCGACGAGCCGGTTTTCGTGAAAGGCAGCGACGCGGAGTTTTTCAAGCCCACCGACGTGAAGTCGGCTGTCGAATACAGAAGCAATAATCCCGCCTGCGTCATCGTATCTGGTGGCACTGATGTTTGCGTGAATTTGAACAAAGGCAGAATCGAGCCGGGGAAATTGATGGTCCTCACTCATGTGGCCGGGCTGGAAGAACTAAAAACAAACGGCAAGGTCCTGGAAGTAGGAGCGCGTGTTTCATTGCGCCGGCTGGAAGAGTTTTTCCAAAAATCACTGCCCGAGTTTCATCACATTCTTCGGATTTTCGGTTCTCCTCAAATTCGCTATGCCGGAACCCTGGCAGGCAATATAGCCAATGGTTCTCCGATTGCCGATTCTCTGCCTTTCCTTTTTGTCACAGGCTCTGAGGTTGAAGTTGCCGGAGTCAAGGGTGAACGGCGCATCAAAGTCAGCGAGCTCTACAGCGGCTATCGCAAGATGGTGCTTAGTGAAGACGAGATTATCGTTCGCGTACATATCCCGATGCCGTCCCAATCAACCATCCTCAAGCTCTACAAAGTTTCAAAACGCGAACATCTGGACATTTCCAGTTTTACGGCGGCGATTAGCCTGGAGCGCAATGGCGAAAAGATAGCAAATGCGCGCGTTGCCTATGGCGGCGTGGCAGCAGTGGTACTTAAACTTCCGAAAACCGAAGAGTTTCTCAATGGCAAGACTTTCAGCCTTGATACGTTTCGCCAGGCCGGCGCGATTGCCGCAAAAGAGGTCACGCCGATAAGCGATGTGCGCGGGTCAAAAGACTACCGTCTGCAGCTGGCAGCCAATATCATGGAAAAATTCTTTTTCGAAAGCGCTGACGAGAAGGAGCTTGCATGTCTGTAGTCGGAAAAGATATTCCACATGATTCAGCCGTCGGTCACGTTAAGGGTGAGTCAATATACATCGACGACATGCCTTTTGGCAAGAACGAATTGCTTGTCGACTTCGTCGGCAGTCCGGTTGCATGCGGGCACATCAGATCGGTCGACTATAGCGCAGCGCTCAAAATCAAGGGCGTTGTCGCCTGTTTTACATACAAGGATTTGGGCGGACTAAACAAATTCGGACCGATTATCCAGGACGAAGTTCTACTTTGTGAGGACCACTGCTCCTTTATCGGAGAGCCAATTGTCGTAATTGCGGCCGAAAATCGCAAAGCTCTGGCCAAAGCAAAGAAAGCAGTCAAGCTCGATATTGAAGAACTCGAGCCGGCTTTGACTGTGGATAGGGCGATCGCCAAGAAAGATTTTTTGGATAAGCCTTATCGGATTGCGCGCGGTGATGCTGAGCGAGCATTGCGTGAGGCAAAACACAAACTGGAAGGAACCTGCATTATCGGTGGGCAAGAGCACTTTTATTTGGAATCGCAAGCCGCGCTTGCAGTGCCCGGTGAATACGATCAATTGACGGTTCATTCGTCTACTCAGCACCCGAGCGAAATTCAGCAGGTGCTCGCCAGGGTTCTGGGTTTGCAACAGAATCAAATCGTGATTTTGACAAAACGCATGGGTGGCGGATTCGGCGGCAAAGAATCCCAGGCTACTCATCCGGCCGGCATGGCGGCTCTGGTTGCGTTAAAAACAAAAAGACCGGCGCGCATGATCTATACCAAAGATGACGACATGAAATTCACCGGCAAGCGCCATCCATTCCAAAATAATTATCAAGTCGCTTTCGATGATGATGGGCGGCTTTTGGCATTGAAGGTGCATTTGTACGCTGATGGCGGCGCGGCTGCCGATCTTTCGACTGCCGTACTGGGTCGCGCCATCACTCATGTCGACAACGCTTATTACATTGAAAACGTCGATGCGGTAGGGCAGATTTGCAAAACAAATTACCCGCCGACAACAGCATTTCGTGGATTTGGTGGGCCGCAGGGCGTTGCCACCATTGAGAGCATCATTCAGGACGTCGCCGCATACCTGAAGAAAGATCCCCTCGACGTGCGCCTTGCCAACCTTTACGGCGTTAATGAGCGCAACACGACTCATTACGGTCAGGTACTCAAACACAATACTTTGCCGCAACTGTTCGACGAAATCATCCAGAGTTCTGACTACAGAAATCGCCGCAAGGTTGTCGACAAATTTAACGCCGAATCGAAAACTCATCTAAAAGGAATTGCTTTAACACCTGTGAAATTTGGCATTTCCTTCACCAATACAATGCTCAATCAAGCCAACGCGCTTGTGAATGTTTATCTCGATGGCACCATTCAAGTCAGTACCGGTGCCACCGAAATGGGCCAGGGCGTCAACACTAATATCAAAATGCTCGTTGCCGAAGAATTTTCCATCAACCCGGACTGGGTGATTGTGATGACGACATCGACTGAGAAAAACAACAATACTTCAGCGACGGCTGCGTCATCTGCAACCGATTTGAATGGCAGCGCGGCAGTAAATGCATGTCAGAAAATCAAGAAAGCGATGGCAGAAGTGGCAGCAAAACATTTCGATACGGCCGAAACTGGAACAGGTGCATGCGCCGATCGGATTGTTTTTTCCGACGGTTATATCTACGACGAGCGCAGACCGGACAGCAAGGTAAAGTGGCAGGACCTCGTAGGAATGGCTTATCGCCAGCGCGTCAGCCTTGGCGAACGCGGCTATTATGCGACCCCGGGCATCTTCTTCGATTGGAATGAAGGACAGGGATCTCCTTTCCTGTATTTCACCTGTGGCTGTTGCGTATCTGAGGTCCTTATCGATCGTTTTACCGGACAAATGAAAGTGGAACGCGTCGATATTTTGATGGACATAGGCAAATCCATTAACCCCGGCATCAATCGCGGCCAGGTGATTGGCGGTTTTGTTCAGGGAATGGGTTGGGTGACAAATGAAGAGTTGAAGTACTCAGATAAAGGTGCACTGCTTTCATACTCACCAACGACCTACAAGATTCCCAACATTCAAGATATTCCTAAAGCGCTCCACTGCAACTTTATCGACAATCCTAACAACACTGTAAACGTGCGCGGCAGCAAAGCTGTCGGCGAACCACCGCTCTTGCTCGGACTGGCGGTATGGGCAGCGGTGAAAGATGCAATTGCATACGCTGCTGAAGGGCAAGTACCGAAGCTGAATCTTCCAGCCACCGGCGAAGAGATATTGATGCGTCTGACAGAACTTAAAAAGACGCCGCTTGCAGTTAAGAGTAAAGGCAAAGACAACGAGCCGGCACCGATTATTTAGACAAAGCGCTCGGTTGCCATAAGTTTTTAATCGAATGCACGAAAAGTTGTTCTAATTCCTTGATGCGAAGCTCCTGGTTGCAATGGTTTGCGCCATCCACACGCGATTTGCAAGAGCGCTGGGAGCTTGGCGTGCGTTCTCGATTCGATGTCCAATGGTTATTACAATCCAACGTCCGTCAGTTGTAGTGCATCGAATACGGTGAAATCGCCAACCTGCTTGAGACGCTGTAATCATTTGAGCGCGTGTTTTTCAAAAAAGTTCCAGATGACTTGATTGCCGTCAAAGTCGCGGCAAACAGGACCAATAAACGATTTCGGTAGGTACTGCTGTCCGGCCGGCCAGGTGTGCCCGCCGCCGCGAATTTCATACAAAACCACTTCGTTGGCGCTGCCGTCCGCGCCATATTGTTCTACAAATACGCGAGAGTCGTCTTGGGGATCTGTATCAGGAAGTTCGGTGTAATTTGGTTTTGCGGTGTTCTGGTTGCTCGCCAGCCAGAACTCTAGAGCCTGCCGCCCTGGTATCACTTCACCACGTCCCTTGCGTAAAAGTTTGCCGCCTACCTTGCCACCATCCCAGGGAACAAGCGTGTCTTTCGTACCGAGCAACAACATGATAGGCACTGGTGTCACTTTCAGATCGAGAAACGTCTGCGAAACTGACGCCGCTACAGTTGCCACAGCGGCAATCTTATCGGGCAATTGAATCGCCAGATACTGACTGAAAAATCCACCGTTCGAAATTCCTGTTGCATAGACGCGTTTTGGATCGATCAAATTTTGACTGTTCAGATCGTCGATCACTTTTGAGATAAAACCAACATCGTCATAATTTGATTTCGACAAATCCGGTCGCCCATCATTCCAGTGTCGATCGACGGCATCCGGAAATACAAGGATGAAACCTTTTTCGTCAGCCAATTTTGCCAACCCACCTGCGCATTTGTCCGTGCCTTCAGC
>JADZFV010000187.1 GCA_020854255.1 Candidatus Melainabacteria bacterium | reverse complement strand
TGCCTGTGCGAGCACCTTCTTGAAGTGCTTGCGGCAAGCTGGTGTACCAGTTCATGCCGGTAGACAGTTCTCGAACTCGATAGGATGCCTCGTCGCCTTTGATTAATGGCACGGCAAAAACCTGCGGTATCGCTATAAACGACAACGCAGCCAGGCTTAACAGATTTTTTTTCATCAACCGACTGGCTCCAAGGAGAGAGGGCATACTTGCCCGTCAGGGAGGTCCTATTTCATATATTGAAAGACGTATCAAGCGACAAAAAAGTTCAAATTTCCGAGGGTGCAAAAGATTAAATCTGAACGCCGATTATACATATGTACCCGATATAGCCCCGCACGCGCAAATGCGTGCCATCTGAACGTTTTGGCACTTTAAAAAGGTTTTTACTGCCATGAAACCGCGTCTAATGCCAGATTTGCTCGTAAAAGGGACAATTAACCGGTGGCAAAACAGCCACAATCGGCAATTAAGACAAACGGGCGGAAACAAACGTGTGCGGAATCGTAGGCTATCTCAACCTTAACAACGAAAAGCTGGACGGCTCCAAGGAGCTAATCGGCGCCATGTGCCACTCGATTGTCCATCGCGGGCCGGATGAAGAAGGCTCCATAGTGATCGATTCAGCAGCCCTTGGCATGACAAGGCTGAGTATCATAGACCTCTCCACCGGGCAACAGCCCATTGCCAATACAGACGAGAGCGCCTGGATTGTTTTCAACGGCGAAATCTACAACTACAAAGAAATTCGCGAACACCTGCTGGCCAGAGGTCACAAGTTCAAAACCGCCAGCGACACGGAGTCCATAGTCCACCTGTACGAAGAATACGGACTTGACTGCTTGCAACACCTGGAGGGCATGTTCGCCTTTGCCATCTGGGACAGAGCCAAACAAAGACTGTTTATTGCCCGCGACCGCATGGGCGAAAAGCCTCTTCACTGGGGTATTTTTGACGGACAATTCATATTCGGCTCGGAAATAAAAGGTCTGCTTGCTCATCCGAAAGTGAGCAGAGAGCTGAATCCTGCCGCTCTGATGAAATACCTGGCCCTGGAGTACGTGCCGGCCCCCAGCTCGATTTTCAAGAGCATCAACAAGCTGATGCCGGCTCACTATCTGATTGTCGAAGCTGGTCAGGTCTCCATAAAGAATTACTGGAACCCCAATCCCGAGCCCTGCAAACTCAATGAGAGAGAGGCTTCCGAGCGCCTGATCGATTTACTGAAGCGCTCCATCGAATTGCGCCTGATATCGGACGTCCCCCTGGGCATCTTTCTTTCCGGTGGAATTGACTCATCAGGCATTGCCGCCATCGCCACCAAGATAACCGGGCGCCCGATCAAGACGTTTTCCATCGGTTTTGCCGACCGCTCTTTCGATGAATCTGAGCATGCCCTGGCTGTCTCCAAGCACATCGCAAGCGACCACAGCGTGGTCACATTCGAGCCTGAACTGGCTTTCGAAACGATGACTGAGCTCTGGGATTATCTGGACGAGCCGATTGCCGACGCCTCAATTGTTCCCACTTTCTTCCTTTCAAAAATGACCAAGAGAGACGTTACAGTGGCTCTGGCAGGCGAAGGCGGCGACGAACTTTTCGGAGGCTACCCGACCTATCAGGCTCACCGCATGGCGGCTCTCTGGAAGACTGTACCGCGTGCCCTGCGCCGTAGTTTCATTGAGCCGGCCTTGATGAAGTTGCCTGTGTCACTGAATAATCTCAGTTTTGACTTCAAGGTCAAACGCTTCATTTCTGCCGTAGACGAGCCGCCAATACGCCGGCACCTCAGATGGTTGGGTTCTATTCCAGTCAAAGAACACAGCAGTCTTTTGACACCGGAAATTTACAGCCTGGCACGCGCCGGCAACCTCTCAGAAAATGAAGAAGACCTTTTCGATGCGCCCGGCTTCAATCGCGTGCTTATGCCGGACTCTGAAGGCAAGGACACAGCAGCGGCCGCCATGCGACTGGATTTGAGCACTTCCCTGCCTGATGAGTTGCTTGTGAAGTCTGACAGAGCTTCAATGGCAGCATCGCTTGAGGTGCGCCTGCCTTTCCTGGCTTACCCGCTTGTCGAATTCGCGCTATCGCTCCCCACTTCCATGAAGCTTAGCCACACGAATACCAAGCTTCTTCTGAGAAAGACCGTGGCGCCGCTTTTGCCGGAATATATACTGAAGCGTCCCAAGAAGGGCTTTGGAATCCCGGTCGGCAAGTGGATTAAAGGCGAGTTTCGTCCGATTGTGGACGAGCTTCTGGATGAAGCTTTCCTGCGCCAGCAAGGTATCTTCCAGCCTCAATACGTACGGGCTTTGCTCAAACAACACGATGACGGCCTGGCCGACAGGCGCAAAGAACTCTGGACAATTCTGCAATTCCAGTGGTGGTGGCGCAAATTCTTCATGGCATCTTGCACAAGCGAACTGGTCACTAATTGCAAACACTGAAGGAAAGAAAGGGTAAGGTTTCCAGCCGGGCGATGCATGGCATGGCCACTACTTATCAGAACCGGGCCACGCATGGCGTCGCCCCTATGGCAGATAATTGGCGACACAGGTCTTTGCCGACAGGTTAGCCTTCTGGGCACCGGGCATATCTTGATTAGGTGCAAGGCGCCTGCGTCCTGTCCCTAAATTGGTGCATCTGTTAGACTCAGATTGTGGGCCCTGACTCGTTTTAGATAATTCGCATCCGTAAAAAGTGACCGGCACGGAAAGCATTTCACAAGGAGCAAAACTTCCTCCCAAAGAGGAGTTCTTTGACGCGGTCAAACGGCATATCTGCCATATTCTCGGGTTCGACTACGGTTTTATCGATTTGAGCAGGCAGCATGATTTGCTCAATGTCTATACTTTTTCAGCAGCCGATGATGACGCGGAAGCACGGCAGTTTGTCGAACAATTGCAAGACGAGCACGAGCAACCACTGGCGGTAGCAAATACTCACCTGGCTCAGAAGGTCACGCACACACAAGCGCCCTGGGTAGGACGCGCCTTCAACAAGAACAAAGATGAAGGCGACGATCCAGAAGGCTATCCATATGTGATCGTACCGATGATGGAAAATCCCGTTTTCGGCAGCGGCGTGCAGCGCGGGCTGATTCGCGTAATTTCTTTTGACAGTTCAAGGGAAGTTACGGCACAAGATGTCTCCACCCTCAAACGTCTGGGAGAACATCTGACCAGCAAATTGCCAAAAGGAATCGAACTTCTGGTCGACCAGGAGGATGAAGAAGCCGGCGACAGTTTCGCTCAAAAGGATGTGGTCTTGATCGCCCATTCCAACAGACTTTCACGCCGCCGTTATTCGCGCGTGCTGGGCAACCGCTATCAACTCCTGGAAGCGGAAAGCAGCGACAAGGCGATGGAGCTTTTGCATCAAAATCGCATTGATCTCATCCTTTTGGATGCCGAAATTCAGGGCACTTCCGGATATGCATTCTGCACGGTATTGAAAGAATCGCAAAAGTGGAAACAGGTGCCTGTCATTCTAATCGCTTCCGAAGAAAATGTATCCGATTCGGCCATCTCCAATTCTCGCATCGAAGGGTTCAGAGCCGGTGCCGACGACTGTCTGGCAGACACTTGCGCTGATGCCGAGCTTTCCGCTCGTGTCAAGTCGTCTTTGAAGCACAGACGCATTGAGAAAGAGCTGGCTTCACAGCTGCAACTCCTGGATGATTATGCACAAAGGCTGGAGGAAGCGACTGAAAAACTGCATAAGGACAAAGCGGAAGAGCAGGTAAAGGCAGCTAATTACCAGAAGGCAAAATCAGATTCGGAATTGCTGCGCAATCAGGACAATCTGTTGCACCGTATCAGTAATACGATCAGGCGTTCGTTCGATATCAATGCCAATCTGCGCGACATGCTGGAAGAATTAGCCGGCTGGCGGGAATTGGATTGCTGCTTTGTTGTTCTGCCCAGCGAAGAAGAGCCCCAGGATTCCATTAGAGCTGAATACACGACGGAAGTCGACTTCAGCATCATCAACTCAAGCGGCGACATGAAATGTCTGGAAATATTCAAAAAACACTTTCAAGTCGACCAGGCTCTTGTCTGCAATGACGCAGAAACAGACAGAAAATTCGCGCCTTTTAGAGAGCACAATCTGAGTTCGGTGCCGATACTTTCAATGTTCCTCATACCGGTCACATACGAGCAAAAGCTGCTGGGACTCTTAGGCGGATTCAGATGCGAAAGAGTTGCTCACTGGGTCCCGGATAACGAAACATTCTTAAAATCGGTCGCCGATCAGGTCGCCTCCGGTGTTATGAATGCGCGCCTCTATGCGCGCGTTCAACGGCAAGCCACCACTGATGGTTTGACCACTCTCTACAACCACCGCACCGGTCAGGAAAAACTGGCAGAGCAATTGCGCGTGGCAGAACGTTATCAACGTAATGTTTCAGTCGTGATGATCGACGTCGATCACTTCAAGTCCATCAACGACAATCATGGACACCCGGCCGGTGATGCCGTTTTACGCTCGGTAGCCAGTGTTATTAAGAACGACTGCCGAGACGTCGACATTCCCGTCAGATACGGCGGTGAGGAATTCTTGCTGGTGCTTCCTGAAGTCAATACCGAAGGCGCCATTGTCGTAGCCGAGCGGATCAGGCGCAGCCTGCTTGCCGAAATAGTCCACCATGAAGGTGTTGAAATATGTGTGACCGCTTCCATGGGCATCGCTTCTTTTCCCGAACACGCGCAGAACCAGCAGCAACTTCTGGACTTAGCCGACAAGTCCCTCTATTTGTCCAAGCGTCTGGGAAGAAACCAGGTGCACGCGGCTCAGGATTTGAATCAAGACAATTTGATCGCCATCGAACAGGCTGAAAAGGCCAAATTAGATACGGCAGGGCCAGAGTACAAGCCGACCAATTTCGTGGCGCCTTCAGTTCCGCCCGGCGTAGAAGACAAAGAAGAGCTTGTCCCTGAAGTCGTGGAGATGGTGAAGACGCTTGCTTCCACGCTCTACTCAAAGTCGCAATACAACAAGGTCCACCATTTAGAAACCGCTCGTCTTTCCGAACTGCTCGCCAAAGTAATGGGATTGTCCCAGGGACAGGTCGAGCAAATCCGCGTGGCCGGGCTCTTGCACAATGTCGGCACATTGTCCGTTCCAGCCGAGCTGATGAGCAAGGAAGGCGCCTACACCAAAGAAGAAAAAGAAATCATCAAACAACAGCCTATTTTAGGCGCGCAACTTTTGCGACCGATAAGGGCCCTGCGCGAAGTCTGCGAAATCCTGGAACACCATCATGAGCGTTGGGACGGAACCGGCTATCCCTCAGGCATGAGCGGCGAAGAAATACCGCTTGCCGCCCGCATTATCCACATAGTAGAAAGCTACCACGCGATGATTTCCGATCGCCCCTACAGACCGGCAATGTCTACCGAAAGAGCGATCCAGTCGCTTCGTGAGGGCGCAGGCAGCCAGTTTGACCCATTCCTGGTCGATATTTTCGTTGCCGTTTTGAACAGCCTCAGAGAAAACGAACGCCCCGAAAGAAGCCTGGATAAAGACACTCCCGCATGATTGCAGTTTACTTGCCATGGCAAATTCAGAATGTGAATCAAGCGATCTGAAACGGCGATTAGAGGCGCTGGAAACTGAGCTGGCTGTCGAAAAACTGAAAGCAAAAAAATTCCAGACGGATATCGTCACGGCCCAATCGCAATTGAAAGAAATGGCAAGGCGGCTGGAGCAAGCGGCAATATCCGGACACACAACAGCTCTGGGTTCGAAAACGCAGTTTATCGCCAAACTCACCCACGAGCTGCGCACGCCACTGAACGGCATATTGGGCATGTGCGATTTACTTTTGAAAACATCCTTAAATGGAGAGCAGCG
>JADZFV010000186.1 GCA_020854255.1 Candidatus Melainabacteria bacterium | reverse complement strand
TTTCGCAGGGGCATGATTTCATCATTCGAGAATTCAGTGTTGCGCTCGATGATGACACGCACTTGAGTTGCATTCTTGAAGGACTGAAAGTGCTCGAGGGTGTGCAAGTGGAAGCGGTGATCGACCCCGTTCAACATGCCCATGAAGGCGGCAAAATCGAAATGCGCAGTCGTGTAAAACTGGACAGCGTGGCGGAGATGCGGATGATCTACACTCCCGGTGTCGCCCAGATCTGTAAATTGATAGAGAAAGAACCTCAGTCCAGCAAAGTCTACACATCAATTGCCAACACAGTGGCTGTGGTTACAAATGGGACTGCCATTCTCGGGCTGGGTAATATCGGTGCCGTTGCCGGCATGCCGGTTATGGAAGGAAAGTCCGTTCTCTACCAGCAACTGGTTGGAATCAGTGCCGTTCCTATTTTACTCAACTCGACGGACGTCGATGTAATCGTCAACACGGTCGCGGAAATCGCTCCTACTTTTGCAGCGATTCACCTGGAAGATATCGCCGCACCGGATTGTTTCGCTGTCGAAGAACAATTGCAAAAGCGGCTCAATATCCCGGTTTTGCATGACGATCAACACGCCACGGCCGTGGTTGTTCTGGGCGCATTGATGACAGTTACGCAAAAGACGGGCATTGATCTTAGCGCAGCCAAGATCGGCATCATCGGTCTGGGAGCGGCGGGATTCGGAATTGCGCATTTGCTCAGGGCATTCGGAGTGCACGAAATCTATGGATGCGATTTGAAACAGCATGCCCTCGATCGTCTGAAGAATTCCGGCGGCAAGCCAGTTGATTTGAGCACCCTGATGAAAGAGTCCGACGTCATTGTAGCTACTACCGGTGTACCAGGGCTGATCAAGCCGGACATGGTGCGCAAGGGGCAGGTGATCCTGGCGCTTTCCAATCCCGATCCGGAAATCGATCCGGAAGTTGCCATCAAATGCGGTGCCGACTTTGCTGCCGACGGCAGGACGATCAACAATGCCCTGGCCTTTCCGGGCTTGTTCCGCGGCGCGCTTAAAGTCGGGGCCACTCGCTTTACCGATGCCATGAAGATTGCCGCTGCCCATGCCATTGCCGGTCAGACGAAATTGGACTCACTGGTGCCCAGTATTCTCGACAGAGATGTCCACCGGGCGGTTGCCGAAGCCGTCGCTCATGCCTGGCTGGACGAGTAAAGGAACAAATCGCTCCGCTGGAGTAAGTTCATGCTGCACGATATTGTTGAAGTCAGGCATATAAGAGACTTTACTGTATTTTGGGTCTTTGACAATCATTTTCAAGGCGAAGTAGATCTCTCTCAAATCGTTGGCTTTTGAGGCGGCAAGTCAGGATTAAAGCCGTATCGAAGGGTCTGTTCGTCGATTGGATAATGATTCCGCAAGTACATGCCAACAATTGTGGTCAAGGTTCGCGGCCATCAGAAGTGGGGCTTTGGGCGAGGATTGTTTTTCTCTTCGTTTCGCGCCTGTTCTTTCTCTCGCTTCAGGGCATCGATTTTGTCTTTGATTTTCGGAAGGTACTCGACGCCCTTCCACACAGCATCATTGTCTATTGCCCAGTAACGATGCACCAAATGGCGCCGCATGCCTTGGGTACCCTTCCAGTCTATGTCCGGATGTTTATTGTCATAGTCAAAATCTTGACGCAGCCTGGAAACGCATTCTCCGACACGTTCCATGTGATAAAAAACCCAAACACGGTATCGCTCATCTTGCTCGAAAGCTCCTTTACCTTTTCCGTATTGTTCATGGGTCTGGATTTTTTCGATTGCTTCGTCTATGTCATCTAACCAGTGAAGCTCTTTTCGTTCATCACTTTTGCTCATAGTGCAATAGCTTCAGCAAGCACTTCTGCTTTGAATTTTTCGCGAAGGCTCTTTTCTTCAACAATATCAACTCTGCAATTTAGGAGGAGCTCCAGCTCTTCTTTCATGTCTTCAAGAACACTGAAATAGCGCATTCCCTCTAATTTAGAGCTATCCAGCTGAATGAGAAAATCAATATCGCTCTTCTCTCCAGAATCACCGCGAGCCACAGAACCGAATACACGAACATTGTTGGCGCCGTATTTCTCGGCGACTTTCAAGATCTGTTCTCGTTTCTCCGCAATTCGCTCATTCAGGTTCATAATTTCACCTCTGCGTCAATTATCGCATCGGATGCCGTAACTCACTGGTGCGAATGCGGGGGACGCCCCCTAATTTACTTTATGTTGCCGACTTGCCGGTTTTTCGCTCAAGTAGTTACGGCAATTGAGCATTGTGCTTTTTCGGCTCGCCAGGACAATTGTTATTATCATTATTATAAACCGCTGGCAAAAAAGCCCGAGAATGGCAATAAACAGAGGAAACGGGCAGGTGACCATTGCAGCATGTTAGAGCCGTCATACGCCCCCCCCCGAGTGCAAGGTAATACAGGGAATTCCGCGCGAAGACTTGCACAAGAACAGAGAGGTGTTTGAAGATGGCTTGATTCCAGTACTGGCGAAGTATCGATGGGGTTATGTCTCGGCTGCAACCGGTAAATTTGTGATCGAGCCTCAGTTCGCCGACGCCGGAGGTTTCCACAATGGAATGGCCAGAGTTATATTGGCATAGTTTGCTTCATCTAACCCCAATACTGTTCGGTTAAGTAGCAGGCGCGGGAGCCAGCGGAACTTCTCGTGGGTTCTTAAGCAATATCTGAATGCATTGTGCGAAATTGACTTTTGGGGCAGCAATTGTTTCTCGCGCACGAATCGGCCATCCACTCATCTTCCGCTTTACGCCGCGTGGATTGCGGCGCCCGCGACTAGATACGACACGTTCTTGCAAGATCTCATCCAACACACTGTTGTGAAACGCGA
>JADZFV010000185.1 GCA_020854255.1 Candidatus Melainabacteria bacterium | reverse complement strand
TTTCTTCATGGGTTCTTTCGCGAGGTTGCTCCGTGGGGACGGCAACAGGCGAGAAGTCTAAATTGCTTGTTTCGTAAGTAACAGGGAGCATCGGGGCATCTCCTTCGGTTCACGCTCACAACATACAATGCGAGTTCTTAAAAAGTTTTGAAATTGAAAACGACCGTTGAATTTTTGCCTTGTCCTAAACCTGGTGTCCTAAACAGGTGAACCCCAAACGGGAGCGGGCTTGCTATTTATTATATCTTTTAGTTGGACAGCGAAAAAAAAGTATGACCTCAGTGAACCATGCGTAGCTGCTCAGGCAGAGTGGTTTTCCATGGGAGGAAAGGTGACAGATCTTTGGGCGGACTGCCATTGTTTTCTGCGCATGCCTTGAGATATCGGTTCAAGAATTGGCGGGGATCTCCCTTGTTTTTCTTGACTGTTGCGAAAATTGAAAACAGCATTACTGCCAGGTTTCCGCTCCAGATTGAACGACTCCCGTAATAGTTTTTCCTCCCCACCACTGGATTTCTAAGGGCTCTTTCGGAAGCATTGTTGTCCATTGGGATGGTGGGAAATTTGAGAAATAGGGTCAGTCCTGACCAGTGATTCAGCAAGCTAACTAACGTCGAACGGGCTTCCTCGTGCAAATTCTTCCTTTTGAGCAGACGCTTCGCCTCTTTTTCCATTCGCTCGCAAATGCCATGCACATCAAGTTCCGCGCTGCTTTGAGAGGTTCGTAGTTTGTTCAAGTGGAATAAGTCATCTATTTGCTTAATCCACTTCGTGGCGAAGGATTTGAGGGTTGGGTAGCCATCTTTCAGTTTGATGAAATCGCGCCTAACGTGTGACCAGCAGTACGAAAGAAGTATCCCTTGCTCTTGGAGAGGCTTGTACGCTGAGTAACGATCACAAGTCACGATGCCTGTTTCGATCCCATTCAGTAGTTTCATTGGAACGGCAGACGACCGAGAGGGATCGAGCTTAAAAACAGTGACATTGCTCGTTTCCGTGACCCAAAGCCACCACGTGTGATTTGCTTTCCCTTGCAAATCAGTAAACACTTTCCAGTGAGTTTCGTCCATTTGCCAGTGGGTAGAGTGGCGCGCCTCGTGGAGGATTGCGTTGTACAGTCTGGCAAAAAGCTTCGTTAGATGCTTTAAGCCTGAGGCGATAGTTCCTTCAGAAACTGACAATCCATGCAGGTCAAGGCTCATGCAAATGCGAGAGATTGGGCGCTGCAGCAAAAACTTTTCGAGAAGAACATGTGACCAAAATTCACTTGAGAACATGCCTTTGTGAATCAGCTTGGCTGGAGCAGCCGCAGTGACTATCGGTTGTTCATTCTTGCAAGCGCATACTTGTTTGTATTTGCGGCGTTTGTGCCGAATTCGAACAAGCCTGTAGCTGAAATCAATCTCTTCGGAATCCTCTGTGAACGGCAGTTCTGTGCGTTTGCAGCCACATTTGGAGCAATGCTTTTGGTTTGGGTTGACGTCGTGAACGAGCTCCTCTACTGGAAGTTCGGTGCGAATCTTCCTACCAAAACCTTTTGATCCTACCTGCTTTCCCCGGGGCCGCTTCGGTGGCGCCGCCTCCAAAGTCTCATCGACAGCTTCTTCTGGCGGAGTTGTTTCGGTGCTCGCTCCAAAAAGTTTCTTTTGCAAGCTACTAATTTGAGCGTCTTTCTTTTCGATGACCTTTTTGAGTTTTGCGTTTTCAACCTTCAAAAGGGTGATTTCGCCTTCGGCTACTCGCAATTTGTCATCAACAATCGCCCAACGTTTCTTCCAATGCTTGGCTGACTCTTCCTGGATTTCCAGGCGTTTTTCAAGGCGATCCAACCTCGCGGTCAAATCATCGCAATTTTTGCAATCGCTCTTTTTCTTTGGCACATGCCAATTTTAGAAAATTTCCAGCCAAAAGGCCAGAGCCAAAAAGGCCGAAAAGCGAAAATGGCAGAGGTTTTAGCCAAGCAGGCTGTTGGCATCTGCTACATGGTTTAGTGAAGCCATACCGTCTTCAGGTGAGCGGGTAAATCGCCTGGTAAGTAATCCCGGCTTATTCATTTGGATACTGAATGGCGAAAGTTCTCCTTGCTGATGATGACGAAGCGCTGATAGTGATGCTTTCAGCATGGCTCAAGCACGAGAATCATCACGTGGTGGAAACGGCTTCCAATGGAAGGGATGCGTTGGATTTGCTGCTCACATACACGTATGACGTGGTGGTTCTTGATTGGGAAATGCCGCAAATCAGCGGCGTCGAGGTCTGCAGAGAATTTCGTGAGAAACGGCCTTATGCGCCCGTGCTAATGCTCACGGGCAGGCGGACATTGGATGACAAAATTGAAGGTTTGGACGCCGGTGCGGACGATTATCTAACCAAGCCTTTCAGCCCACAAGAACTTTCCGCGCGTGTTCGTTCGCTTTTGCGTCGTCCGGTTCATGAGACCGATTCCACCGCTGTTTGCGGCGCGGTCACCATCGATGCGATAGCCAGGACAGCCCTGGTCAACGGCAAAGCGTTGCAGCTCGCTCCTCGCGAATTCGAATTGCTCGAATTTTTCATCCGGCATGCCAACCAGTCGTTTTCTCCTGAAGCGCTGGCCGGCCGTGTCTGGGTGGACGGCGGCGATGTCTCCATTGCAGCGGTTCGCATGGCGATCAAAAGGCTGAGGGCGAAAATGGAAGAGGCCGCAGGAGAATGCCCGCTCAAGACAAGCCGCGGCTCAGGCTATATCTGGGAAGTTTAAACTGCCCGCCCTGGTGATGTTTTCAGCCTAAATAACCAAATTGTGAAACGCCGCCCGCAGCGGTTATTTTGCGTCAGTATCATGCCGGCATGACTGCAGCAAGGAGCTGGCGCATGCAAATCAATCAACCGACACCGGTCAATGTCAATTCGGCGCTGGGCTTTATCGAATTTACCGACCCGTTCGCGTCTTTTGAAAATCGCAAAGCAAGCCAAACATCGCCGGCCGAAAGGCTTTACCATCTCATGAAAAGCGGCAGTTTCGCCATCGGCAGCGAAGAAATCCGCACTCTTATCATCGGCAGCATTACCGGCGGCAGCGCTGCTTCAGTCCGAGCGAAACTGATCAGATTGTGTCTGGAGATAGGCATGTTGAGCTACCGTTCGGGCGATCCGGAAAAAGTGATCGCGGTCTGGTTCGATGCCTGCACTCAGATGCTCCATTTGAAAACGGCAGCCGGAATGAGCGATCGAATGTCCTTCCGCAATGTCGTTGCAGTTTCCCGCGCCGCGTGAACCAACATCACCCGGAATCTTTCAGTTTCTACCTCAATCGAGATTTTGATCATGAGCAACGGTCCGGCAAGAGTCGAAGAAAAAACTCCCGAAAAGCAACAATCTCAGTCTTCAGATCTTTTGAAAGCAAAAACCACCGACCGTGACAGCGCGGTCAGCCGCATGGTGGAGGAGGTCGGCGCCGGCAGCGATGACAAACGTCCCTTGATCGGGCGCTATGCCGCAGGCGATGCAAACCGCTCAGAGTGGGACGAAAGGCTGGAGAAGACCGTCGAGTCTCTGGATAAAAATTCACCGGTTTACAAGTATGCGTTTGCCGGCGCGCAAGAGCGAAACGCCGTTCTGAAAGCCATTCTCAATGACTGCCGCAGCGGCGATTCTGCCAAACAGCAAGCTGGCGGGGAATCGTTGAAACAGATAATGTTCTTGGAAGCATTGTCAGGACTGGATAGTGCGCATGGTAAGAAGGACGGGCGCTCGCAAACCGAGCGCTCTTTTGCAATTAATTTGCTGGTCGGGCAAGAGCGCTCTGCTGCTATTTCGCAATCGCAAAACCCCGCGCATGAAGTGCTTTTGCGCCTGGAGCAAAGCGGCGATCGAGGCGTCAAAGAAAAAATTGCCGATGCCAGAGAGGCAAAAAATATCGAAGTTCAACAAGTGGTCGAATTGGTGTCGCAAAAATTCGACGCAGTGCGCACCGGCCGCGGTGCCGAAGTCGCCGCTGCAGTCGAGGACATCGCCTCGATCAATACAATGCAGATGGCTGAAGGCAATAACATGCTGGCCAAGCTGGACAGCGCCTGTCGCAAAATTTTGAGCGAACAGGAAAAGCTTCAAGATGCATCTTGCTTGGAAGTCGCCGATGCCAGACCGACTGCTCCCAGGCAGGGAAAAACCGCCGACGGCACGCTGGTGCTTCCTTCGGGCGAACCCGGTGCCTATAAGCAATTTCAAGTCCGTGACGGCGCCGTGCTCGATGCCGGTGGAAAGAAAATCGGCAGCATGGAAGACAACGGCAAGGTGTATCTGGAGAAGCAAGCACCTCTCGTCATCAGCGATTGCGAAGGAGCCGCTTTCCATGGCGTGGGCTCCGACGGCGCCAGGCTGTCCCTGGTTGGCGGCGCCGACCGCGCCAAATTCACAGGTGTCATTGCCAGCCCTGACGGCAAGGAAAGTTTCACAGTGACTGCAGGCAACATGTTCGACCGGCAGGGAAAAATGCTGGGCCGCATCTCCTGCGATGGTGCCCTTGAAAGTAATGAGAATGGACTGTTTCAATCCCGATCGCTGAGCGCTTTTCGCGACGGCTATCACGTGCTGGCTGAGGAAAACGGCAAGCGCCGCGATTTTGTGACTTCCGCCTTCGCATCGAACGGTTTTGTAACTCTCAAAGACAGCCGCACAGGGCAAGCCACGCGTTATGACGTGCGAATGGGAATGCTCATCGACAGCGGCACCGGCGAGCAGTCCGGTTGGGTCAATCCACCAAGCGAGGCCAAAGACGGGAAATTGCAGGGCGGCAGCATTGTCACCATGAAAGATGGTCACTATAAAGAAACGCCCCTTGCCGCTGAGAAAGGCGCGGTCTTCAGCCTCAAATCAGCCTCTGCAAGCGGTCATGAGGCGGTGGCAATAGAAGGCATCAGCTCCGGCAACCAGCTTTTCAATATTGGTGAAGCAAAACGTCAAGAATTAACGGTGAAGCGCCAATCACAAGATTGCATCCAGCGCATCAAGGGCTCCGAGCAAGGCTGGATGGGCACTTTCAACTTGAAGTGGGTAACCGGGATGAACGCCTCCGAGAAAGCCGAGCTGGCAAGAAAGAGTGCTGCAGCCGATGCCAATTTCGATGACTTTAATCGTCTTTTGGAAGGCAAATCTTCGAATGCAGAAATAGATCGCTTGAAAGATCTGCGCAACTCTACACACAAAGCGCTATACGGCGATGCGCAAAACAAATCCGAAGCTCCTGCCAAAATCGAAATTCCTCAGCTCATAAGCAAGGAAGCGGCAGCATCGGTGAACGGGCAACTGCGCCTGGTGCATCAAGTTTTCACAATCAAGAACGGTCAGCTTTTTGAAAAGGGCAATGAGGCCGCAGGCGCTCAAGGCATTCTCCGTCCGGGTTACATGATCGAGATGGGAGGCGCAGAGCAAAAGCGCGTCATTGACCTGGCACGGCAAAACAATGTGCTCATGGAATTTACCAGCAATGTTCATGAAGAAACTGCGCAGCTTATTGGCATGGGCGCTGGGCACATGACCGGCGGCGTCGGCTATCAGGACGGCGGCTTGATTGATGTTCGCAATCTTTCGCAGCAGGCAAGAATGCTGGAAATGCATGCGTTGAACGGCAATTCGGAATACTTCGCCAATCGCCCGTACCTGACCGGCGGGCTGGCGAACTGGGCTATGGGCGACCGGGAAGCGACGCTCAAAGAATTCGGCGAGCAATTGCATTCCAAAGTCGGTTTGCTTGACTCTTCCATGCAAAACCTCTTCAAAAGCGGATTCGATCTGCACAAGGCGCCTCAAGACATGCTCAATGGCAGCGTCTGTTTGGCCCAAACACTTATGCATATCACCGGCGCGCAATCCAGCGCCGTCCAGGTTCTTTCCAAAGAAGGGCAGCAAATTCAAGCACAAGTGAATGAAGGTGTGGCGATGGCTGCAATTACAGTAGCGACCTGCGGTGCCGTCAACCCGGCCTTTGCCGCGATGGCGAAAGCCGGGCATTTGGCCAGGGTTGGCGCCGCCGGTGCCGTGGCGTTGGAATTGGGTGCATGCGCCGGAACGGGCGCTGTGATTTCAGGCGTGGTGCGCGCTTCGGATAAGAGCAGCACGCTCGACAATATGAAAGCCGGCGCTGTGGAAGGCTTGTTAAATGGAGCCGGCTTGCAGGGCGGCAAACTGCTGGCTAGTTTGGACGAGGCAAAACTGGCTGTCGAAGCGCTCAAGAAAGGGCAGGCCCTTTCACCTGCGGCACAAAAAGCATTGAGCGGACTGGGCGGAAAAATTCTCAACGTCGGCGCTACAGCCGCACCGGCAGCTTCTCCCGAAGCTGTGGCCATGGCCGCAAAAGGGACGTATTTTACAAGCAACGCATTCATGCAGTCGCTCGGATATAACGTTGCCGATTCTTTGAAGAACGGCAGAAGCGTCACCAGTAATTTGGCAATGGACAAGCTCTTTCTATCGGCTGCGGCCAACCTGGTCGGAAATTATGCCGGACTGAAAATGAGCAATTGCATGAACAGCCAGGCTGTTCTCGGCAAGGAATTGCAAACCGCTCTTTCATTTGCCGGTAAGAAAACCTTCGCCAATGAGCTGGTGTCGAACATGATTGAAAGTATGACCGCAACAGGTACGGAAGCGATTCATGCCAATCTCGCCGAGCAGGAAAAAAACAACCCGGGCGGACAGAAAAATTACTTGCAAGCTCTTTCTCAAAGCTTGGAAAGTGCCGCCATTTCGGGATTGACGTCGACGGTGCTTACTGTTGCTTCCAGACCTGCTAACGCAGCTCTCAATAAACTTATCGAGAGAAATTCCGCAAAACCGCTCAGCGGCGAGCAGAGCGAAGCCCCGGCCGGTCACGGGAGCGAACAGCGCACCGCCAGGGCTGATGCGGCGGAGCCGTCGAAAACTGTCACAGATGAACAGGCGAAGGCTCTCGACCGATTATTCGCTCCTTATGATACGAAGCTCAATGACCTGGTAGCCGACAAAAATTCGTCTGTGATTGCCATGGTCGGCGACGGGGAACTCAATTGTCATGCTCAGGCGCTCTATCTTGCCGGGCAGGTGAAAAACATCACCGGCACTGAAGGTGGTATCACGCACTTCATGATTGACATGAATGAAAAAGCGCAGCCTCACGTCGATGCCTTTATCAACGGCAAGATAGATGCCGATGAGCTGAGGGCGAAAACAAATCTGACGGACAATGAGGGAATGTTTCACTTGCTCAATGTCATTCGCCTAGAAAATGGCGAGCGTGTAAAGTCCGGTTCTGAGCCGATTGGCGTGATTGCCGTAAAGCAGGAAATTCTGCCGCATTGGACAGGTGTTACTGCAAGATCCGTCAATTCTCAAAGAGCAATGGACAGGATAGGCCAATTGGAAGCTCGAGGCAAAGAGTTCAAAGTGCTCTATTTATCGGATTCTCAGACACTGGCAGACACCCAGAGAAAAGCGACCGATGAACGCAATTTTGCTCGAAGCATGGATGGTCCCCGTCAGGGCATTATCGACTATGCTTATGACTTGCAATCTAATCGTTCCGCTAATGACAATCGCGCCGATAGCCTGATAGCAAGAAGCGCCATTGGAAATGAACCCTTAGACCGCAATGCGCTCGACGTTCTGGCAGTATCTCCGAAAGCCACTATTGAAGACGCTCTTGCTTTCGTTTCTAAAACAGATCCAGAGCTTGCGAAAAAATTGATGGACCGGATATTGATCATGGAATCGGAAGCTCTCGGGCAGGGAAATGATCTCAGACTCGCGATTGCGAATGCCGAGATGGGGCATGAGCGCAAGGAAGTTTTAGTGGCTCGCCTGCTCACGGCATCGGAAGAATTCGGCACGCTCAATTACCGCATGGCAATGCACGAAATTGTCGGACACCTGGGAATGGACGGCTGGATGAAGAAGGACCCGGAGAAAAGCGCCATTTTGACGCAGGTCAAAGATGCTTATGACAGAATGTTCAATGCGCAAAAAGCAAGCAATGCTGAAGGCAAAGAGTCCAAGAGCCTTTTGACGGGCAGAACACCCGAGCAAGAGAGAGCTTACCTGCGCTCCCCGGCAGAAATTGCCGCTGAAACAGTAGCGACCGCTGCAGTCTACAAGCGCCTCCTCGAACAAGCCGCAAGCCTGGAGCAGGCAGGCAAAGCGGTGCGGCCCGAAACCAAGAAGGCAATAGAGAAACTATCCAATTACATGAACGAGCTGGACCGCGCTCGCCGTACTGAAAGACCGGCGGACAAAAAATTGGCTGCCGTTTACGATCGCTACTATGAGTGCCTGGATGAATACATTCGTCTGAGTTTCGGCAGATAGCAGTGAATACGAAGCCAATATGGCAAACTATGCATGGCATCCTCGTCGACAAACTAGTAAAGTGCCAGGCACATGCACCGGACAAAGGCTGCAGGAAGTAATTTCATTTCCGATCTGCTCAGCTCACCCTTATCCAGGAAGGGTCTGTTTTACTTCGCCGTGCCGATGGTCACTTCCATCATCATCGTTGCCGGGCTGAAAGTGACGATTGGTTTGGCGCAAGCTCAGACCGAAAAGGAGAATAAGTCCAAACAGATAGTCTGGACGGCGAATATGCTGGGCACCGCCGGAGTAATGGTGGTCGGCAACTACTATCTGGAACGGGTGTTGAAGCGCGACCCTTCCGGCACCAAGTTCAGAGAAGAAGTGGCAAAAACGCGGCAGCGCATGGCTGAGCTTCAGTCGCTCGTCCCCAACTCGGGTCCGCAAAGAGAATTGGTCAACGAGATAAGCAGGCAGTTGGAAGAGGGTCTGGATCTCATGCTGGCGCCTACAAAGCAGCCCATAAGCCTTCCCGACATGGTGATTCGCAAGCGCAAAATGGGCGCGCTGACGACAGCTTTGCTCAATAACACGACCAAGCTCTGCAATTTCGAAGAGAGGCAGCAGCGCAAACCGGCAATCAGCTCCGATGCTTTTCGGATGCTGATCGATGTCTTTCTACTTGCCGGCTTCGTCATCAATGTCGTTTTCGCTGTTTTAATGGCTTCACTCGGGCGCGATGTTTCAGCACGTTTGAAAGTCCTCATGGAAAATTCAAGACGCGTTGTTGCTCAGGAAGAATTGCAGCCGCTTGCTAAAACAGATGATGAGATAGGACAACTGGACCAGGTTTTGCGTGAGTCCGCACAAATGTTATCAATGGCAAGAGCACAAGAAAAAGCGATTGTCGAACATCTGCGCTCCGTATTTGAAGCGATGCCTCTGGCGTTGCTTGTCGTAGGCAGTGACGGAATGATCGTATCTATCAATCAAGCCGCGGAAAATCACTTCGATGCCACTGCGGACAAGCTGATCAGCAAATCGGCTGTAAAACTTTTTAAACAGAGAAACGGAGAAGCGCTCCATTTGTCCGATTTCCTTAATGCAGATTTGAATCAAACTATGAAAGTGTTTGGGCGAAAATTGAGCGGCGATACATTTCCAGCCGAGGTGATAGTCACCGAATACAATACCAGAGAGCTGTCCTCCGGCCGGCTTTTGATCTGCGCCGACGTAAGCCGAGAGTACGAAATCGAGAAACTCAAACAGAGTTTCATTGCCATGGTCAGTCACGAATTGCGCAGTCCGCTTATGTCCGTAAATGTCTGCCTGGAAATGTTGGAAAGAGGTTTTCTGGGCGAACTGACCAGTGAGGGCTCGAAGACCGTCAGTACCGCCGGCCGCAGCGTGCAGCGCCTGATTTCGCTGGTCAACGAGATATTGGATGCCGAACGGCTGGAGTCAGGCTCGATTTCTATTTTGCCTGAAAACCTCAATTTGAAAGACGTATTTTCTCTGTCCATTAGCTCGATTTCCGCCATTGCGGATAATAAGGGAATCAAGATTGATGCGGATGAACCCGACATCGAATTGGAAGCCGACAGCGATAGATTGGTGCAAGTGCTCGTCAATTTTCTTTCCAACGCCATCAAATTTTCTCCTGAAGGAGCGACCGTGCAGTTGAAAGCGAAATGCGCCGGCGGCCAGGTAGAGGTGTCTGTAATCGACCAGGGGCGCGGTATTCCGGCAGAGCATCTGGAACTTATTTTCGAACGTTTTCACCAGGTCGAGCATGATGATGCCAAACTCAAAGGCGGCACGGGTTTAGGCCTGGCAATCGCCAGAGCGATCGTAGATGGGCACCACGGCAAAATCGGCGTGGAAAGCAAGATTGGCGAAGGCAGTCGGTTCTGGTTCACCCTGCCGCTAAAGTCTTTACTCGATCAATAGAATTGAAACCGCGCTTGTCGGCAGTCTCAGCCCTTTTTTCGCACCATTTTTTCAAGGCGCGCGCAAAGCTGGGCACAAGGGAAACATCCTTCGGCTGCGGCGCGCCGATGCGACCGAATTCTTTCACCGCCGCCTTGAAGTCTTTCTTGTCCATCGCTCTGGCTGCTGCTGCAAAGTGACAGCAGTCATCGAATTCTTTCGCGCTGAGCTGATTGGCGCCACTGGAAGCATTTTTTGCATCGCGCACCTTTCTTCCCAGAAGCACATCCTCGATGGCAAGCCACTGAGCAGACGCCGGATAATCAGGATTGAATGCCAGACTCAATCCTCGTTCACTTCTTTCGGCAGCAATGCCAACCGGTATGCGAAGCAGTCTGGCTATGTGCTCAAATTGCGCCTGGAAGGCGAATTTTCGAGAAGCTTGGCGAAAGCTCCATTCGCCCTGCATCTTCTGGGAATTCTCGGCGATGAATTTTTCCAGGG
>JADZFV010000184.1 GCA_020854255.1 Candidatus Melainabacteria bacterium | reverse complement strand
TTTCCGAGAATGTCGGCAAAGCCATGATTCTCTCCAATAATGCGCGCAGCATACTGGTCAGTTCCGATAAACCCGAAAAGGCTCTGGAAATGCTTACAGAAGCTGAGCAGCTGGCGCCGGAATTGCCTGAAGTACAAAGCAACCTGGGTATGGCACTGGCAAAAATGGGGCGAACTGACGAAGCAATCGTTCATGTGGAAAAGGCTGTAGAACTCAATCCTAATCTGCCTGCCGCTGAAATGACCCTGGGTAGTCTTTATCAATCGGTGGGCAGAACTCAAGACGCAATCCGTGTTTTTAAGGACTTTCAAGTTCGCCACCCCAAAAGCGAGCACCTCGCCAAGATCAAAGGTCTGATCGCCATGCTGGAGAGCGAATCCAAACTGCAATCCGTTCATCCTGATGGACCACAGACGGGACCTGAGGATTATTTCGGCTCCATCAGTCTGAGCGGGGCGGTAACGAAATGGACTGCCGACCGCATGCCTATCAAGGTTTATCTGGCTCCCACTCAAGGCGTGATCGGCTATAAGTCCGGCTACATGGTAGGAGTAAAGTCAGCGTTCCAAGAATGGGCTGATTCATCGGCAGGAAAAGTCAGCTTCGTATATGTTCAGGACAAGGAAAAAAACGACATTGATTTTGCCTTTTCCAACGATATAAAAGCCGTCTCCAACCCGGCTGAAGGAGGAGAGGCGAAGGTTTATCCCGGACCAAAAGGCATCGTCAAAGCGCAGATTGTTATTCTTACTCTGGATCCGTCTCCTGCACAGCCCATGTCCGAAAGCTTGATGCGCTGGATTTGCCTGCATGAAATTGGGCACGCGCTCGGTTTGATGGGACACAGCAATCAACACACAGACGTCATGTATAGTTCGATGCCCCTGGCTACCAGCGATCGTGGTCTGTCGGAAAGGGACAAGAACACTCTCAAACATCTATACTCAGATGCAGTGGTCGTGCACAGAGCTCAAACTCCGGCTATCGCCACCGATTCCACCAACCCGATGACACTTAACAATGAAGGCGCAGCGGCATTGCAAGCAGGCAATCTGGAGTTAGGCATAGAACGTCTGGAGAAAGCATATAAGATCGATCCGAATATGAAAGTTGTCAAACAAAATCTGGCCCAGGCCTACAGCATCCGCGCCATGCGCAGCGCGCAAGCTGGAAAAATTCAAGATGCTGATGCGATTTTCAAAAAGTCGGTCGCTCTTCTGGAGGGCGGCAACAAGACTCCTGTGGAAATGATGGTATTGCGCAATTACGCACTTTTTTTGCGCCTGGCCAATCGAGGTCCCGAGGCTGTAAAAATCGAAGCAGCGTTGAAACTTCCCGTTGCAAAATAAGAAAAACGAAGACAACTGATGTCATATCAAGATCGATACAAAGGACGCAAACTCAAGGATCCACCTTCGTATCTTGGTCGCTTTGGTCTTTTTATTCTTGTGGGTGCGGCCTTTGCTGCCTTTGTCGGAAGTCTCAGAGGTTTGGACAGCAGTCTTTGCGCGCTGGCCACACTGTGCGTGGTGGCATGTAAATTGCTGGTTGAATTGATTGCCACAAAATCACATCTCCAATTGCCGGAGAGATTTGCCAGGCTGCCTCTGGCTGTCTGGCTTCTTTTCTGGTTGCTGCCTGTGCCTCCGCTCTGGTTCGTTTTGCGAACCATATGGCCGAAAAATGCCGATCCCAATGGCGCCATAGGTGTGTTGACCGTGGTTTGCCTTGTACTTTATGTTCCCACTATGCTTGCGGTGATCAAGCCGATTGATAAAGAGGCAGCCGGCAACAAAAAGGACGTTGAGGATAAATCCGGGCAAATCGATTTCAACGTAGACTTCAACGCTGCTGACCAGTCAGAAAGGCCTGATGACCAGGTGGAAAAGTCAGGCACGATCCTTAAGGCTGCAAAAACGAAACACAAGCCTAAGAAGAAAAAGAAATAGAGGTTTTCGGTGACACTTTATAGACTCTATCGAGAATCGCTGAGCTTACTGACCGATCTTTATCAGTTGACCATGGCTTATGGTCACTGGAAAAGCGGCTCGTATACAAAAGACGCTGTCTATCATCTTTCTTTTCGCAAGAATCCATTCAATGGCGGTTATGCTGTCGCCTGCGGTCTGGCCACAATGGTTGATTTCATCAATCATTTCCGCTTCGACACTACAGATACCGGATATCTTGCTACTTTGAAAGGGCAAGATGACAGGCCGCTTTTCGAGGAGAAATTTCTCGATTATTTGAGCAATCTGCGCCTTAATGTCGATATAAATGCCGTGCCGGATGGGACCATTATCTTCGCGCACGAGCCTTTGGTCAGGGTGACAGGTCCAATTATTCAATGTCAACTTTTGGAAACGGCACTTTTGAACATGTTCAATTTTCAGACTCTGATTGCCACAAAGGCGGCAAGAATTAGAGAAGCGGCCGGTGATAAAAGTATTCTCGAATTTGGCTTGCGGCGAGCCCAGGGATTGGACGGCGGTCTGACAGCCAGTTTGGCCGCGTACATAGGCGGGTGCGACGCTACCTCGAATGTACTGGCCGGAAAATTGTTCGGCATTCCCGTCAGCGGTACCCATGCACACAGCTGGGTGATGTCTTTTGCGGACGAGTTGGAAGCATTCAAAGCATATGCGCAAGCAATGCCTAATAATTGCGTATTTCTTGTCGACACCTATGACACTATAGACGGTGTTGCCAATGCAATCGAAGCGGCCCGGTGGTTGAAAAAAACTGGTCATCAATTTCTTGGTATCAGATTAGATTCAGGCGATCTTGCTTACCTGAGCGTCGAAGCCAGAAAAATGCTCG
>JADZFV010000183.1 GCA_020854255.1 Candidatus Melainabacteria bacterium | reverse complement strand
GCAGGTCGCCGCAATATGTCGGTGCACGACTTCTCTGATATCACAGAGAAGAAGCCGGAGCGCTCGCTTTTGGCACCGCTCAGAAAGACTGGCGGACGCAACAATCAAGGTCGCCTGACCAGCCGTCATAAGGGTGGCGGCCACAAACAGACTTACCGCATCGTTGATTTCAAACGCAATAAGCACGATATTGCCTGCGTCGTAAAAACTATCGAATACGATCCCAATCGCAATACCCGTATTTGCCTGGTCCAATACGCAGACGGCGAAAAGCGCTATATCCTCGGACCTTTGAATATCAAGGTCGGCGAAAAACTGATGTCCGGACCGAATGCGGATATCAAAAATGGCAATGCTCTGCCGCTTCGCAACATCCCTCTGGGCACCATGGTGCACAACGTCGAAATGACCCCCGGCAAGGGCGGTCAGCTCGGACGCTCAGCCGGCACCCAGATCCAGGTATTGGCTAAAGAAGGTGCCATGTGCACATTGCGTCTGCCTTCAGGCGAAATGCGCATGGTGCGCCTCGAGTGTCTGGCCACGGTCGGACAATTGGGCAACCCCGACTTCAAAAACGTGCGTATCGGGAAAGCCGGCCGCACCCGCTGGATGGGCATCAAGCCTGCCAACCGCGGCGTAGCTATGAACGCTATCGATCACCCGCACGGCGGCGGCGAAGGCAAATCGCCAATCGGCGGCAAGCCGCAAACACCTTGGGGCAAGCCGGCAATGGGTTACAAGACCCGCCGGGGCGGAAAGCCGTCCGACCGTTATATCGTCAAGCGTCGTACCAAATAGGAGGTATTTGATCCGTGTCTCGTTCGCTAAAAAAAGGCCCGTTCGTTCATGCCAGCCTCAGTAAAAAAATTGAGGACATGAACAAAAAAGGCGAGAAGAAAGTGATCAAGTGCTGGTCGCGCGCTTCCATGATCATTCCCGACATGATCGGCCATACCATTGCCATCTATAACGGCAAGAAGCACGTTCCGGTCTACGTGACCGAGCAAATGATCGGGCACAGACTGGGAGAATTCGCTCCGACAAGAATGTTCAAAGGACACGCAGGCGGCGACAAGACTGCCAAACGCGGTTAATCACTAAAGTCGGCACCACGCCGGGATAGAATCGGCGGGCAACGCCGGCAAAAATAGGAACAAAGTCATGCAGAGTAAAGCACATACAAAATGGTTGAGAATGTCACCGCGGAAGGTGCGCCGCGTCGTGGATGAAATCCGCGGCAAATCGGCAGCTGACGCCGTGACTATCCTTCGCTTCATGCCGTACTCCGCCGCTCGCGAAGTGGAAAAGGTGTTGAAGTCGGCTATGTACAACCGTGTGCATGCCGCCAGACAACCGATTTCGGAAGACGAAGCCGGCGATCTCAAAATCGTAGAAGTTTATGCAGACCAGGGCCCCACTTTGAAGCGTATTCAGCCCAGAGCCAGAGGCCGCTGGTATCCAATCCTCAAGCGTTCGAGCCACATCACGCTCGTTTTGTCTGATGTTTAAGGGGATGTTTAAGAACTCAATTCAAAGGAGCTAGGACATTGGGTCAGAAAGTCAATCCTAACGGTTTCCGCCTCGGCATCCACAGAGGATGGCGCGCCAATTGGTTCGTCACTAAGAAAGATGTGCCGTTCTTGATCGAGGAAGACCACCGCATTCGCACTTACTTGAAAAAAGAGTTGACCAATGCCGGCGTCTCCAAAGTTGAGATCTCAAGAAAAGCCGATCATATCGAGCTGGATATCTACACTGCCCGTCCCGGCGTCGTTGTCGGCAAGGGCGGACAGGGCATCGAGACCCTGCACCAGAAGGTGAAAGGTCTTTTGAACCGCCCCGGTCTCAATATCAAAATCAATATTTTGGAAGTCAACCGCGTCGATCTCGAATCGCAATTGGTGGCGGAGTCAATCGGCCAACAATTGGAAAAACGCGTTGCTTTCAGGCGAGCCATGAAGCAAGCCATTCAGCGCTGCATGCGCGCCGGCGCCATCGGCGTCAAAGTAATGGTGGCAGGCCGCCTGGGCGGTGCTGAAATCGCTCGTACGGAATGGTCCAAAGAAGGACGTATCCCGCTGCAGACTCTTCGCGCCGACATCGATTACGGCTTGGCTGAAGCCAATACCGTCATGGGTATCATCGGCATCAAAGTTTGGATATTCAGAGGTGAGTTGGAAATGGGCCAATGGTCCCCGCCCAACATCAAGACCTCCAGTGATCGTAGCAAAGGGGAGCAACCTGGCGAAAGACCAGGTCAGAGATCTGGTCGCAGACCAAGGAAGGCAGGTTAGTCATCATGCTGTTGCCAAAGAGAACAAAATTCAGAAAGCATCACAGAGGTCGCATGACCGGTTGTGAAACACGCGGCGTTGAAGTTCAGTTCGGCGAATTCGGACTGCAAGCTCTGGAGCCGGCATGGATCACATCCAGACAGATTGAAGCGGCCAGAAAAGCCATGACCAGAAGCGTCAAACGCGGCGGTCAAATGTGGATCAGAATTTTCCCGGATAAATCAGTCTCTAAGAAAGCGGCTGAAACCCGTATGGGTTCCGGAAAAGGCAACCCGGAATTCTGGGTTGCTGTGACCAAACCAGGTCGCATCATGTTTGAGATGTCCGGCATCGCAGAAAAAGAAGCGCATCACGCGCTCGAACTGGCTGCGCAAAAATTGCCCATCAAGTGCCGAGTTGTTTCAAGACATCCGTAAGGAAGGGATTGGCGTCAGTGCCGATCAATCAGAATCGGCGCTAAGCGCCGGCAAATATGGGAAATGGCCATGAGAACCAAAGAAATTAGAGAACTTTCCGCCGAAGATATCAAAACGCATATTGTTGAAACTCGCAAAGAGATTGTCGAATTGCGCTTTCAACTGGCGATAAGAAAGTTGGAGAGTCCAGCCAAATTGAAAACTGCGCGCAAGAAACTTGCTCGTTTGCTCACAATCGAAAGTGAAAAAGAAACCATGAAGACTGCGTAAGCAGGCGGTTGGGAATCGGCGCTCAGCGCCGGAATATAAAAAGTGTCGATAGGACGGAGCGCTAAAAAATGCCGAGAAAGGAACTGGTAGGAAAAGTAGTCTCGAACAAGATGGACAAGACAGTTGTCGTCGCAGTCGAGAACCGCTTTCCGCATCCTAAATACGAAAAGCAGATAGCCAGAACCCACAAGTTTAAAGCACATGATGCTGAGAATAAGTGCAGTGTAGGCGACAAGGTGCGCATTCAAGAATGCCGCCCATTGTCCAGAGAAAAGCGCTGGCTGGTTGTGGAAATCACCGAAAAATCCATTTCGGCCTTGATCAAGCCAAGTGAGGGTTAACGATAATGATTCAGCAAGAAACACGTTTGAATTGCGCCGATAACACAGGCGCCCGCGAGCTTCTCTGCATTCGCGTACTGGGCGGCGGCAACCGTCGTTACGCCTCGGTCGGCGACGTCATTGTAGCTACCGTCAAAGATGCTCTGCCCAATATGCCGGTCAAAAAATCGGAAGTAGTCAGAGCTGTAGTAGTGCGTGTGCGCAATCACGTAAAGCGCGCCGACGGCTCCACGATTCGTTTCGACGACAATGCCGCCGTGATCATCAACAAAGACGGCAACCCCAAAGGCACGCGCGTTTTCGGACCGATTGCCCGCGAACTTCGGGACAAGGCATTCACCAAAATAATCTCTCTGGCACCCGAGGTAATGTGAGATGGCAGGCCAATCGAGAACTAGCGTTCGTTATTCCAACAGTCCCGTATCCAAGAAAATCACGATGGGCGGCACCACCGTTCTGTCACGCGCTCTTGTGAAACCGGGTGCCACCAATTTGACGCCGAAGATTCACTTGAAGCGCGGCGACATGGTGATGCTTATATCCGGACCGAAAAAGAAAGATCCTAAGCGCGACGCCAAAGTGACGAAGCGTTTGGATGAGCGCAATGCCTACAAAGGAACGACCGGCAAAGTTGTTGCCGTTTTTCCTGAGCAGGGCAAAGTGCTGGTAGAAGGCGTCAACATGCTTTCCACCGTAATCAAGCCGAAAATGGGCGCCGGCAAGTCTACGCTAGTGAGACAGGAAGCTCCAATTTTCGCCTCCAAATGCATGCTGTATTCAGCGCAATCGAAAAAACCGGTGCGTGCTGAATTCAGAAAACGCGAAGGCCTTGAATAAACAGACAGATGGCGTTGGACGCCCTGCAATTTATGAATGAGCAGCGAAACGTCCGCCAGCTGCGCAAGCAGCAAGTCAAAAGAAACAACAAGAGGTTAGTGAGCAATGGCTACGATTGACATAAAGGAACACTACAAAACAACTGTAGTGCCCAAGCTCAAGAAGCAATTCAATTACACAAACGAACTGCAGGTTCCGCGCCTGGAGAAAGTCGTTGTGAACATGGGGCTTGGTGAAGCAACAGCAAACGCCAAGGCGATCGAGAACGGCGTCAAAGATTTGGCCACCGTCACCGGTCAAAAGCCCATCATCAATCGTGCCCGCAAATCAATCGCTACTTTCAAAGTTAGAAAGGGCATGGCGGTCGGCACTTCGGTGACGCTGCGCGGCAAGAGAATGCACGATTTTCTGGCCAAGCTGATTCACATATCGCTTCCTCGCATTCGCGACTTCCGCGGTCTGTCCAACAAATCGTTCGACGGAAGGGGCAATTATTCTCTGGGCATCAAAGAGCAATTGATCTTCCCTGAAATCAATTATGAAAACGTTGACGCCATCCGCGGGATGGACGTAGCAATCGTTACGACCGCGCGCACTGACCAGGAAGGTCTGGCGTTGCTAACCGAACTAGGAATGCCATTCAGGAGGTAGTAGTGGCTAAGACTTCACTTATCGATAAAGAGCACAAACGCAGGGTGCTTGTCGCAAAAGGCAAATATCCTCAAGTGCGGCTCCACAACCGCTGCAAAATTTGCGGACGGCCCAGGGGCTACTATCGCGACTTCGGCCTCTGCCGTTGCTGTCTTCGCAAGATGGCCCATGAAGGGCTCATTCCTGGTCTCACAAAGTCGAGCTGGTAGGAGATTATAAATGCCGGTCACAGATCCGATTTCAGACATGTTCACGCGCATCAGAAATGCTTCGCGCGTACATTCACAAGCAGTCGAAATGCCTGCTTCCAAGCAGAAAGTGGCACTAGCCGAACTTCTGCGCAATGAAGGGTTCATCTCTTCGTTCGAGACCAAGGGTCTCGGCTCTCCCGAGCAGAAAATGCGCATCGTACTCAAATACGGTCCCAAGGGAGAACAGGTTATACAGGGCATCTCGCGTATTTCGAAGCCCGGTTTGAGAGTCTATCGCGCCGCCAAGAAATTGCCGCGTGTATACGGCGGGCTTGGTCTGGCAATCGTCAGCACCTCGTCCGGTCTCATGACCGACAGACAGGCACGCAAGAGCAATGCCGGTGGAGAAGTAGTCGCCTACGTCTGGTAGGTGTGTATTCAAGGGGAAGAAAGATGTCTCGTATTGGGAAAGCACCAATCACTGTACCTAAAGGTGTGACCGTTGACCTGAAAGGCAACGACGTCAAAGTCAAAGGACCGAAAGGTGAGCTCGCGCGCACTATTCGCCCTGAGATTGCCATCAAAATGGAAGATGACAAAGTCGTTCTCTCCACAGTAAAAGACGACAGAATCTCCCGCTCCCTTCATGGCTTGAGCCGGACGCTTGTCGCCAACATGGTCAAAGGCGTGTCCGATGGTTTTGACAAAGTACTGGAAATGACCGGCGTCGGCTATCGTGCCACCATGGACGGCAGAAAGCTGGTCATGGCGCTGGGCTATTCGCACCCGGTCGAAATTGAGCCTCCCCAGGGGCTGGAAATCGCTGTCGGCAAAGGTAACGTCATTACCGTCTCCGGCATTGACAAGCAAGCAGTCGGCGACCTGGCTTCCTTCATTCGCGAAAAGAGACCGCCGGAAGTCTACAAAGGCAAGGGCGTTCGCTACAAAGGCGAAGTAATCAGACGTAAAGCCGGTAAGGCCGCTGGTAAGAAGAAATAATTTTTGATTTTAAAGTGATTTAAGTGATACCAATGCCGGTGACAAAGAAATCGGCGAAATAAACAAAAGAGTTGGAGACGGGCAATGATTCAGAAACCAGACAGAAAAGAATTGAGGGCAAGGCGCCATATGCGCATTCGCCGTCGCCTCACGGGCACGCAAGAACGTCCGAGGCTTTGTGTCTACAGATCCAACAAGCATATCTACGCGCAAATTGTTGATGATGCCTCACAAAAAACACTCGTATCGGCCTCTACGCTCGATCCCGAGATGAAGGGCAAGAAGAGCTGGGACACCGAGTCGGCCCGCACGGTCGGCAAACTGGTGGCCGACAAAGCCAAAGCCAAAGGCATTAGCGCTGTCGTTTTCGACAGAGGCGGATACATCTATCACGGCCGCGTGGCGGCAGTCGCCGATGCCGCTCGTGAAGCCGGTTTAGATTTCTAATTACGTAACCACTCATTAAGGAAAGAAGAGGACAATTTCTCAAATGGCTATAGATGACAAAAATCCCAACGCTCCGCAGGATGAATCCGGCGCACCGGAAGGCGGTCAACGTCGTGGTCGTCGCGGTGGTCGTGAGGGCGGTCGCAAGCCTCCGGAAGATAATCGCCGCGAGCAGTCGGAGTGGGAAGAAAAGATCATTCAAGTTCGCCGCGTAACCAAGGTAGTTAAGGGCGGTAAGAAATTGAGTTTTCGTGCAGTCGTCGCCGTCGGCAACGGCAAAGGTCAAGTCGGCATCGGTGTCGGCAAGGCTTCGGAAGTTATCAGCGCCATTCAAAAAGGCGTTGTCGATGCCAAAAAGAGCCTCGTGAAAGTGCCCATGGTCGGAACCACCGTTCCTCACCAGATCATCGGACGTCAGGGCTCCAGCCGCATCATGCTCAAGCCGGCTGCTAAGGGTACAGGCGTCATCGCCGGTGGTGCCGCTCGCGCGATTCTGGAATTGGCAGGCATCGGCGACATTCTCTCCAAGTCGCTCGGTTCGCGCGCTCCGCTCAATGTCGCCCGCGCCACCGTAGATGGCTTGAAGAATTTGAGAACCTTCGAAGAAGCGGCTCGCCTGCGCGGCATCACCATTAAGCAGATGCTAGCGTAGTTCTGCATTAGACAGGTTCTGAACTGGACTGGTTCTGAACTATCCAAATCGAAACCAAAATAATCAGGTAAGGAAAAATGCTCAAGATCACTCTCACCCGCGGAATGGTGGGCAAGAAAGAAACCCAGAAAAAGGTTGTGCAAGCCCTCGGCCTTGGCAAATATGGCTCTACGGTCGTTCATGCCGACAGCCCGACGATCCGCGGCATGGTGACTAAAATCAGCCACCTCGTCACGGTCGAAACCGTAGAAGGCGGCGAACACAAAGCCAGAGCTGCCAAGGCCAAAAAGCCAGCAGCCAAGCCGGCCGGCAAAGCACATGCTAAAGCCGCCCCTGCCGCCAAAGCAGCCCCTGCTGCCAAGTCCACCAAAGAAGAAGCTAAGTAGAAAACACACTGCCGAGTCGTAATGTCCACCTGGACAACGGCGCAAGGCTGAGGAGAACCAATGGCTAAGGTCAAAGCAATAGAAGAAATCAAGGATCTGGGTGATCTTCAACCCACTCCTGGTTCAAGAAGAAAACTCAGACGTGTCGGTCGCGGTCGTGGCTCGGGTCACGGTAAGACCTCCACTCGCGGTCACAACGGTCAAGGGCAGCGCTCAGGCGAAGCCAAGCGTTTCGGCTTTGAAGGCGGTCAAACTCCCCTTTTCCGCAGACTGCCCAAAATCCATAATTTCGACCAGGTAATCAACAGAAAGTGGGTGGAAGTAAATGTCGGCGCGCTCAATTCGGCGAAATCCGGCTCGGATGTCACCCCGCTCACTCTTGTAGAACTCGGTCTGATGCGCAAGGTGTCGGACAGTGTCCGCATTTTAGGCAACGGCGAATTGAAAGTGGCGCTCAAAGTGAAAGCGCACCACTTCTCCAAAGGAGCCCAGGCCAAGATTGAAGCAGCCGGCGGATCGATTGAAGTAATTCAACCGGAACCAAGAAAGCCAGGCACGCGCGCACCCAAGCCGGTCAAGATCAAGGTTGCTCCAAAGCCGCCTGAGAAGAAGCCGAAGGGCGAAGGTGAAGGGGAAGAAGGTCCTAAAAAGGCCAAGAAGGAAAAGAAAGCTGACGTGCCAATTTTGGGTCACCAGACATCCTCCAAGAAGCCAGCTGGCAAACCTGGTCAAAAGCCCGGTGCCAAGCCTCCCAAGAAGAAGTAGGTTGGATCAATTTGTAGGGGCGACGCCTGCAAACATAAATGAGATTTCGCCCCTCAAAGAACCCTGGCTTTTCTAGAGAACCGTGAAAGCAAACTGAACTGTATTGGATATCACTGAGATTGAGATGAACCGGCCGGGGCGGAATTTTTGCTAAAGGCCGGTTATTCTTTGGAATTGTTGAGTTAACATCCGCTCAGAGAGCCGCGAAAAAATGCGGTCACCGGCACTACCATAAGAGGAAAGTACTACATGGATTCACAATCCAGACGCGGCGCAAAAATAGGCGGTCCGGAAGATCTGATCAAAATGCTCTCGGCCGCTGGGCTCAAAGAGCGCATTTTCTTCACGCTCATGGTGATCGCCATTTACCGTATCGGTGTTCATATTCCTATCCCCGGCGTCGATCCCTCCGCCTTTACCAAGCATCCGGAATTGGCGCAGAACCTGCTCGGCATGATCGACTTGTTCACAGGCGGCGCTCTCAACAAGCTTTCCATCTTCTCAATGGGGATCGGACCATATATCACCGCCTCGATCATCATGCAGTTGATGTCTGTGGTGGTTCCAAAACTGGAAGAATTGCAGAAGCATTCAGGTGAGCAGGGACGCAAGCAGTTGGCGCAATATACGCGCATTGCTTGCGTAGGGCTGGCTGTTTTCCAATCCTTGATGTTGGCTAATCTGCTCACCAAAATTCAAAACCCGCCGGTTGTTCTCACACCCGGACCGCTCTTCATGGTTTCCACAACCATTATTCTTTCCGCCTGTGCAGTCTTTGTCATGTGGATGGGTGAAATCATTACCGAGCGTGGTGTCGGAAATGGTGCCTCGCTTTTGATCTTTCTGGGTATCGCATCCAGATTGCCGGTTATGGTCAAAAACACCTACGAAGCGGTTCAAACCGGTCAGTCGCCGGTCTGGGGCGTCGTCGTTTTGTGCGCCGTTTTTCTTGCTTTGATTGCGTTGATCGTATGCCTGCAGCAGGGTGTGAGAAAAGTGCAAGTATTGGGTGCGCGCAGAAACGTAGGCCGTCAGGTCTTCAACGCACCGGAAGACTCGATTTATCTGCCCGTCAATCCGTCAGGTGTGATGGCTATCATCTTCGCGTCTTCGCTTTTGATGTTCCCTTCTACAGTTATGTCATTTGCCGCTCAGAGCGGGAAAAATCCTTTTCAAGTCGTCTACGAATTGATGACGCCCATACCTGGCTTCGTCAGTTTTTGCAAAGAGGCCTGGGTGCAGAACGTCTGGAGTTTCCTTTCGGTTGAGTTCTCTAATGCTTTCTCCTACTACCATTGGGAGCATTCGGTTCTCTATTTCTTGCTGATTTTGTTTTTTGCATTTTTCTATGCGTCGATTGTCATTCCCGTGCGCGATATTGCCGAGAACTTGAGGCGAAGCGGGCGGGCCATCCACGGTGTAAGACCGGGAAGACCGACATCCGAGTTTCTCGAGAAAACTTTGAGCCGGCTCATCTTCATTGGTGCCTCCGCCGTCGGTATCATCGCCATTCTGCCCATCCACATGGAGCAGGCTACATATGTTCAAACGTTGCAAGGCCTGGGTTCTACTTCATTGATCATCCTTGTCGGTGTAGCCATCGACACGCAAAGGCAGATCAAAACCCACGCCCTTTCTGCGCGCTATCAAGCGCAGGGACTCTTCCCATCTGGCAATAAGGAAATTTAGTTATGAGAATTCTCTTTCTTGGCGCTCCCGGTGCCGGTAAAGGCACCCAGTGCAAGCGTCTGTCGGCGAAGCTCAATTC
>JADZFV010000182.1 GCA_020854255.1 Candidatus Melainabacteria bacterium | reverse complement strand
GCGCCGTAGCTTCCTCTTCAAGCCGGAAAGTAATCGGACCAAGGTTGCCGCGGATTAGCCTTCCCTGATTGTCGCACTCGTATCGTGTCACTTCGTCGTCTCGATCGTCTCTTTGCTCTAAGGAATGAATCGTGGTTGGAACCCCGTTGAGAACGAGATTTTTCCTGGCAACGTACTTATAACGAGAAATGTGCTCGTTGAATTCTCCGCCATTGAAATCGGAAGACTTGTACTCGAATGCATCACCAGCCTCAGGCGACGATTTGAGCCAGTCACCTAGCTGCTTATCGTTGTTCAGACTGGTTTTCGGAGGCTCGACCGTAACTGATTTGGTGCTCTTTCCGCCTGTGCTGGTTTCGAGAAATTTGTCGCCCTGCTTCGTCAGCATGCTTGTATAAGTGGCGCCGTCTTGCTCGTTGACTTGCTCAATCATGTTCAACTCTCCATTGCTATCGAGGTTGAATAGCCGAGTCAGCGTGCTCTTGTCGACAAACTGCTTGCCGCGTTTCGCCGCGCTGAAAAGAGTCTCCATCTTTTGCTCGAAGAAATCGGTGCCGCCGCGCTGCACCACTTTGCTTGTACCGACAAGGTAGCCTACTTTTTTGCCGTCCAGGTACAACCCACAGGCAAAGCTGCCCTGAGAGTTTTGAGCAAACTTTCTAACTGGGCTTTCTTCAGGTGTTTGAGGTTTGACCGCTAAGGTTTCAGCCTCAATGTCAGGCATCTGCTTATCTTGAGAAGTGCAGGACGAAAGTGCCAGCGCGAAGGCCGCACCCAGAGATAAAAGAATTGCCATCCTGCTCTGCCGGCGCACTGAAGATTTTCCTTTTGTTGCGGTGAAATGGTCTGCCTTTGAAGGTTTCCCTGCTTCTGCCAGAAACCCGTCGAGGGGCGGCGCGATGCCTCGACCGCCATAATTGTCGCCCATATTACCCGGTCGCAGTCATCCATATATGTCTGAAAGCCAGCCATATGTGGAATTAATGAATCAGAACAGGGCGCAGGTTTTTACTAAGAATGGCATCTAATTTGAAAATTGGTCGGATTACCAGAATGCGATTCAACTCAACGAATTGGCTCTCGAAATATGGGGCCCGGGTTCACCTAATCGGCGAGCCAATGTGAATGGCTCTCTCGGATTTGAATATCTGATGTCGAAGCAATTTGAAAAGGCTGAAGATCGGCTCAAGAAGTCTCTTACCTGGAGCATGAAAGACGGCAATACTGGTTACAATTCATGGCGCCAGTCCATTCTGGGTCGAGCGCAAGTGAGCCTGAAAAAATACATGGATGGAGAACAGAGTTTGTTGAACGCTAAAAAAATGCACGAGGCGTTCACCAACAAAGATCCTGATGCAGACACAGATTTGGCGAGAATTTATACAGACCTTGGGCGGGTTAGAGCAGCTCAGGGAAAAGTGGTCGAGGCTCAGCAACTGTTCGAAAAGTCCGCGGAGATTCTGAAGCCGAAAAAGCGTCGGCAATGGGATTATCTGCGCAATCAACTTGAGCTTGCAAACCTTTACCGAGACGTCGGGCAGTTCACAAAGGCTGAAGATCTTTATACCGACATTATGGGACGATTGTATCAAGGCGATGAAGGACCTGAGCGCAAAGACGTGGAGCGAGACTGGGATCTCTTGCGCGAAAAGCAAGGAAAACGCTGATGGCAGACCTTAATGTAGTCATTCCCTATCGCTCGGTGCCATTGAAAGTGGTATTTTCTTCGATGTGCGCGCTTTTTCCACTTTGGGCGGTTATCGCGCCGGCAGTGCTGGGATTTCTCATTGGCAGAGCTTTTGCGTATCCGGGAGTGATTCCGCCGCATCTTGTCGCAATTGGATGCACGACATTGCTAACAACTATGCTTTCTTGCATGGCATTGTCTGCGGTATCAGAAGCCAATCGCATTTACATTTCAAAAGATGGTTTGTGTTTTCCGCCATCGTTCTTGCCGAAGCTCAATTTTAAACGTAATCGCAACTGGAATGAGCTTCAGGCAGCCACTCTTGTAAAGGACGATAGTCCCTACGGTGGACATCTTCTCCTCAGCTTTAACGGCGGGGAGCATCTGGATCTGAGTTTGAAGAACATCAAGGATGCTGATGTCGAACAATTGCTTCTTGGAGTTGAACTCTGGGGGGCTAACTGTAATCGCTCGCCCGAGCTGATTGAATATCAGCGCTCCATGCAAAATCAATCGAGAGGAATCGGACAGAAGAGCTATACGCAAATGTGGGAAGATGAGCTCTCCCGACGCTTTGCGCCTACTACTTTTGTTCCGCTGGAACCCGGGAAGAAACTCCAGGGCGGTCGTATTGAGATTGTCAGGCAACTAGCCTTCGGTGGATTGTCGGCGATTTATCTTGCCCATGTGAACAAAACCGATCTGGTTGTTCTCAAAGAAGCAGTTGTACATGCCAAGGCTGATCCGGAAGCGAGGAAGCAGGCCGAGCAGCATTTGGAGCGAGAGTCGAAAATACTCTCGACGCTCGCGCATCCGAACATCGCCCGCGTCCTCGACCACTTTGTAGAAGATGAGCGCCATTACCTGAGCTTGGAATATGTCAGCGGTCAAGACTTGCGCCAGTTCGTAAAACAGAACGGCGATCAGGAAGTGGAGAAAGTTGTTGATTGGGCAATCGATGCTGCCACTATTTTGTCTTTCCTTCACTGTAATTCACCGCCGATCATTCACCGCGATCTGACGCCGGACAATCTCGTCGTGCGTAATGATGGTGCCATTGTGCTGATCGATTTTGGGGCGGCAAATCAATTTGTTGGCTCTGCAACCGGAACCGTTGTCGGCAAACAAGCGTATATTGCCCCCGAGCAATTGCGCGGAAAGGCTGTTCCACAAAGCGATTTGTACAGCCTTGGCGGGACAGTCTATTACTTGCTGACCGGGCGCGATCCGATGCCGTTGTCTGTAAGTCATCCCAAAACACTGCGGCACGACACGCCTGATTCACTCGATGAATTGGTGGCGAAGTTGAGCTCTTTCGAGCCGGAAGAACGAATTCAAACTGCAGATGAAGTGGTGCAGCTTTTGAAGCAGATCAAAAGTTCCATTCTACCCGGTGGGGTTGTGGCGACCGGAGACCCTGCCTGATGGAAGAGCGAAACGAAACATTCTTAAGTGGAGGGCTGGCGGAGCCGATTCTGAAGAAGGGCTCGGCAGTCGACGAGAAAGAGTTAGGTGCAGCAGCAGAACTCAAGGTCTCATCTGAAAATCTAAATGCTGAATTGCTTCCCGTGTCTGAAGAAGAATTGCCCAGAGCCAGTGTCGGCGATCTGACAAAGGCGACGCCGTCGGCTCGCTCGAAGGATAAGTCCGACGAAACATTCGAACCGCTGACCAGGCTTCCGCGCGCCGGTATAGGACTTCTCTACGCATTGCTCATGACTCTCTGCATGGGTGCATTTGCTTTGTTTGCTTCCGATGGAATGCCAAAGGCGTTTTGGTTTGCAGTACCTCTGCAGGTTTATTTCGCATACTGCATTGGCCGCCTGAGCGATGTAATCGGTATGAAGAGAGGCACACCGTCTCCTCTGTCTCCTCTCGCAGTGGCGACTATTTCGTTGGTTTCACTAATGTGTTTTCCAGTGTTTGCGGAACAATATCACTACCCGAATCGTTTTCTCGATCCGTTTTGGTTACTGTTTATGACAGCCCAATGTGTTTGGCCTCTGGTCTTGTCCCATGCCATAGAGCGCACGTTCAGTCTGCGCACGGTGATTACTACTTGTGTTGCTGCAATTCCCTTCTTTCTGATGTCCTTGCTTCCGCTCATGTTTAACGTCCCACTGTTTTTCTTGCCTGTCTGGTTGTTCTCACAATTTGCATGTGTCGTGTATTTAAGCTCGCGGCTGCAACAAGTCTTTTTAGACGATATGAACATCATCAAAGCGAAATTGGCAGCATTGCGGGCTCAAGTTTCGGGTGTTAGCAAAGACGATATTGTTGTGCGCTACAGGCCTTTTGCTGCAATAGAGCGCTGGATCAAACAGCGTTTTACCGGCGGAGATTTGGTAAAGGGCACACAACTACTTTTGCTTTGGACTTCCGTTCCAGTGGTTGTGTTGCTTCTCTTGTTCGGCTTGACTGCACTGGATTCAGCGCTCTACCAATCCGTGAATGACACTCATATCGGAAAAGCTGCGGCGCAGGCGGCTGCGAATTTGAACGGCACCTTCCTTCGTACGTTTCTACCATTTGTTTTTCTTCTTTTCGTGGCTCCACTGGCTCTTTATTTGAAAACGCCTACACACTTACTATTCAACCGGCACGGTTTGCGTTTTCTCTGGCGGCATGGCAAATTTTCATCCAATGGCAGCGAACTGAGTTGGAGGAATTTGGACTCAATCGATCTGGAAAGGCCTAAAGGCTCCACTCAACCGCTCGACCAATTCTTGTGCTTCAAATCAAAAGCCGGTCAAGTTCAGAAGCTCAAGTTGAGTGCGGTCGACTCGATACAAGACCGTGAGAAAATCCTGGCGATGATTCGCAATTGGGCGCCGAATGTTCCTCGCCCCCCTGAGGTCGATCAATGTTTGGAGCCACCGCCGAATCACAGTTACACCGAAATGTGGTTGCAGGCACTTTCCGCACCACCAAAGCGAGAACGCTTGAAACCTCTTTTGGACGGTGCGTCTTTGCAAGCAGGCAAATACCGAGTATTGAACCAGCTGGGCGTAGGAGGGCAAGGTTCCGCTTATCTTGCCAACGACAATATTGACGACGAAGTCGTGGTCCTGAAAGAATTCATTCTGCCGGTTCACGTGGATGTAAACGTGCGCAAGAGCGCTCTGGAAAGTTTTGAAAATGAAGCGCGCATTTTGAAACAAATCGACAGCACTGGTGTCGTAAGGCTGATCGACTTTTTCGTTGAGGATCACCGAGCGTATCTCGTTCTTGAACATATCGATGGAATGTCGCTCCGGGAGCTGGTTGAGAAGAATGGTGCCATGAAAGAATCTCAAGTTAAAGAACTTGCGGTTCAGATGTGCGGCATACTTTCCTATCTGCATTCACTCTCACCACCTGTGGTGCACCGCGATTTCACTCCGGACAATTTGATTTTGCAGAGGGATGGAACGCTTAAACTGATCGATTTCAACGTTGCTCAACAAGTTGAAGCCACAGTCACCGGCACTGTGGTCGGAAAACATGCATATTTGCCACCGGAGCAGTTTCGCGGCATGCCGACAAGCCAGAGCGACATTTACGCCTGCGGCGCCACTTTGCATTTTCTTTTGACAGGGTCGGATCCGGAGCCTATATCGCAGTCGCATCCCGGAAAGCAAGTCGCCAATTTGAGCAACGGCATGGACCATATAGTCGCCCATGCCACCCAGCTTGATTGCGGGCAACGTTACGACACGGTCGAATCGATGGCCCGAGACGTGGGAGAACTCACGTAGACATCACACTGTCTGGGCATAATTAGATTGTGCCTGGGGTGACCCGCGTGCATAATGGTAGGACTGCGATTCTTCTGCAAGAACCTTCACTATGACAAATCACATAAACCGGTCGACGCTTGCTGTCTTAATCTTGTCGCTGTCGTTCGGCGTGTCCCCTGCCCTGGCAGGCGATACCGACCACGTCATCAGCAGTTGCGAAGCTCGCACTGAAAATGCCATTACAGCCACAAAGATTCCGTGGGAGACATCCCTGGAGAAGGCAAAAGCAAAGTCCGCCGCCTCGGGCAAGCCGATTCTCTGGGTCCATATGCTCGGAAATATCGACGGCTACACTTGATCCGCCGCCAACAGCTTGAGAGCCGGGTCGCTCTCTAAAGAACCAGTTCTTTCCAAATTGCGTGACCGCTTCGTCTGCGGCTACCGCAATATCATGAAAGACCCGTATGCGGGCAATTCCGGGATTCACCCCGCCACTGGGCCGGCGGTCACGACCACCAACGGCGCCGGACCGCGCAATCTTCAATTGTTCATCATGGCGAAAGACGGCACGGTTGTGCATTGCATGCCGGGTTATTGGAACCCCAGTGACCTCGACCACGAACTCGACCTGGCCGACCGCCTGCATAGAGTGTGGCTCGACAATTCGATAACAGAGCCGCAAAAGAAGGCATTGTTCGCGCAAGAACAGATGCGGCATATTCAAACCCACTCTCAAGAAGAG
>JADZFV010000181.1 GCA_020854255.1 Candidatus Melainabacteria bacterium | reverse complement strand
TTTCGGCGATCCAGTCACCGACGCGCTTGAGAAAGTAATCTTTACCGCCAGTCGAAACTCTAAAGCTCGTTCTAAAATCGTCCTCAGCGCCTGAGTTTGAGACCCCGAGCAAAGCTCCGGATTTCCCGAGCAATTCTTCTTCATCGCAGGCTATCGATTCGATCTGGTTGATTTTGCCAATGGGATAAGCGTCTTCAAGGACACTTTTCAGTTCGGCGATATGGAAATCCGTCTTACCATTTGACATCAAACCGGTCGTGTCCTGTAAACTCTTGGTATGCCTATTCAAATCGGCTCTATTAGTTTGAAAAGCCGCGTGTACGTTCCACCGATGGCGGGGGTAACGGACCTGGTTTTTCGCGACATCGTCAGGCAGATCGATCCTAACTGCCTTTTGTCTACGGAGATGGTATCAAGCCGCGCCTTGATGGACCGTCCGGAATGCCGAATTATGGATCTTTCCGAAACCGAGCACCCGATCGGCATCCAGCTATTCGGGCACGAGCCTGATGTGATGGCGAAGGCTGCGCAGATGGCCGAGAAGAAAGGCGCCGACTTCGTTGATATCAATATGGGATGTCCCGTCCCCAAGATTACAAAAGGTAAAGACGGATGCGCGCTGATGAAGGAACCAGATCTGGCGCGCGAAATTATTTCGTCGGTGAAAGGTGCAATTAAGATCCCGGTCACGGTGAAATTCCGTCTGGGTTGGGATGACAGCTCGAAAAACGCCGTCGAATTTGGCGAGATGGTTGAGAAGTCTGGCGCTTCTGCCGTCACGGTGCACGGCAGAACAAGACAGCAACTCTACTCCGGCAAGGCCGATTGGAGTTTTATCGCCAAAGTAAAAGCTGCGCTCAGCATTCCTGTCTTCGGCAACGGTGATGTTTTCGAGCCGGAAGACGCAGTCAGGCTTTTGGAAATCACCGGATGTGACGGAGTGGCGGTAGCGCGCGGAACCCTGGGCAATCCCTGGCTGATTCCCAGAATCACACGCTACATAGAAGAAGGAATTCTCACACCGGCTCCCGATGACGTAGAACGCTTGATCCTCGCCTATCTGCACTGTGTCTGGCTGACCCGATACAAAGGGCCGCGCGTCGGCTCGAACGAATCGAGACGGCATCTGACCCACTACACGAAAGGCATTCCCGGTGCGGCGCCATTCAGAGCGAGGCTGACGCAGATTTCTTGCGCGCAAGATGCAGCCGGCATTCTCGCGGAACTTTGCCAACTGGTTGGCGGAAAAGAAGGCAAAGAGCGCTTCTTAACGAATGTAGAGAACGACAATCAGAAAAATAGTGTACAGCCACGTGAAAGGCATGGCCAGCGTGAAGAAGGTCTCAAGTCCCCAGTTGATCTCGGCGCCCTCGCGCCAGTCGCAGTACCATAAGACGCCGTTGACGAAGAGGTTCATGCCCCAGCCCATGATACCGACCATGAACGCAAAAAGTAAGATTATTGCCCAGAGATCCATTGCTCTTCGTGGCCTTTGTACTTGAAAGTCGCTTGTCAACGCTGGAAGAAAAGATCTGATATCTCTCTTGAGCAAAGCTTAAGACCGACCGGTTTTCTTGGCAACGGGAAAATCCCCCCTCAAGACAAGCTGAACCAAGATTAATGGCGAAAAGCACAAAAGCACCGATTTGAGCCGGTGCGTTGTTTCAATTTCTTACTGCGGTCTTTTTGGGGGGCGACAGCGTGCGTCGCCCGATCTATTGGGCAGGGCGATGCATGGCATCGCCCTTACAGCGCTGAAGCGCCGTGGTGCATCAATAGATCTGGTAGCCGCCTGGTGAGATCAGGATGGTGCCGTCATCTTCGGCAGCAACCGTTTGCAACGCCTGAATTACGGCGTTGGTGGCTTTGTGCTGGTCACGCGTTTCAGTCTTGATGACTTTGGCGCGCTGTGCGACTTTCAGCACCAGCTCGTAGCGGTTGCCATGTTTATCCATCAACTGGTCAAGGATTCTGGTTGTGCTCATCTGGTCCCTATGGTCTGGTTTTAAGTCCTTTACTGAACGCCAACTAAGGCGCCAGCTAGGGTTTTATCCGACAACGTTCAGCATACACGATCGCGAGCACATTGTTGACAGCTTGGTCCACATCCTCGTTAACAACTTCATAGTGGAACACATCGCGCTCCTTCAACTCTTGTCCTGCTTTGTCCAACCGCATGGCAATCACATCTTCCGGCTCTGTGGCGCGTCCGCGCAAACGCTTTTCAAGCTCGTGAATGGAAGGCGGTGCCAGAAAGATCAAAATTGCATCAGGGAAGTGCATTTTCACCTGCTTGGCACCTTGCACCTCAATGACAAGCACCACATCCAGACCTTCTTTGAGGCGCTGCTCCACCCAGTTTCTGGGTGTTCCGTAGTAATTGCCGGCGAACTCAGCACTTTCAATAAAGTGATTGTGGGCGCGCATCTTCTCAAAGCTTTCTCTGTCCGTGAAGAAGTACTCCACTCCATCGCGCTCGCCGTCGCGCTGGTTTCGAGTGGTGACGGAAACAGACTCGACAAGCCCGCCCGCTTCTGACAAAACGCGGTCGATGATCGTGTTTTTGCCCACACCAGAGGGTCCGGTCAGTACAAACAGGTTGCCCGGAGTCACCTTTTCCCCCCGCTTGCGGCTTTGAGTGGGCGCGGACTCTTTCGAGGAAGACTGATTGCTTTTGCTGGCCGGCATATAAGCACCTCTTTGTCAGTCGTATCGCCCGAAATTTTTGAAAAGAATGAAGTCTATGTGATTCATAATACCGCTTCACTTTTTTGCTAGATTGTCTATAACCAAACTGAGCCCCTATTAAACCTAAACGGGAACAGCCATGCAACCGTTCGATGCCCTGACAATTAGGGCAGTGCTAGACGAGGCCAAGCCGCTCTTGCTCAACCGGCGCGTTGACAGGGTTTTCCAATTGGCGCGCGACGAATTTCTCATCTCTCTGCGCTCGAAATCGGGCATGGTTCACCTTCTGCTTTCTGCCCATGCGACCTACGGTCGCATCTGCCTTGTAAAACAGGCACCCCAGGGCGCCAGAAACGATCGCGTACCGCAAAACAATTCCAATTTTGCTCTGCTTCTAAGAAAAACTCTGGCATCCGGCGTTTTGGTTCATATAGAACAATTGCCCGGCGAACGAATTGTCGACTTTGTTTTTTCCTCGACAGACGAAGTTGGAACCGCCACGCACAAAGTCTTGACCGCGGAAATTATGGGCCGGCACAGCAATTTGATTTTCTGGGACAAGGCAAAAGAGAAAATCATCACCGCCTCGCACATCGTCACAAAAGAGATGAGCCGCCAGCGCGAAGTGGCTCCTGGATTGACTTATAAACGCCCGCCCGGTCAGGAACGCCCGAATATTTTCGAGCTCACGCGTGAGGAATTTGGCGTGCAATGGAAATTGCTCGCGGAAAACTTTCAGCAAGCTCCGATTGTTGGGTCTGTTGGGTCTGTTGGGTCTGTTCGGTCCGGTCAGTCCAGTACAGCCGAAACCACAGCGACCGAAGGAAGCAGAACGACTGCCAGAACGCAGTTAACGACAGCGCCCCAGGCGACATTTGCGACGGTGGAGCAATGGCTTATTCACACATTTACGGGGTTGGGACGAAACCTGTCCGAAGAACTGATACTGGCAGCGGATGCGAAAAGTGCGGTTGCGCAAGCTTTGCAAGATGACCAGAG
>JADZFV010000180.1 GCA_020854255.1 Candidatus Melainabacteria bacterium | reverse complement strand
TTTTTATCTTTCGAAAAGGTCGTTTGATCAGCGTTTCCGGCGTTTGACCTGAATGGAAGTTTTCGCGCCAGCACGCACATGCCCTCATGCCTGAATAGCCGGAAATCGGGACCCTGGTGTCAAGGCAACCCCTTCGGGGTGGCTCTTCCAGAGCCAGCCTTGACACTAGGGATTTCCGGTTTGGCTTTTGCCGGGCATGAAGCGCTGGCGCGCTCAGAAATCGATGATTTTCAGTTAGGTCGGATGAAGTGACCTTTTACTGATCGAAAAACGCGTACAGAGGAAACTAGGGGTCCTGGTTGTTGCTTTGGTCTGAAAAGAAGATCCACTTTGTTCGGATGGAAAATTGGAAAACGAAAATTGGCAGATAACTTCGCAAACCGCGTTTCGTTGTTTCCAACATACCATGGAGAACCGGTTACAAGGCGGCTCTTCTACAGGTTGAAGAGGTTTCCTCAATGTTGATAGTGCCACTGTGAATGTAGACAGAGTGATACCAAAGGCAGTGACCCATGAACACAATTTCTTCAGGTTTGATCCAGCTCCCAGCATTTCGGCAACATGCTCAATGCCGTAAAAACGCGCATTCAGTAGTAACCATGCGCGACAATCCAAGAGCGTCAAAGCGCCATATCGAAACGATGCAATATTCGGCAGAAAGCAAGAAGTGATTCGCTGATTTTGGAGCCTGCCCGCGCCTTTTCCAGCCAAGCAAGCAGATCTACATGCTATATTTTCAAACGAATTGCGATTTTTGCCACCGGCGCAATGATTGGGGCGAAGTGAATCACCTGTTTTTCAAAAACGAATTGCGATAAAGCTACGCCAGCACCCTGATTCCGGCAAAACGAATCACCTGTGTTATCCTGCTACACTCAAGTGTGTAGACCTGCGTGTTGGAAACTTGCATTTCCTGACGAACATCATGAATGATGCAATGAGCCTATATAAATTAGGATGTGCGAGAATTCGACCATAAGAAAGTGTATAGACAAGAAGCAGCGCCATTATTCTGCTAACAAACTGCAGGCATGACATTGAATTGCACTCAGCAATTCGTTGGTTAGCTTGCTATTTTGTTTCTAAAAGACGTACTGATACAGATTTTAAAGGACCGTCTGCACCTACGAACATGCACCTAATCACATACCTATCAAGGCTGTATTCCTGCCAAAGGTCTCTTGGACTATCTTTGCTTGGGCCGGGAGACATATTCGATGAGATAGGCTCCATTTCTAGCAGTTCTTTCACACCAGTTGGACTATTTCCAAATTCGATTCCGCCAGGAAGATCCCCATTGTATTTCGACACGTTACCGGATTCCGCCATGGCGCTGCCAAAATGAAAGAACACGGACGAGAAGACTTGCTTGGTCTCATCAAAAGCGAACTGCAAACCCTGGCTACGAAAAAGATGAACACTTTCATACTCGTTCTTACAAAGCAAGAATGGTGCTTCTCCGATCTCATCTGTCAACGCATGGAATTGTTCACCATCCTGGGACTGTCCTAAAACGTTCAGAACCGTTCGAGATTCAATTTTCACCATGTCGCTCATTTTTTCGGTCCAAATCTATCCCAACAAGCAGCCCAACAATTTTGATAATCATAGTCTGTGTTACAGAAATCGTGGCAATAGTCTAAGCATGGACCAAGTGAAGCAAAATCGTCAAGTGGCGGCGGATTGCAATCCTTAGGGCATTTCTCCTCTTTCTTCTTCTTATTCTTCGATTTTCCACCGCCTCCTGTTCCAGCTGCTGCTGCTGCGCCTGCGGCAGCATTAGCTGCTTGTCCTCCATTCGGAGGAGGTGGACCACTACCACCCCCAGGCGGCGGTCCGGCGCCCCCACCTGGGGGTGCATTACCTCCAGATTGGGTTCCAGTAATATCTAAGCCAGAAGGATCAATGCGACTGATGGGATTGTTTCCTACATATGCAAACAGGTTGACACCACCGGCTTCTTCAATCGGATCTCTGCTGATCCATCTCGCTAATGTAGAATGGTACGCTCTATACGCGGTCAAGTTCATTCCACTTCTAGTGTGCGAATAATATCCCGCGAAATTAAAATCAGCTGCTATGATCTCGATTATTGGCGTACAGCGACCGTATGAATCGATCCTATATTCGGCTTGAACAATGCCACTATTGTCAGTCATTTCACGGACTGAGCCTAAGTGATCTTTCGAGTAAAAATATTTTGTCGAACCATTGAGCTGACCGTTCGCAAGGTATTGCTTTGTTAAAGCCCCAGTTCCATCTCTCTCTTCACACCTATAATAAACGCGTTTACTTTCGTTACAGCAAACGAACTGTTTCGTACTCGTCACTGAGCCGGAAGTCGTTTCAACAATCTTCGTATTCCGCCAGAGCCCATCATACGAAAACTGGCTGTAATTATTAATCCCGGCATAATCGATCTCGATCAATCTATTCTCGGCATCCCACTTGTACGAATTTGTTCCATCGGATGTAAGATTGCCATTTGCGTCCCAAGTTAGCGTTGAAGACGCGCTTGCGGTGACGGTTAAGCCGTTCGTATCTGTCTTCGTTGTCGGCACTGCATCAGTTGCAGAAACATTTGCCAGACTGGCTCCGGAAGGAACCGTGCCATTGCCGGAGAAGCTTTGCGAGAATGCCAGATCGGCGGCATTGCTGTTCTTGGCTGTGACGCCCAGAGTTTGCAAGTTCGCGTTGCCATTCATAGCATTTGCCAATCCGGCAGCGATGCTGACCA
>JADZFV010000179.1 GCA_020854255.1 Candidatus Melainabacteria bacterium | reverse complement strand
TGCGATCTGCTTTTCCAGCGTTTGATCAAAATTCGCGAGAGAGTAAGCGGCAAGAATTCGCCCGAGGCTGCCCGCGCTCTTGAGATGTACAGCCAATTCCTGTCCTCTGAAGGGCGGCAGGCGGAAGCGACCAAAATGAGTGAGAAGGCGCATACAATTAGAGACTCGCTGTCAGACCCACAGTCCACCCAATAAGCGAGCATGGCAATTGAAGATTGAATACAGAGGAAGTAGCTGCCTCTTGGTACAAGCATGCCACCGTCTGGACGACTACGGACAGGCTGGGTTTTGATGTGTGTCGAAACCATTTGAACACGCCTGGTTTTATGAACATGTTGCCTGGCGTCAAAGGATTGAAAGGCCTTAATGTCGGCTTTGCTCTGGAGCGTTTTTTTGAGCCATGTCCGGATGCCGAAACATTGGAGAAATATCCGGCTATGAAAGGCACTGACAAGGATGCTCTATTTCTCCACATTCGCTGTCGCAAGCCGCTTTGAGGTGTCGGATCTGCTATCTTTCTTACACTTAGTCTTTTATATTGTCAGTAGAATATAGCTACTGATATACGCCCGGGGGCAAGGTGTCTAAGCGGCCTATTCCTGTACTGATTGGTGATTTGCTTGTTAAATCCGAGCTGATCAGCTTGGGACAGCTCGCCGACGCGTTGCCGATTTCTCAAAAGACGGGTCTGCCGGTGGGACGCGTTCTGGTTTCATCGGGTTTTATAACCGAGGACAGGCTGCATTCGGCGCTTATGGCTCAGAGTTTGATTCGTGACAAGCTCTTGAATGTTGAATACGCTGTTTTGGCGCTCAGGAGAACAGGCGAAAAGGATATCAGTCTGGACGATGCCCTGCGCGAAGTGGGCTGGCGCTCCGAATACTTTGAATTCACCAACAAGCTTGGGCAACTGCTTTTAGAAGCAGACCTTGTCAGTAACGATCAGCTTGAAGACGCGCTTCAGACTTGCTTCAACACAGGACTGCCCCTGGGCAGAATTCTTGTTCTAAAAGGTGTCATGAGCGATATGGCTGCCTATGCTGCGCTCACAGCTCAACAACTGATACGGCAGGCAAAAATCACGCGGCAGCAGGCGCTGGAGGCGCTTACACTCTCGGCAGAGAAACACACTTCGCTTGAAGAATCGCTGGCCCTGCACGGTCATTATCAGGTCCAGCAAAACAACGCCGTCAGGCTGGGCGAACTGCTTGTGCTTGCAGAATTAGTCAGTGAAATCGATCTTCTCACTGCAGTTGAGCGTGGGATAGTCGATGAACTGCCAATCGGGCAGGTGCTCACCCAGGCGAAATTGATCAGTTATTCCACGCTGGTCGATGCTCTCAAAGTGCAAGAACTGGTTTGTGCGCGCGTGCTCAATCCGCTTGAAGCGGCCGAAGTTCTCAAACTGACGAAGTCGCGTGGCATAGCCATTCCGCAGGCTGTTACGGAGGTGACAAAGCGCACCCAGACGGAGAAGAGTCGCGGCTTGACCATGCTCGAACTTTTGAAGATGGTGCGTCTGATTCCGGATTCCGATATGGAAATGGTGCTGCAACAAAGCAGCCGCACAGGCACTCCGGTCGAGAATATCCTGCTCACCACAGGCTTGATCGATTCAGCCACTCTGCAGGTGGCGCTGCGCTGTCATCAACTGATGAGCGATGGCTATCTCACGCACGAGCAGGCGATTTTTGCCCTCCACCACTATGTATGGAGCAAGGAAGACTTCCAATTGATCATGGAAAAACTGGGCTGGGTTTCACCACAGCGCTAGTAATAGGCTATCTAAACGTTTGTAGGGGCGACATGGCGTCGCCCCTCTTATACTTCATACGCGAAGCTATTGCGAAACGTAGACTGCGTCTCCACCTTGCATTCTGGCGATTGCACAGGCTTGAACCGCTTTTTGAATCAACTCATCAGGTGACGGAGAATGATCTGGGAAAGCTGAAACGCCTATGCTTACTGTGACGCTCCAGTTTTGTCCCATCTCGGAAATGCGTTCGAAGCCAATCTTCGATCTGATTCTTTCCGCCAGGACCAGAGTGCCTTTGAGATCAGTATTCGGTAGGACAACTGCAAAATGTGTTGCGTCGTAACGAGCAGGGATATCGACGTCGCGAATCATTTTCATTAAGAAGTTGGAAAGACCCTTCAAAAGTGAGTCGGAGACGAGCTTTCCATGCGATTGTTCAACTTGCTCGAGCTGATCGATTTTGAGCATGATCAGAGACTCGTTTTGCTTATAACGGCGTGATCGTTTCAATTCATCCTTGAAGATGCGCATTATCGAATCATGGTTGTACAGCTCTGTAAGGCTGTCCAGAAGGGTCAACTTCTGCAAATCTTGCGGAGTCTGGCTGGATACGACTCCATGCGTTCCAGCAAGAAGAGAACTTTGCTCCAGCTCTCTGACTCGGGCCATCGGATCGATTTGTTGCTTACGCTTGATCTCACCGGTGGTGCGCAACTGATCGAGCTTCTGTCTAAACAAGCTCTCTCTGCCGAAAAGTGCGTCTTCTTTGCCGCCTCGCGTCATCCGAATACTCCAAAAACACTGAATAGATCTAAATATTGCTGAATTATACTGCACTGCCTTGCTGGCACGATCTATTGATGCGTTGATGCAAACCTGATTTTCCCCTTCTGGAAAGGACAAAAGTCCAGAAATCCTCGATTGTCAAGAGGTTGGTTGTCATTGGTTCGCCAAAAAAATTATATCTGATAAATATCTTTTGACAAATGCCAAGTTTTTTATTTCACGCTCCGTTGCCCCTGTAATACGGGAACTTTTAGGCCCTGGATGATGTCAAGCTGATTACTGCAAACAATCTCTTGGATTGTTCGACGCTCAAGCTCTTGATAAACTTATTAAAGCTGGTTTAAAGGGTATAAGCTGGGTGCTGTCAAGCAAAGCCGCTGAGCCCGATGGAGACCTGGAGACATCTGTTTTTCATACCTACTGCAAGGTCCTAAAATCCGATGATTTCGATAGCCAAGCGGCATGTTCCGCTTCAAAAATGTCCGGCCTTGCTGGCGGTATTTTTCGTCCTCTCAACATTTCTTCCACTTGGTGCCGTGGGCGCCGACAGAGCGCTCACTGACGCAGAAAGGCTGACCAAAGGCGAAGTTGTCGTCGGTCTGAGAAACGTCGGCAGCGTCCGCTACGTGACCGGAACCATTCTTCTGGATCATTCGCCTGAACAGGTTTGGCCGATTATGGTCAATCCATTCGAGTTTCAAGGCAAGATTTCGCCGCGCATGAAGACAGTGGAAGTGATGCTCGATAAGGAAGATCAGTCTATTTTGCGCGTCACGCTCGACCTGGGATTCTTCATTCCGAATTTCACTTACACTGTTGACTCCAAGTATTCGCGCAACGAGCGCATCGACTTCAAGCGACTGGGTGGAACTCTCAAGGACTTCAGCGGCTCCTGGGATATGAAGCCGGCGGACAACGGCACCAAAACAGAGCTTACTTACAGCATGTACGTTGATCCAGGATTTTTCGTACCGCAATGGATCATGCGTGAAGGTGTGAAAGTGGAGTTACCGACAACTCTGACAGCACTTCGCAAGCGGCTGGACGGAGTCTACGAGCATCAAAATTCGCTGGAGCCAAAATCGATTCTGGCCGCGCGTGGGCAATTGTCGGCGAGCAGGCCGGTTGGTAGCTCATCTGGTGGCGTGGCCGTCTGGCAGTAGAGTGCAGGGGCGACGCATGGCGTCGCCCGTTTTTTTGCTGGGCGATGCATGGCATCACCCCTACTGCGCTGCCGACTGCTTTGATTCGCCTTTTGTTTCTTCCGGCGCCTGCATTTGGGTTCCGGCAAGAGTGCTGATGAGCGCGCCTATAGAGGTGCGCACATCGCCCACTCCGGGAGCGTGCCCATTTACCATGATAGTGACAAGCAGTGTCTGTCCGCCTGAGTTTTTCAATACACCTGTGATACATCTGACGCTGTCCATGGCACCGGTTTTAAACTTCCACGAGCCGCTGTGCTGACCGTGCTTTACTTCACCGCCCTTGAGCAGACTGACATAACCGCCGTCGCCATACTTGGTTAGCATGTGCCTGAGGACCATGTTCAGCGAATGAGGCGTGACGCAGTCTTTGCGCGACAATCCACAGCCGTCTTTCAGAACTACTTCGTGCAAAGGAACACCGAATGAAGCCAACCAGCCCTTTAGTCTGGCCAGCCCTTTTTCTTCTACAGTAGTATATTCGTTTCCCTTATTCTCTCCATGCACTCCCACGCTTCTCAGCAATTGCTGCGCATAGAGATTGTCGCTTTGATGGAGGCAGGTTTGAATGATTTTGAAAAGCGGCTCGGACTTGTGCTCAGCAAGTACCGAAAGACTGACTTCCTTGTCCGTCGCTCCACTTTTGCCGCCAAACTTTATGCCTGCGTTTTTGGCAGCGGTTCTGGCCAGCGCTAAATTGAACAAAGTAGGATTTCCGACAACAAGCGGTCCTCGACCGGTAGCGACCGGATAACCGCGATAGGCTCGTACTGTGTTGGTCCTGTCGTCATAAACCATCCATCCGGGATAGAGATCCTGCCGCATTATGCTTTTGGAGTGTGAATTCAATTCCTGGCTGCTGTCGATCTCCACCATCTTTGCGTTTTGAGGAAGATTGACGCCGCCGAAGATGTTGCTGTCGACTACCAGGTCGGAGGAAACCGGCATCCACTCCTGTCCCCAATCTTCGTTGAGGAAACTGGGCACGAAGTGGTCGCCGCCCGTGGGGGTGGGGCTGAGCTTCAGTCTGCCATCCACGCTTTTAACCCCATGGCCTGCCAGCTCGCTGAAAAGCCGCATCAAATCGCCGTAGGACAGAGTCGGATCTTCTGATGGCATCAAGTAAAGATCGCCTTTTACTTTTCCGTCCTTGATGGTGCCACCACCGGCGATGGCGGTTGTATAGCGATAATTTCCACCAAGCGTTTCATACGCGCAGGAAGTCGCGAAGACTTTTGCCGTTGAAGCCGGTGTGAAGCGTTTCTCTCCTTGTGCGGAGCAGACCACATTGCCTGTCGCTTGATCCATCACTTCAACCGCCACTTGTGAATTCCTGAGTTCGTGACGTTTTAGCCAGGAATTGACTGCATTGGTAATCGGCATATCGATGTGCAGCTGAGCTGCTTTTGCAGGCACGCCGCTGGCTTTTGGTCTGCTTCTGCCTGAATGACGGTGAAGTCTTACGGAAGCTCTTGAGGATCGTCTGGCTGAAACTTTTACCGTTGAATCAGTCCTTGCCGACGCATGATCGCAAACCGACCAGGCGGTGAGTAGAAAAAGTGCAAGCAACATTGATCGAGATTTCATCAGGTTTCCGCTTTCAGTAGAGACTATTGTTTTTTCAGCGCATCGGGTGAATTACACAAATCGACGATGAAGGAGGGGATTTTGGCAGGCTTCATGGTCCGAGACGACAGGAATATGCCTTCGTGAACAGCCTGTGTAGCTAACTTTCCTTCTACCCTTACTTCTCCCTTGAACTTCAAGCGCGCTTTGGAAATCGAATCTATCCACATACGACCCTTGGGTTCGTCAAACAGATTCACCGCCCGTTTGTACTCAATGAAGTGAGACGTGATGATGGGCAAATAGCCATCATCCATCAGCTGTTTGAGAGGATAGTGCTTTTCGAAGATCTTCAAACGAAGTGCCTCGAACCAGCGCAGATATACAATATTCGAGACGTGCCCGGCAAAGTCGATGTCGTATGTGCCGACAAAAATATCCATGTCCACTTCAAGAAGTTTTCTCTCTTGCAC
>JADZFV010000178.1 GCA_020854255.1 Candidatus Melainabacteria bacterium | reverse complement strand
TCGTTTGCCAAACGGCACCTACTTGATCTTCACCTACTTCCTGGGCGGCACGCTCGAGAATTCCAAGACCATCCTGGCCGCAGACGGCTCGGCACTGTACCACCGCGTCCTTCGCGAGAATGGACAGCTCGAGTATCTTGGCCAGAAGACCAAAGACGGCATCGAAGAGAGGGCTTTCGCGCAAGACGGCAAGCCGACGTCTTATCGTCTGGCCGGCGCATATCGCAGCCGCAAGATCGAGTACTACGGCGACTCCGGCATACCGAAAACCGACTTCTTGATTGAGTCGTACCGGGTCACCGCATTGTACTATGCGCCTGACGGCAAGCTCACGCAGAAGCGCGTCTTCAAGTACGGGGGCATGGACGTCTTCGTCTACGAAAACGGCGTGCCCAAGTACCAGCAGTACTGGCAGCGCATCAATCCGGAGGAAGCCAAAAAGGGTGCCGAGAGCATCTGGCAGCTGTATTCGGTGGCACGTCTGGACGACATGGAAAAAGAGCACTGGAAGCTCTGGTTCTACACCGGGGCGAATGTCACCACGACCGTGCCGCACTTCTCGTATGAATCTCTTGACGGCAAACCGACCGAGTCTTCCCAATCGGTCAAAGTCTCGAACTACACCGAGGCCGGTTGCTTGAAAGTCGAAACATGGCAGGACGCGCAATTCGGAAATGTGTCAAAACGTATCGAGTATCCGCAGGACCGGGGCTGCTCGACCAGACCCTTGCCTGCCGACCTGATGAAGGAAATCCCCTTCGTTGCGCCACCAGTCACAGTGCCCGATCCGGAACCGCATCATCCGTAAGATTGCATCACACCGGCATTGATCGGGGCATCAGATCGGGCTCCACAGGACAACCGGCAGCAAGTGATCGCGACGATCGGAAAAGTGCGCCGTCCAGACGGACACGCGATGGCACTGGCGCCGCCAAACAACTACCTGCAAGAGCGCTCTTGCTGCCGCAGTCCGAGTCAGAAAATCAAACCCCGCCCTTACGGGCGGGGTGCTTGAAAGGCAACACCTAGGAACATGAGAATCGTGCTGATGAGCGATACCCATCAAAACCCGCTCTCAAAGTGTGTGATCCCGGATTGAGACGTCTTCATCCACAGCGGAGACTTCATGAAAGGAAAGAAACTGAAGGCGGTAACAGCCTTCAACAGCGAATTTCAGAAGCTTCCGCACACACACAAACTGGTTGTCCCCGGCAATCACGACTGGCCTTTCGAGCGCCAGCGTGAAGCAGCGATAGCCGAACTGACAGCAGCGACGTACCTGGAAGACAGGCAAATCGTAATCGACGGCGTCAAATTCTACGGCAGCCCCTGGCAGCCGGAGTATCGGAACTGGGCTTTCAACCTGCCTCGCGGCTCGCTCGAGCTGAAGGCGAAGTGGACGGCCATTCCCGACGACGTCGATGTGCTGATCACGCATACGCCACCAAACACGGTGCGCGACATGGTCTGGCCGCGAGGCGAGCAGGTCGGTTGCGCGCAGCTTCGCTGGCGTATGGAAGAGATCTCACCGATCCTCCACGCGTTCGGACACGTGCACGGCGGGCGCGGCGACGAGATGGTCAACTCCACTCTCTGCGTAAACGCTGCCAGCACGGACGAAGCATACAAGGTGGTGCCAACGGTCATCGTTGTCGACATCGACACCGAGACCCGCACAGCCACAATCGTCCAGGCCTAGCCTGGACGATTGCAGCTCACCAGAAGGGAACCCACAACCATGCGGCTGACAAACCTCTCTTGAAACCTGAGGTTCGTGCTGACACGCGGAATCGTTTGCTGAGCAAGACCAGAATCTGAAAAAAAAGAACCGGGCGCGAAGCCGTTTTTCGCCCCGGTTCTTCCATGGAGGTTTTCTTTTATATGTTTTAGTAGTACATAAACCGAACCGTGCGGCAGAAACCAATTGCGGCGCAGAGCAGGGGTCACGCGAGGTTTTGTTGCAATTTTGTAGCCGTCAAGAGGAAACCGCCGCCTGCCTGTTCTCCACATCGACATTCGAAACCACCGCGCAGTCCAGCAGTTTCAGACACAAGAGCAAATCAACCGAAATCCATTTCCGGCTTTGGGTTTTGTTTAACGCCAAAAACCTAAGATAGAAAAACACCGAAAACGCTTACTACATAACGTATTTCACTCAAGTGCCTGTGACACGAATTTACCGGCACATCAAAGACACCCTCAGTTAGCTTAGCGCTAACTTCTAAACCTGAGTGATTCTTCATCGGCACACTGAGAGCTTTCCAAGCAATGGCAAGTGATTACTGAAAAACAGTTATGTAAGAATGAAATACCAATTGCACCTTCCCAAACAAGGACACGACTTCCCACAGGCGCCTACAGACGGCATTCCAGTGCAATTTCACGGCTCCCCGCTCGCGGGCAAATATAAACCAGGGTGCAAACCAAAGACACTTTTCGTGGGAATTCCGGTCGCCAGTCCATCAAAAGCGCCCGCCCCCCCCTAACGCCACACCACAAATCACCACATCTGGAAGGTCATATTATGAAACCTTCAAAGCTAATGTCGCTCGCTGTTGTTTTGCTCACCACCGGATCGCTCTGGCTGACGGCAGCAGAGCCAATTACGGACGAGCTTCAGAACATAACTCCGGTTATAGTTACGTTTTCCTCCGATGCCCCGGTCAATGAAGTAAAACCCGGGCAGACATTCGAAATCTCAGTCAATTTCAAGATCGAACCAGGCTGGCACATTTACGACTCACAGCCAGGTCAGGTCGGGCGACCGGCAACAATCGAATTGAAGCTGCCGCCAGGGTTCCAGCACGACCCGCCGCAATGGTCGCCGTCTTCTGCGTTTGAAGATGCGGGCACGAAATACAACGGCTACGAGGGCACAGCGACAGTAACAGTGACTGTTCATGCTCCTCAACAGCTGGACAAGAAAAAGCCGGCAGTGCTTGTCACTCACGTCACCTGGCTGGCTTGCAGCGATCAGTGCATTCCCGGCGAAGCCGACAATTCGCTGGTCGTGCTGGTAGGCGCAGTACCGGCCAGCGGCACCGCGTCAACCAATCGGATGGGCTTTCTTACCTATCTGGCCTTCGCTTTCATAGGCGGCATGCTGCTCAACTTGATGCCATGCGTGCTTCCGGTTCTGGCGTTCAAAATCATGCGATTCGTCAAGGAATCAAAAGAGAGCCGCAGCAAGATCTTCAAACTCGGGCTGGCATATGCTTTCGGCACGATCGCCACTTGCATGTCGCTGGCAGCCGTCGTTATCGTCGCACAGTTGCTGGGCGCCAGTGTCGGTTGGGGCTTCCAGTTTCAGCAGCCGCTCTTCGTCCTGGCGCTTGCCGGGCTGGTCACCGTGATGTCGCTCGGCATGTTCGGCGTCTTTATGGTGCAGGTTCCGGTTGGAAAAAACATCAGCAAACTCTCGCAAAATGACGGTTATGCAGGCGCCTTCTTCACCGGGGTTCTCGCTACGGTTCTGTCCACTCCATGCACGGCCCCCTTCCTCGGAACAGCCGTCGGCTTCGCCTTTGCTGAAGCCTGGTGGGTAATCCTGCTCATTTTTTTCACGGTCGGACTCGGGCTGGCCGCACCATATCTGGTGCTAACCTCAAACCCCGGTTGGATGAAGTATATTCCCAAGCCTGGCGCCTGGATGGAACACGTGAAAGAAGCGATGGCCTTTACGCTAATGGGCAGCGTCATCTGGCTGCTCTACATCATCGGGCAGCAGACTGGCTCTGAGGGGCTGATCGCAACCTTGATCTTCTTGCTGGCGGCGGCATTTTCATCCTGGCTGGTCGGACGCTTCTGCGCGTTCGAAACCAGCAAACTGCGAAAAACGCTTGTCTGGGTGGCAGCCCTGGGCATTCCCGCAGCGCTCTTCTTCTGGCAGGTGCTGCCGGCTTTTTCGGACAAGTCACCCAGTGGCGAACACTCATTTTCGCAAGCCGCAGTTGAGAAATCTCTAAAAGACGGCAAAGTCGTATTCGTCGACTTCACAGCCGCCTGGTGCCTCACTTGCCAGGTCAACGAGACCGGCGTGCTCAGCGACGCGGAAGTGACGCAAGCGATGAAAAACCACAACGTGGTCGTTTTGAAAGCAGACTGGACCAACGGAGATCCCGAAATTACAAAGGCGCTGAAAAGCCATCAGCGCTCGGGAGTGCCGTTGTACCTGGTCTACTCGCCTTACCGACCGAACAATCCGGTAATCTTGCCGGAAATTTTGACCAGATCGGCGGTGCTGGAAGCGCTCGAGCAAGCGTCTCAGCCTTGACCGCCACATCCACATTAACAAGGAGCTCACCCAAAGGAAAGCACAATGCTTGGCAAAACAGCAATCTCCCTCACTTTCCTGCTGTTGTTTTCAAACACCCTAAGTACCCTCAACGCAGAGCAGGTCAGCGCTGCAAAATCCGAAGAATTGGTGAAGCATCTCGATGATACCAACTTCGAAAAGACCGTCAAAGAGTCAAAAGTGCCAGTCCTCGTCGACTTTTACGCCTCGTGGTGCGAACCGTGCAAGCGGATGTCGCCCAGGCTGGAAGAGTTGGC
>JADZFV010000177.1 GCA_020854255.1 Candidatus Melainabacteria bacterium | reverse complement strand
TGGGTTATAAGGTTGACAGCACACTGTCGTAGTCAGTAACCATGTCATCCTGGTGTCAGCTTTGAGTAATACAAAGAGAGTACAGCCAGTCCTCATCCTCTTACTTCGAGCAAATGATTTTCCAAACCCAATTTTCACCTTTGCCGGTTCTTGAATCCGGCAAAGATTCACCTGCGCATAAGCCGGTTGTCGAGGACAAAAACGCCAGCCTGAGAGCGATGCTGATATCGCTTTGTACCGAAGATTTCAATGGTTTTTTAGCAAACAAGAAAAAGTTGTCTTGTTATTCAACAGCCCAGATATGCGCAGAAGCGTCTTTTTTGCTGGAGAAAAATTCGCGCAGTTTTAAATTTTTATCGATGGTTTCTCACCGCTCATTCTTTTCCGATTGGGAGAGCGAAGAGCCAAAAACTCAGGTTGTCTTGTTCGGTGCATTGGCAGTTTTTTCCATCAACAAAACCACCAGGGAAAATTCCTTCCATCGGGTTGCCAGAGCAATGAGAAAGGAGGCTCTTACGCAGCAAAATTCATGTAAGCCGATGAAGCTGCGTTTGCGGGATTGCCATCAAATGATCGCCCAGTTCATGATTGATTACGCCAGGGTCAGTGACGCCAATCGCTCTATTGTCTTGACCGCACTGACTGAGGGTGCGGTGACAGGTTGCGGGCATTTGCCGTCGCAACAAGCGATTGCTTTGAAAAAGAAGCTAGAGCGCGGGCGATAATTCACCTGTCGGGCCGAGGCCATGTGAGCAATTCTGTCAAGGGCCGCAGGTGTTTTGAAGATTACAGTATTTCTTTTGCATGCTGGGTATAACCAATCTACGACAGATGGTCTGTCGTTTTAGTAACATGTCTTGGTTTGGCCTGCCGGCGCCCGCAAGGTGATGGCAGGCTTTTCCATTTCGGGATTTTGAACGTCTGGCGCGGCGCAGTTAATGAATTGCGCGAGCCCGCTGCTGAATGTTGCAGGTCGCTGCTCTCAATAAGGTGAAGAACGCCAGCGCAGCGAGTGAACAGTGTCTGTAATATTGATCTCTCACTTTTTACATGCCATACCAAACGGTAACCAAGGAAATGTTGAGAACGATTAATTGCGCAAGGATTAAATTGCAATTGATTTTGAAGTGCGAGAGATCCGTCTGGTGAAAACGTTCAGATTGCAAAAAGCGTTCCCGATGCAGCCTTTATCTGTTGATTTACAGGTGCGCTGCGTGTCAGTTTCAATCACTTGTTTGTTCCAGAACCGTAAAGGGAGCCTTTCGCTCTAGCCGACAAATTTCCCGAACCTAGCGGCCATCGCATGCGCCTTTCTAAGCGGCGTACTGTATGCGTCGAAGTAGGGGTGCATTGCATGCGCCTGACTGCTCGTGCGTCTGGATTGATTCGGCAACTGCCAATCGCGGCTGCGAGATGCTTCTTTTCTTTGCGGTTGTGGAAGACTCACCGCTTAATGATGAATGGAGGTCGCATGACCTTTACCGAACCGTACTACCTTGGCTTGATTGCGCTATTGGTGCCGATCTTGTGGTTGGGCCACCGGCGCAGAAACGCTGTCGGGCATTCGCAAGCGGCAATTCACGCGCATGTGTCGAGCCGGTCCTTCCTGCGTCACCTGACGTCGTTTTTTCTCTGTCTGTTCTGGATTTCTGCTTGCGCCGCGCTGGCTCGGCCGGTTCTACCGCAAGTGGCGCAGAGGCAAACGATTCAAACGCGCGACATCATCATACAGGCGGACATCTCCGGATCGATGCAGGAACCGATTGAGGGGCTCCGTCCTTCGTTTTTCGCGCCGCCCTCGACGGCAGGAAGTGCAGTTGTTCCGACGCGCATCGCGGCGGCCCGTGTTGCTGTGATTGATTTCATTCACGAGCGGCAGGGCGATCGGGTGGCGCTACTTTTGTTCAACGATGAGTCGTTCTACAGTTGGCCACTCAGTCGTGATCTCGACGTGGTGGTGCGCAGAGTAGAACACATCGACCGCTACGTTTCCGGCGGCACTAATTTCGACGGGCCAAACGGTGCGGTTCAGGGTGCCATCAATCACTTCCGTGAAATGAGCGAAGCTGAGACGCGCGTGCTGATTCTCGTCACCGATGGTGAAGCTTTCATGGATCGCGAGCGCACAACTGTGCTGGCGCGCCAGCTCACTGAGCTGAACATTCGAGTCTATGTGCTCGGAGTCGGACCCGGATGGGTCGACAATTCACGGCTGACGCAGGACCTGCGCCAACTTGTCGAGTCGGTCGGCGGCACTGTCATTCCCGTAGGCAGCGATGCGCAAATGCGCGCAGCGTTTGCCACTATCAATCAACTCGAGCGCTCCGCGGTTCAAATCGAGCACTCGCTAACCTATCTCGAGATTTACGGCTTGCTGGTTGCCCTGTCTGGTCTTCTGCTACTGGCCTACCTGGCTTTCAGCGCCCTGATTCTCGAAGATGCCTGAGGAGATCTCAATCATGAAGAGCAAAAAGTGGTGGATTGTACTCTGGCTGCTGGCTTTTTTCGCCGGCAGTGTCATGTTCGCGGGCGGCGTGATGTTGGAGCGCTGGCGCAGCGAACAAATCGATTTTTACAACGCGGGCATCACCGCGCATCAAGCGGGCAACACTGAGCAGGCAGTGGAAATGTTCGACCGCAGTTTGAACGCCTACCAGCGTGCGCTTCAAGCCCGGTGGCTTGAGCGTTTTGTCTATCCAAGGCCGAACACCGAATTGGCTGCCCGCGCCAGTTTTCACAAGGGAATGGCTTTGATTATGGCGCAGCAAGCAGAGCCCGCCGTGGCCGCATTGGTGCTGTCGCTCAGGCTCAATCCGGGTGCAGGGCGCGCCTATTATGCCGACGATGCGGCTCGGCTGAACGAGCTTGCGCTTGTAGTCAAATACAATCTCGAGCTGCTTTTCAATCAGCGCCCGGATCTGGCTCAGAGTCAGGGCGCAGGGCGCAGACCAGGAGATGGTTCCGGCCAGCCTCAGCGAGTGCCGGGACAAAATCCTGGCAGCATGCCAGGTCCAGGCAATCGAGACGATCTCTAAAGGAGTGACCCAAATGTTCGACATCACGCTTCAGGCGCCGCAATTTCTCGGCGCCGGGCTGCTTGCGGTCGTGCTCTGCGCTCTTTCTTTGCGGGCCGGATATCGAGCGCGCAAAGCGGCGCGCCTGTCATACGGCGAGTCCCGACTGGTCGATCGCTACAGTCGTCCGCTCAATCCACGCCTGGAGGCGCTCATCTTTCTCGGCTACGCGTTTGCGATCGTCCTTCTCAGCCTGGCGGCTGCCCAGCCTGTAATGCAAGGTGCTGCAGTAAGGGCGCTGGCTGGATCGCTAGACGTGATCGTGGTCAGCGATGTGTCGCTGAGCATGGCAAGCGAGGAATATCGTCCATTCATGCCCGATCGCGACGGCGTGCCGGCTGAGCAAGTTGCCGGTGCATACGGCAGCCGGCTCGACTTCGTGAAGCATACGATCGAGTCGCGCATCATGCCTGCAATCTCACGCAATCGTCTGGGCATCATCACGTATTCCGGCTTGGGCTTCACCCAGGGGGAATTGTCCTACGATCACGCTTCTCTGCGCTGGATACTCAGGCACTGGATGCCTGTCGGCGGCGCACCGGGCAACGGTTCAGACTTTGCGTCCGGGCTTGAGGAAGCCCTTCAGCTTTTCGCGGATCCTGCTGCACTTTCTGTCCCGACATCTGGCGCCGAAGAGCGCGAGCGTGTCATTGTGCTCTTCTCCGACGGGGGATTTACCGGCAGCCAGGACGACCTTCGTCTGATCACATCAGAGCTGCTGCGTCGCCGGGTGCGGCTGGTTATCATCGGAGTCGGCGGTAATCAACCGTCTGCGATTCCTCAGTACTCAGCATCCGGAGAAATGAGCGGCAACTTGATGCGCGACGGGCAGACCGTGCTCACGCACTTCGAGGAGGAGCCGCTTCTTGCTTTAAGCGCGGCTGCTGATGGTGAGTATGTTCGCCTGGCGCCAGGCGACACGTTGAACATTGACTGGGCCAGCGTGCTTGCAGGTGGACGAGTGGAGATTGGCGAACGCCACCTCTTCATCTTTCCTCTTTTAGCTGCGCTTGTTCTGCTCGGTATTCTGCAAGTCCGCGGAATTTTCCGCAGAACCAAATCAAAGGAAAAAGGCTAATGCCGCAGTACATCAACACCGTGC
>JADZFV010000176.1 GCA_020854255.1 Candidatus Melainabacteria bacterium | reverse complement strand
TCGCGGCATCTTTCTTCGTCATCTCTGAGATGTTGTAGACATTCAGTTTGCAGTCGCCGCAAAAGCGTTTGCGCTCGTCGCCGGTCATAGTTTCCCAGTCCACATGGCACGGAGAAGCAATGCGAATGCTGTTCAGAAGCTTTCCGTCGGCATCGACAGACGAATTCGAATGTGACATTAGCTCCTCCTCTGTGACTGGAAGAAACGGATGTTTGAATAGGTTCCGCAGCGCGGAAAGAGCAACTGAATCTAAGCTATCTCAGATGCTCCGCGCTGTCACTGGTGAAAACCCTGCTATCCGCTGCGGCGATAGGTTCTTAACTGAGGGCATGCATATCGTGTTGATTTTGGGTGAATAACCTCATAAGCGACCGTAGAGGTTCTTATGACGGAAAGCCCACTGAAGCTGTCGATCAGTTGGAAAACCCAGTTTGTACAGGCTTCTCGAATGATTGATGATGGCCAACTGGACGGCGCTATGCCCATCCTTAAGCAGGCGCTGGCCATTATCGATCAGTTTGACGCCATCGCAAACGAAGACAGAAGAGACAGTCGCGCAGCCCAGACATTGGAGCGCATTGCCTACCTCTGCCACCAGGCGGGCATGTTGAAGGAGGCGGAAATGCTGTATCGAGAGGCTTTGGAAATTCTCGACCAGTATATGCTTGTTTTTGAGATCAGGGAAAAAACATCTCTGAATCTCGCTCAACTTTTGATAGAAACAGGTCGCCAGGATGAAGGACAGGCACTGCTTGCGAAATATCCTCCGCGCGAAGAAACAGAGAATGCACCGACTGTCGTGGCCCACGAATTCGAGATGATGTCGACACTTTCCACTGTGGGCAAAATGATGAACGGTTCGCCAGAGGTAGCATCGTTAATGGCGCAACTTGCAAGCGTCGCGAAGCGCTTCTTCGGCACCAAAAGCACAGAGTGGACGAACATAACCGGCAAATTCGGATACTCTGCTCAAGCGGACATGGACCCCTCTGCTCCTCTACTCACTAGGGATGAGCGCTTCGCTTTGCTCCTTCCACTTGCTGAGAAAGCGGCTGCTTTCGTGGGTGAAGTGGAAAATGAAGAGTCTCATCCACTGTTCACGATTTGCATTTTGGCCGAGAAGAGCCGCCTGCATAAAGCGATGGGCGACATTCCAATGGCTAAAGCTGTCTGGGAGGAGAAGATGCAGATTATTGCGCGCCACTGGGGAGAAGGGCACATCATGATGGTAGAGGCGCACGAAGAGTATGAGCTACTGTGCAAGCTTTGAGTGTTACTTGCCGATGCGAACAATCATCTCGTCGGGACCGGCTAGATTGAGGCGTTCGCGTGCAAGGCGCTCGATGCCGTCTGACGAGCGGTAACTGGAGAGTCCGTCTCGCAGTTCTTTGTTGACCTCTTGAGCCTGCGATTCGCCTTGTTTGAGGGCGATTTCCTGCTGGTGGAGGAACATCTGGCGCTCCACGCTGCCATATATCGAACGTCCGGCCTGATACATAGCCAAAAGCGTCACCAGGGCGATCAGACCTTCTCTGAGCATCTTCTGGCGCTTCTTATGTTCTGGCAGTACTTTTTCCGTCATGGCATTGGCTCCTGCATGAGATATTAGCAGCTCAGTCAAGCGGTTAAAAGTTCAATCGGCTAATGTTCTAATGGCTTGCTGTGGCGGCCTTTTCGGGTACGCCGGACTCTTTCGACGCATCCTGGTCTTTCAATTCCTTCAAAATCGCCTCGGTTTGCTTTTTGAAATCCGCCATTATCTTGTCGAGGCGCGCAGAATCCGGAGCTTCGTAGCTGAGGCGCATGATGGGCTCGGTCCCTGACGGTCGAAGAAGAACGAAGGTGAAGTCGTCCAGATATAGTTTCAAACCATCCGAGCGCCCTACTTTTGCTACTTTCTCGCCGGCGATCGAATCCGGAGGAGTCGTAGTCAGGCGCTCCATGAGTTGCTTTTGCGTCAGTGCAGTCAGGTGCATGTCGGCACGTTTGGCAACGAAGTCGGAGCCGATTTCGCTGACCAGATCTTTCCAAATTTGCGAGAGCGGCTTCTTCTCGCATTCCATCATTTCCAGAACCAGAAGATTTGCCAGTATGCCGTCTTTCTCGGGAATGTGACCTTTTACGGACACGCCGCCTGATTCTTCACCGCCGATCAAGACGTTTTTTGTGCGCATCTGTTCGCCGATCCACTTAAAGCCGACCGGCGTTTCTATCAACTCCAGCCCGTAGAGTTTCGCTTGTTTGTCCAGCAAATGGGTGGTGCCTACCGTGCGAACGATAGCTCCTTTTTCGCCGCGATTTTTGTAGAGGTGGCGTGTAAGAAGGCACAACAACTGATTTGCGGTCAGGCATGCTCCTGTTTCATCGATGACACCAAAACGATCGGCATCACCGTCGGTGGCAAGACCGACATCCAACTTTTCCTGTTTTACAAGAGCAATGAGCTCTTTGAGAAATTCCGGTTGGGGTTCCGGCATGCCGCCGCCGAAGAGCGGATCGCGGTAGTCGT
>JADZFV010000175.1 GCA_020854255.1 Candidatus Melainabacteria bacterium | reverse complement strand
GGCGCACTCGCTAGAACAAAACTTGGACGCAAGGAATTGTCGTAAAGCGCAGTGCAGGCGCCGTCAAGAGTTGGAAATTTAAATGTGCAGCGGAGATATTTCAGTCTTTAGCTCCCGGGCAAAGTCTAGCTGCTCGATTTTGAAACCGAACTTGCCTTTTCGAACATTTTGGAAAGTTCCGTTTTTTCATTCGAACTCAGTTCTGAAGATGCAAGACTGAGGTTTTTCACGAGATCCTGAATTGTTTCCTGCAATTCTTCTTTATTTTGATTGAAAAGGTCCAGCCACATATCGGGCTGGCTTTCCATGAGGCGCGCGAGTTGTCTAAAGGCAGGACCGTGCAATTTCAATTCGTTGTCGGAAATGTTTTGATCGGCAATTGAGGCTCCAAGGGAAACTGCAATCAATTGGACCAGGTGGCTGGTGCGGGCAAGCACTTTGTCATGTGCTTGGGGCGTTGCTTCAACCGGCTTGAGACCGAGACCTTCAAGCCAGCGTTTAAATCGTTTGACCGACATTTGTGAAGATTTCGAAGCGGGGGTTATGCAGAAAACTGCTCCGTCGGTTGCCACTGTCGATGATGCTTCCAATCCTGATTTTTGAGATCCAAAGAGTGGATGCCCGCCGATAAAATCTGCGCCGTTCAGGTCAAGTAGATCGGCTACAGCACAGATTTCCTGCTTGGTAGATGTGGTGTCAACTACCAGTTGCCGACTGGAAAGTTTGGGGGCAATGGTTTCGAGCAGTTCGATGTTTTTATTCGGCGGCGCTGCCAGGACAATAAGAGAAGAGCGCTCGGCTGCGCCGGAGGGTCTAAGTTCTGCGCAGTCGATTAGCCCTTCGCCAAGTGCCTTTTGAAGGACGTCGGCAGAGTCGACAGCGGTTATGTTTGTTTTCGGTGAGTGCCGGCGAATCAATCTGGCGATTGTTCCGCCGATCAATCCCAGTCCTATGATGGTGACATTCGGGAAGTATCTTTCGGGGTTGCGGGTCTGGACGAGCGATTGCTCAGACGAATCTTGGCTCAAATCTATTTTCAAGCCTGAGTTTTCGTTCGCGCCCGCCTGCGCTTTTGGGCTTGTGATCTCGCTCAGATTTTCTTGCAGACCACGGCTTCCTGCCAGCATGGTTGTGTATATGTCGACCAGTTGTCTGGCGATGACGGGATCGGTAGCCACTGCCGCCACCCGGCGCAGCACTTCTTTCTCGCGCTGGTCATCCAGCACCGGTTTGTTCATGCGCATTTTCGCTTCGCCTATTTCCTGGCAAAGCATGAGCCGTTCGTTGATCAGTGTGGCGATCAGCTTATCGAGTTCATCAATTCGAGCTCTTGATTCTTCCAATTGAGTAGTTGGCTTCCGCCAATCGACAACGTCGGTTTCTAATTCTAAATGCATTTGCCATTACCCCCGCGCAACCTTGCGCGCATTTCCTCTGCGCACAGTCGGTCTGCCGGCGTTTTGAGAACCGATGGCCTGGACAACGGTGACCTTTCTCTTCTGCTCGACTTCTCCAGCGACAGAGCGACCGATGGCAGCGGCGATTGGCTTGATAGATTCGACCAGCTCGACCATGTCTTCCAGAGAAAGAGCCTGACGGGCATCCGAGACGGATTTTTCCGGCTCAGGATGGCACTCGATAATCAGACCATCAGCTCCGCAGGCGATGGCGGCCCGCGCCAGATCGGCGACCAGTTCGCGTTTTCCGGCTGCGTGGCTGGGGTCTACGATGACCGGCAAGTGAGTCAGCTGTTTGAGAGCGACGACCGCGCCCAGATCAAGCACGTTGCGGGTGAAGGTGTCGAAGCTGCGGATGCCGCGCTCGCAAAGAACGACGTTTGGATTGCCGTGAGCCATGATGTACTCGGCTGCCAGAAGCATTTCTTCAATGGTGGCCGAGAGTCCGCGCTTGAGCAAAATGGGTTTGTTGACTTTGCCCAGTGCTTTAAGCAGTTCGAAATTCTGCATGTTGCGGCTGCCGATTTGCAGCATGTCCGCCTTTTCGGCACAGGCGGTGATTTGTTCTACCGACATTACTTCGGTGACGGTGGGCAACCCATGCTTCTGGCTCATGGATTGGAGTATGTCCAGCCCTTCTTCGCCCATCCCCTGGAAAGCATATGGAGAAGTGCGGGGTTTGTGCACACCGCCGCGGATGGTATTGACAGAGCCTTTCAGCTTCTCGGCTACGATTTCCATTTGCTCGGCGTTTTCCACAGTGCATGGTCCGCCGATGATGACCACCGGCTTGCCGCCGACCTTGACCGACTCGCCGATCGCCACTTCAGTGGTTTGGCTGCCTTCGGCACGGGCGGCTAATTTGATCTGGTTGCTAATCTCGCTCACTTTGAATTCCTCGCGTTTAATAGTGAACCCGGGGGCTTATCCTCCCGGGCTCTTCAGGTAACTGTTTTGGTGCACTTAACGTGCCAGCTTAAACCTGCCCGGGACTTTCCCTGACTGCAAAAAAGAAATACCAGTAGTAAGAACTAGACGCGCATTGAGCCTTGCTTGACTCGATGTCTGGGAAGGTTAGGTTGTGTGTATTGTCGGAGTTCATCTTCTTCAGCTCTTAAACAAAAACCGCAGACCTTGTTGATCTGCGGTTCACCAGTTGGGACAAAGTAAATTAACTAATCACCCTCACCCCTGGCGAACCTCTAAGTACCAAAAATAAAAACCAAAATTGCTCATGACTTAATTTCTCCCGGGCGTCCCGGTTGTTTCTGTTATGCCTATCCTATGTGCAGAAAGATAGCCTGTCAACAAATTTGTGCCCATTTGCGCATGCGGACTTTGCAAAAAAGCACATTAGTGATTGCGGAAATGCCCGCCAGTATCCGGTTTGCAGGACTGCTTCGAAGCCGGCAATTGTGTAAAGTAGCAGTGGTTTCATAAAGACGAAAAGTATGTACTGCTCAAGTTCCGCATGGATTGTGGTTCTTCACATACTTATGTTGGCCGAACGTTCAATAAGTCAAACCCCGGCATTAATGCCGGGGTCTCCTTGTGAATCAGCATGCTAAATCCTTTTATAAATGGAAAAGCATCCTTGTCGACCCGATGATTTTGTCGATCCATATGTAGGAACAACAATTTGCTATGCCGCGTTTTTGGTCGCGATGGGAAGATGGTGTTATAGGCATCCAGTTCAGGCAATCTCAGACAAATTCGGCCAGTCACAGCCCAAATCGGCCAATCACGGCCCAATTTAGGCAATCTCAGTCACTATTAAGGTTCGCCGGCGTCAGAAGTTTGAAAGGTTACTCTGATATCCCCTGAGAAGAGCGCAAAGGGACGTCTTTGCCGGGGAGCGAGGCGAGGGCGATAATCGGCAAAAATTTCCGGACTGGAGAGAGGAGATCGATGAATATCCTGGTGGCTATTGATGATTCGGCATTTTCTGATGCCGCGGTGGAATCCGTCGCAGAGCGTACCTGGCCGGATGGCTCGAAATTCAAGCTGCTCAGCGTCGTAGAGCCTTTTCACCCCGAATATGCAGGTTGGCACACCAATTACATGCCGGTTGCGGTCGAAGCACAAAGAGAGTTGGTCGAGGCGGCCAAGGCGCTGGTCAACGAACGTGTGAAGAGGCTCACCGCTGCCTTTGGCAGGCAGAGTGTGTTGGCTGAGGTGCGGGAAGGATATGTAACCGATACCATCCTGGAGGCGGCTAAGGAATGGCCGGCGGATTTGATAGTGGTTGGTTCGCACGGTCGGACCGGAATCACCCGCCTGCTACTGGGAAGCGTTTCTGAGGCGGTAGTTTCGCAGGCGCCCTGCTCTGTGGAAATCGTCAAAATGCCCAAGAAGCAAGTTAAAGCCTGAAATGTCGCTTGAGACCGGCTGGTCACTGTGCTGGAAGGCATCTCCAGGAATGGCTGTGGTAAGAAAAAGACGCCCCGTGAGGGCGCCTGGCTTCTGGTCTGCGCAGCCTCAGGCGTGTTTTTCGGGCTCTTCTTCAGGAACACTGTCCCAGCTGTCGAAATAGGCTTTCTTGCCGCCCAAGAACAGCGAAAGAAAGACCCAGATTGCCATTATGGAGATCAGAATGATTGGTGACGTTCCGTGCGGTGCATCCATCTTTGTACCTGACTATAATCTTGAAAGACTTGCTACTGGCTGAGTATACAGCACCCCGGCCTGCTCAGATTATAAATATTTGAACCGGCCATTAGTAGTATTAACTGCAATTAGCTTCCTCTTGTAATTGCCGCAGATTGCGCTTCCTGCGCCATTAAGCGGCTCATGGCTTCCGTATGCAGTGTGCTATAAAGACGGTTGGTTTCAACACCAATATGGTGAGAAGAGGAATTTTCAATGAGTTCTAAACGTTTTTCGTCGCTGCTTTTGACTGCGCTGTTCGTCAGTTCAACGGTAGCCGCCAACGCTGGTTCCAAGTCAATGTTGGACCCGTACGCCGCGGTACAGGCGCCTCCCAGCAAGAAACCTAAAGCTGCAGTTCGACCGGCTCAGCATGAATCGGTCGAATCGACACATACAACCTATATATCGATGCCAATTCCGTCCGATCAGAAGCCGGCCCAGGGCAAGAAGTTTGGCTTGTTCGGCGGTGGACCGAAGGAAGCAAAGCAACCTAAACAACCCAAACAAGAGCAAATTGCCGAATCCAACGAGCCAAAAGGCGACGGTATCGCAGCCAAGTCTATTGCGTCTGTGAAAAATGCCGGCTCTGGTATTGTCGGCGGCACCAAAGCGGCCGGTTCTAAAATTGCTGAAGGCTCCAAAGCTGTTGGCGGCGGAATAGTAAGCGGCACTAAGAAAGTCGGCAGCGGCATTGCCAGCGGCGCCAAAGCTTCGGGCGGTTACATCATGAAAGGTGTAAGCGTTATCGGAAGCGGATTCAAGGCTACAGGCGAAAAGGTTAAAGGCGGCGCTGGTGCCGCAGGAACCAAAGTAGCCGGACTGCCTAAACTCTGGGGCAAGAAAGACAACGATCAGGAAAAAGCAAAGCAACAAGCAATCGCCAAGGCAATTGCAGAAAGAAAAGCTGGCAAAAATCCGGCTGACCAGGCACCTGAAGTGGCCAAAGACAGCGCCAAAGATGCTGAATGGAATGATGAAGTAGGAATTTCTCCTGCCGATCAGGCAGTGAAAACTCCTGTGGCCGTCGCTCCGGTTGCAATCCCGGCAGCAAAGAACAACCAGCTGCACGCATTCAATGCCAAAGCACCTTCTAAAGCCAAAGGTCAAAGCAAGTTGGCGGGTATCTCAGGCGGTTTCACCAAAGCATTTGGCAAGTTGAACGTGTTTGGCGGCAAATCGCAACCGACCATGATTCAGCCGGTAGTACGCCCGCAAGTGCAGGTTCAATCTACAGCTTCGACGCCGGATGCAATTCCGCAATAGCGGATTAGACCTTTGGCTGCGAGACTCTGGCGATGAAGTCACTTGATCAATCACGAGATCATCTGACTGCAGTCAGAAATGCAATTCGGCCCACCACCTTGATTCGCAGTCCGCGTGTCGATGAATTGGTCGGGGCTGAAGTGCTGATTGCCAGTGAGACCTTTCAATATACCGGCAGTTTCAAATTTCGTGCCGCCTATTCGGCTGCGTTGCGTTCACCGGCGTCGCGCCTGATTGCCGCATCCTCAGGCAATTTCGGGCAAGCTCTGTCATATGCTGCTTCGCTTACGAACAAAGAAGCAATCATAGTTATGCCCGATAATTCGGCAGCCGTCAAAGTAGACGCTGTGAGTCGCTTCGGCGGAAAAGTAGAATTGGTTGAAACTCAGAAGGTGAGCCGCGCGCAGCGTGTTGCTGAGTTGGCTTCACAATATCCTGATGCGCAAGTCGTCAGTGCGTACGATCATGACGACGTGATCGCGGGCAACTCTACATTGGGTACGGAATTAGCCGAGAGTGCCGGTGATTTTGACGCGGTAATTGTCCCTGTCGGTGGTGGCGGATTGAGTGCCGGTTTAATTTGCGGACTTATGCAGGCCGGCTGCCCGATGGAGGTATATGGCGCCGAACCGCTTCTTGCAAATGATGGAAAACTCTCTCTGGATGCGGGAAAGATAGTTGTCAACGAGGGCGAGCCGCAGACCATTGCTGATGGCGCGCGCACTATCAGTCTCGGACAGCGCAACTGGGCAATTCTGCAAAATGGCATAAAGGATATTTTGGAAGTCAGTGAAGAAGATATTGAAGACGCAGTGCGCTCTCTGTTTCGGCTGGCAAACCTGAAATCAGAACCGACCGGCGGACTGGCTTTGGGGGCGGCTGTAGCCCACAAGGACAAATTCAAGAACAAGCGCATTATCTGCGTGGTTAGCGGTGGCAATGTGGACACGGATTTATTCTGCCGCATTGTCGGATGCGAGTAGCTGACACCACCCTTGGTGCACGATCGGCAGCCCCGCCACCCTGGCGGCATCCGAGACGAGGCTGCTGTCTGCCGAAGCCGGCAAGATGCCGGTGCTCCCTGCGGCACACTCAGCGGATAATCTCGCACTCCGGCAGCCACTTAGTCAACTCGACCATGCCGGGATATGTTACCAGCGTGCTGCGCAGCCACAGCTCTTTCAAGCTGGTCATGCGGCAAAGCTGGGTCACTCCGGCGTCTGTTACTTTCGTACAATTGAGCCTGAGGACGCGCAGACTCTTCAGGGTTTTGAGGCTGGTCAGCCCTCTGTCGGTTATGCGTGTAAATGAAAGAGATAGCGTTTCCAGCGAATGCAGGCGTCCCAGATACTCGAGGGCACCGTCACTTATTTCCGTATCGTCCAGCTGAAGCTCCTGTAAGTTGGCGTACCAGGCGAAAAGCGGGGCTGAGATATTGGAGATCTTTGTCGACGAAAGATTGATCTTTCTCAATTTTGTCAGCCCTTCAAGAAAATGCAGCCCCATATCGCCAATTTCGGTGCAGCTGATGTCTAATTGTCTGAGGTAGGTCAAGCGCCCGACGTGCTCGAGGTCTTCGTCGGTAATGTCGGCTCCGAGGAAGGAGACGGAGTGCAATGCGTCGCCCTGAACACGGGTCAGAGGCTGGCAGCCGAGCAATTCGTCAAAACTAAAATAAAGGGCCAGCTTTGCGCCTGCAGGCACTTTTACTGCCCCGATCGCTTCACCTACGAAACTGGTGGCTCCGTTGTCGGAAAGGGTGTATAGCTCGCCCAGAGAACGGTCGACGGGAAACTGAATGGTTTTTTGATCAGGGACAGCGGATACCATCATAGAGATTCCTCGAGGTCAGTTGGGTCGCGCGGCTAGGCACGTCGAAGTAACCATCCAGGCACGCCAGAGAAGCGCGCATACCTGTTTTCTATTATTACCCACACAACATAATTTGCATAGGAAGGC
>JADZFV010000174.1 GCA_020854255.1 Candidatus Melainabacteria bacterium | reverse complement strand
TCCGCGTGAATCCAGCTGGATGAAACTGGTTAGAATTCGCATGTGCGTGGTGAAAGAAAGTAATTGTGCCTTCCGTTGCACGAAAATGCAGGAGCGAGCCTATTGGTACTGAACACGGTGCATTCTGCTGCCGCTGCTGTTTGCTCAAAATTACGGACAAACTTGTTACTCAGCTGGTGAAATTGGAAGACTCTTCAGTGTCAGAAATATTGGAAAGTTAGCAATTCATATTCCGAAAGGCATACATGCAATGGGTGAGTCAGGTTTCTTGCTTTTTTTACTTGTGGTTTATTACGGCATACTGGTTTGCATGGCAATTAGGCGAGTCGATGAAAATAAGTGCCTCGTTACCTTTCACTTAGGAAAGGTGCTTCGTGTTAGCGGACCAGGGTTTGCTTTCGTTTGGCCGATAATTCAAACGTGCAAGATTATTGACAAAAGTACTCAATCGCGCCCACTTCCTGAAGTCAAAGTGACAGGCTGCTCTGAATGCTCGGCCGTCTCCGGCACATTCGAATTCCAAATTTTTGATCCCTTGAAGTGCCTTGCAATTGCGAATCTCGAGAATGCCATAGAGCAGACCGTACATACAACTCTGCTGTCTGTTATGTCGAAGGCAACAATCGGGCAATGTCTAACTGCAAGATCCATTTTGGAGAGCACTGCCCGGGATTTGATAAACGAAAAAACGCGAGAGTGGGGAGTAGAAGTATCACAACTTACCTTTTCCAAATTTCCATTGCCACTGCAGGTGGTGAAGGCGTTGTCTGCAATATTATCGCAGCAGATTCTGTCACTTCCTTTGTTGATTGAAGAAGTCGCAAAGCAAGAACGCACAGAGCCAATTCAGAGTCTTGACGGTACTGCCGTGACATTGGCGCCTCACGTGCAATACAAATTTGGCATCGACGAGTGAGGCTTCGCGTTCGGGTGAATCGAAACTTTCTAACATCTCATCCAAAACTTCTGCAGCGCGGTCGTTCTCTTTATCACTTGATATCGGCTTTAGGATGAATTGCTCAGGGCGTTGCAGATACTTTTTTGTCGGTTTTTCCTTTGTAGTCATATTTACTTCGCTCTCTTCGTTTTCTTGCCTTGGTCTTTCCACTAGTTCGACACTCCGTAGCGAGTCCGCAAAAGTTCCTCTGAGGTCACCGGGTTTTGCACGACTTGCCTGATGCCGCTGAGCTGCGGCCAGACTGAATCAATTGCGCCAAGCTGAGCGTAGAGCCCGGGATTGTAGACGCATAGTGTTGTAGTTAACTTTGGGACGGAGCAACACATCGACAAGTGCGTCAACTCCGCGCTTTGGATGATGGAGGAAACAGAAGAACTGCAGCTGGATCGGCAAACCGCAATCAGCGGAGTGAAAGCTGTTCTCGCGAACAAAAGCCATGGATTCTATATGGTCGCCACTGCAAGCAATCAATTTGAAGATGTTGCCATTCGTATATGGGTACCCGTACGCAAATATACGGATGGGTATAGCTGCCCTTGCTTTTGAGTCTCTATGATGGAAAGAACGGAAATTATCGACTTGCAGTGCTTTCTGGCGAAGGCTCGTTTCTTCATTGGAGTCACCGTATGAACAATGTCAATGCAGTAAGTGCTCATCCGCTTGCTCGCGATGGATATTCGAAATCGACGATAGTGCCGCAGGCGGAAAAGATTGATTGGAAAGTCACGCTTGACCGTTTGCTAGTGTTGCTGGCATTAGCCATCATTGGTGTGTTTCTTGCATCCGTACTTCATCCAAATCACTTCATGTTGACTGCTGTTTTTGGATGGTCGGGACTTTGGGCGACGAATAGACTATCTAGCAAGAGCAGTGAGATGTTGATTCCTCTGCTTGTGTTTCTGAATCTGGCTAGCTGGCCTGAGTCATTCATTTCACTTCCAATTGCTGCGCTTACAATCGGCCTTGCTCAGGATTTTCCGGTGGACGAATACTTGCGTGAAGCCATGAGACTGTCGGGACTCACGTGCGCTGCAATTACTTTGCTCTGTATGTTGGCTTAGAAAAGAGCCCTTACATGTGTGCGCTCCATCACCCGAAAGGGCTATGGGTTCTGGCGAAAACGTTTTTGCAGTGTCGGTAAATTGCATTTGATTATTGATGATTGGACAGATATTTACGCTTGCAACTTCGCTGGCGAGTAGCATGAATAGCGGGTCTTTCTGTCGACAGCGCGATCGAGTTGTCGTAAATTAGTTCCCGAATGCAAATATCGAGATGTCTATATTCACACTGGCGAGTTTTCACATAAGATGGGATTAGCGGAATTTGACCCCGATGATGAGTTTTCTGGCGAGAACTCAGCACCTTCAACTGGAGACTGTATATGAACAGCATCAATGCACTTCTTGTTCCGACGTTTGTAAGCGGCTCCGACTCCTTTTCAAACTTGGCGACATTCGGCGTAAGATGCGCTCAAAGTCTCGCTGTTAGACGCCTGCTTCTTGCTACATATCTGGGTGGCACTGGACTTTTGCTCGCTGCCGCTCTGGATATTCAGACCATAATCCTTATTGTTGCTTTTGCCTGTTGTGGTCTGTGGGCTTCTCCTCGCCTCTCAAGCAGAAGCAGTGCTATGGTGACTCCTATCCTTATACTGCTCAACTTGATATGTTGGCGAGAAGCCTTTCTCGCCCTACCGATTGCCGCCTTGACCATTGCCCTTGCCCACCGCTTTTCGGTGAATCAGAATTGTCGTGATTTTCTCAAACTATCTGGAATTGTCGGTGCTTCTTTGACGCTTATCGTTATTTTGGGGAAAGAAGTTTTTCAAGTTTTGGCGCAATTCTAAGACTGCAAAAGGCCACGACAAAGGTTCAACAACATCATGTCATTGCCGTGGCTGGCAAGAAAGGATAGACCGGTGGTCGTTTTCTCCGTCAGTGGTATGGGCACGCAAACTTCCGGGACGCGAGCCAGTGGTGCCACTCCTGTGAGGTTCATATTACGAGCCCGATTTCTCAAGAGATCTTCTTCGCTTGCGTCTATGAGTGGTGGCAAGTCGCTGGTGGTAGGCATGCATAACACTGTGTCGCCGGCAAGAAGTTCTGCAAAACCGCTGACAATGCGATTGCGAAACTCAGTGGCGTCTTCGAAGTCTTTTTCTGTGACTGTTTTCGTAAAATCAAAACGTTCTTTGATAGATGGACACATGTACGGATCGTTTTGCGTGATCCAGTCACCGTAGATTTTCCAGGCTTGTCGTCCCTGAAAAACCCTGTAGAGCTTAGCGTGACCTTCCCAGCCATATGGCTCCAAATGGACGTCTTGAGCCTGCGCAAACTTTGAGGCGAAAGCTTCCACGGCTTTTTCTACGGCAGGTTTTAATCGCTTCGAAATCAATTCGAATGTATCTCTGGCGATGAGAAGTTTTTTCGGAAAAACTGCAGAACGATTTTCATTCAGCAAAACCGATCCGACTGTTTCCAGAATGAGAGAATTTCTCGCAAACCAACCAACTGCATCCAGAAGTGGTGCAAGCGGCACCACACCATCGACGGGAATTCTTCCATGAGAAGGGCGGAATCCATATATTCCGCAATAACTCGCCGGAACTCGAATAGAGCCACCAGTGTCGGTTCCCAGTGCAAAGTCGACCAGTCCGGCTGCCACCGCAGAACCAGAGCCGCTGGAGGATCCTCCAGCAATGCGATCTGGATATTGAGGATTATCGGGGGCACCAAAATGTACGTTGATACCATCGACACTAAATGCAAATTCGTCAGAGCAGGATTTACCAACCAGCGTCGCGCCGGCATTCAAAACCCTGTCAACTGCCCACGCGTTTGCTAGTGCCGGCCCATGTGTTTTAGCCCATGTCGGGTTGCCGATGCCGGTAACCTCACCTTTGACGTCGAACAAATCTTTTGCGACAAATTTCAATCCGGACAGCGATCCTTTAGTTGCGCCGGAAACATTTAATTCTTTGATTATTCCGTTGAATCTTCTTATCGCAGTGGTCATATCAGTTGCCCGAACCTTGCATCGGAGTTCCTTTCCTCGGCGATCCCTGTATAGGCGAACCTTGAATGAACGGAACTCCTGCTGCGGGAGTTCCCTGAGTATAAGGAGTTGCCTGCGTATAAGGTGTTCCCTGCGTTCCTTGCGGAGTACGAGCATCCTGCACATAGGGAGTTGCCTGCGTATAAGGAGTTGCCTGGGTTCCTTGCGGCGTTTTAGCCCCCTGCATTTGTTGATATTGTCTTTGCGCCTGTCTTTGTGCCATGAATCTGGCAAAGCTGTTGGCGGTCGATGGATCTGGTGCGAAAGGTTCTACCATGGTTGCTTGCTCTATGCGAACGATCAGATCTTCAGGCGTTCCTGCTGGACTGAAGCCTTTGATAGATGTGGTTTTACGAATTCCATTTCCTGCCGACTCGAATCTGCCGAATGTTTCTATCGTCGTTGATCTCGCGATCACCCCTGTGTCCTTCGCCACAACGAGCGCCGGACCTGTAGCCGTTTCTATAACCGAGTCATTGCCTGAGTGCAAGAATCGCGAACTGCGAATCAAGTTGTATTGAACTGTGCGCTCGGTCTCAATCGAATTTCGATAAGGGCAGCGATTCAGGTGCCAGACACGTCCGTTGGAGTCGAGCTGATGACCGTAGTGAAAAGTCCTGTAGATTTTTTCCAATCGGTTCGGCGCGAGTTGGGTTCGAGTCCTGTAGTCGATGAATTGGACGACCAGCGAGTTGTTGACCTCGAAAGTTCCTGCAAACCAGGGAGGGATGCAAATCCATTCGTCAATGGGAGCACCCAGTGAAACAGCATTCGGGTCGAAGCGCCGCCCGGGCATGAGTTTTGGGTCAAGCGGCTGTACGGTCTCGGAGTGCTCGACCCCGGCTTTCAGCATGGTCGGCTGGCTGGGCGCGGGCGGAGGCGCCGCATTGGGCTGCGCTTGTGCAGAAGCGACCTGAGCGTGCGCCGATGCAATCGAGACGAATGCACAGACCCAAATAATTAACGCTTTGCGACAGAGGAGAGCCTTCATATGGAGGAGCATTATGCCATCGGCTGCCGATTTAATCTATCAGTCTGAGCTGGAAGGCTGACAGGTGGGCGCGTGAGGTTTTTAATATGACATTTCATTTGCTGAAAGGCAGAGGGGCGCTCAAAAAATGCCAATTTGGCTATTTTTAGGGCATATAAGTAAGAATGGGAGTTATGTAATGAGTATCTCCGCGCTTCCAAAACCGGATGGTTATGGGTTCGAAAAAGAAAAACACGTCAAATTCCAAAGCCGGCACCCAGCCGGCTGAGTGTGCTGCCGCGCCGGATATTGAGCTTAAGGTTGCAGAGGATGTGGCTGCTGAACCTGGTGACACTAGCCCGGCAGCTGAAACACCATCGGCAGAACCGCCAGCCATCTCGATAGACGCGAACAGTGAAGTCTCTTCCGGGGCGGATGAGCTTTTCGCTGGGGCTAAACAGGCTACAGAGAAGCCAATCCAGGCTCCGAACCTCTCGCTGCACGCATCGGCAATTCCGCTGAGCCTGAAACCGGAAATGTCAGTTGATTGGCCTCACACCAGAAGGAGGCAATTTTTCAACGTCGTTTACTTCGGGTTGATTTCTCTCCAGCTGTTGGGACTGGCGTATACGACAGATCAGCAGTGGGCCGGACTTATTGGTTCTTTCGTTTGTGGACTGCTTGCTATTGGTTCAATCTTCTATTTGTTCAACCACCGGCATCACCAGTCTTCATCCGATGAGTTCAGTCCGCGTGTGCGAAGAAGTTTGCGCGCCGCGGCTTTGTTGGTGCCTGCGTTTTTGATGTTCGCTATTGTTAAGGGCGGTTCTCCTCTATTTAACCTGCCACCAGTTGACACTGCTCCGGTGGTTGTCGTCCCGCCTGCTGGAGTGGAGATTGCCAATTTCACTTTCAAGGGTGAGATGGCTTTAGGTAAGGATGCATATAACAGGCACCGCTATGGTGAAGCATTCGAGCATTTTCAACGAGCAGCATCACTGGATCCACAGTCAGATTTGGCGGCTGAGTGGATTGCGCAAACTTACGACAGCACATTCGACTTTAAATCTGCAATAGTCATGGCGTCGCGCGCGATTGAATTGAATCCTGCCAATGAGCCTGCGCATTTGACACTCGGTCATGGATACAACATGACTGGGCGTTATTCAGAAGCCGTGCCTGTTTTGCAGAATGCGATCAGGCTGGACCCTATGGACGGTGAGGCATATGGCTATCTGAGCCGAGCGTATTCTGGACTTAGAGATTACAGTAAAGCTTTGATTGCCGATAACAGTCATGCGAGGATTCATTGGTACGAGCATCGTGCGTTTGAACAAAGAGCTGACACGCTAGATCATCTCGGACGAACTGCCGAAGCGCGCTACGATCGCGAGTTGGCTGAGAAGGTCCGGCAAAGCACGCGTCATTGAGCTACTATGCCTCGGTCCAACTGAGTCCGTTGGGGAGCGTTGCCGCAGAAAATTCGAGGTGTAAAACTCGCCGATGATCTGGGCTTGCGGATTTTGACGAACTGTGCAAAATCAATGGGCGCATCAGAATTACATCGCCTGGCTCCGCTTCGCAGCAGGTTGCAGTGCTCGACTCGATCAACGCTGGCACGTCTGCCTCGGTGAGGATGCTGGTGGACGTCAGAATAGCCACTTCGTTTCCTTTGGATCAGTGGGTCTTGTGTTTCTGAGAATTTTTGCAAATTCTTCGCCCTCTGGAGGAATTGGTTTTCCAGTCAAATATCTGAGCAGATCAAATTCTTGCCACAGCTTCTTGTCCTTTTCTGCTTCGAATAGTTTTTCGTCGTCGCTCTGTTTGTCGCCGTTCAAGTAGCTCAAGTATTTTCTTCGAACGACCTCTTCGTCCTTTGAATAATATCCTGCGGATGCGGCTTTGCCGACTTCTGTGAAGGCGGACTCAATGAATTTGCTCCGCTCGCTCCCCTTTGTTGCAAGCGCTAGCCTTTCCCAGCAAATAGAAAAAACATGCGATCTTCTGCCGTCTGCATTTGGAAACGGCTTGGACAAAAAGGTTTGCAAAAACGATTTATCTTCAATAAAATCAAAATAGTTCGCAGGCTCAGATGAATGACTGTTGAGGTACTCATATTGATAATAGTCGAGCAGTGCCTGAGGGAGGTTGCTCATCATTTGGTTGCAGCGCGAGCGGCGCAAGAATATTGATGCATCGTATTGTACGCGAGAGTTTGATAGCCGGTCCAGAAGAGGTTTTGCCTCGTCGAATCTTTCGAGTGTTGCATAAGAGTTTGCAAGCATCGAGACTGTTCGCCAATGCAGAGATTCGGTCATGCTGATTTTGGAACGTTCAAAAAGTTCTTTGGCTTTTTTCAATTCATCTCGTGCCTTTTCATTTTCCTTCTTTTCATACCAGCATTGAGCCAGGAACACATGGGGTGAAGGTGTGAATTTATCAGCCTTTGCAGCAAGCTCAAACTCGGTTATGGCATCAGACGGTTTGTCATTTCTGAAGTGAATGCGACCTGCCATGTAGTGTTTTGCGAAGTCGAGCTCCGTTTTGGAGGGTTGCAGCAGTGGCTTTATGGCGTTGTCCGAATCTTTGAAGCTCTTCTTGAATTTCGGATTGAGGACATACCGGGAAGCAAACTCACAGAGCGATTCTTTGTAGCTGGTGCAGGATTCTGTGGAAGGCCATCTGGTGTCGGCGAAGTCTTCTGCTTTTGCATCCAAAAGGAATTGGCAGCTGACTTGTCTTCGCGCCCTCTGCAATGATGGTTGTGCGAAGGTCGCCCATGCCTGAGAGTATGCAACGTGGCGCCCCAGATCTGCCATGTGCACTAATTCATGCAGCAAGATTCTCTTGTAGTCTTTTTGTTCTTCGGCACCATCTGCGATGAATAGGGCTCCGTCAACCGCGAGCACATGCGCGTTTGTTGTTTTGCCCAGAATATTTTTGTAAGGTATGTTTGGACTTCTAAGTATTGGAATTCTTCCGTGCTGGGATGCAAGCGCCACTATCCCTGGTGCTTTTTTCTTGAGTTCTTCCAGCAGTTTGGTTGCAGTCGCTTTCTCCTCTTCTTTCCAGGGGCGACTGTCATAATCAAAATACTTGGTGTCTGGCGGGAAAGTGAAGCGATCTGCGTAATAGTAAAAAGTGCGAAATTTTACTTCGTTTTCGTTTTTTGATCCTGCGGCGTAGGCAGAATTGAAACCGAGGAGAACGCCCATCAACACCGCAAAAAGCAATGTCGCCATATCTATTCTTCGAATACTTAAAGCCTTCAAACTATTTTCAACTCCTCTGCCGAAGCGCCGCGGCTGCAAGCTTCTGCGCGTATCGACCGACATCCTCGGGCCATGCGCTGGTGAGCTCGTGAAATTTGGTTTCATTACCTGCAAACAATGCTCGCGCGGATTCTTC